>CAZNGN010000016.1:0-25778 GCA_964572865.1 uncultured Bacteriovoracaceae bacterium | reverse complement strand
ATTCTCTGATTTCTTTAGGAGGATTGGTTAGAGGAGCTGGAGCAGGATTATCTTGTCCTGATTGGCCACTTTGCTATGGTCAAATGTTACCACAACAAATGTTAGACAAAGGATCTGTTCACGCAGCTCCTGCTCAGATTTTTCTAGAGTGGTTTCATCGTTTGATCGCAGGAAGCGTAAGCATTATTATGCTTATTTTATCGACAATCGTTTATACCAATAAAAATTTAAGAAAAGATTTTGGTAAATTTTGTACGATTGGTTTGATTTTATTGGCAGCACAAGTTGTTTTGGGCGGTTTAACGGTACTTGGTTTATTATCTCCAAAATGGGTTTCTTCGCATTTAGTATTTGGACTTGGTTTTTTCTTAACCATGATTTCAATGACAATGCATTTTTATTACAAAAGAAAAGGTATTGATTTTAAGTTAGTTAAGTCTACGTATTCTAAGTTTGCTTTAGCAGCTATGATAATGGTTTATTTTCAAGCGTTCTTAGGTGGCCTTGTAAGTTCAAATTTTGCAGCACTAGCATGTCTAGATTTTCCAACTTGTAATGGAAAATGGATTCCAGAATTAACTGGTGGTGTACTATTTCAATTCATGCATAGATTGGGTGCCGTTTTAACATTGGTTTTAACGGTTGGATATTTGTTAAAAAATAGAAAATATTTTTTCACAAACTTGTCGAAAAAAATGGCAACATTCATTCCTCTTTTATTGTCTGTTCAAATTTTATTAGGTGTAGGAATGATTTTCATGCATTTACCTTTATTGATGGCAGTTGCTCACTTAGCAATCGCTACCGCAATTTTAGGATTCATGCAGGTGATGGTACATGAAAGCAAATATAGTAACTAATATTAACACTGAATTAACTTCAGAAACTAAAGTAGAAACGATTTCAATGCGCGAAAAAATCAATGCATACATTGCACTTACTAAGCCAAGAATCGTTCTTTTGTTTTCATTAACCGGTGTTGCGACAATGGTTTTAGAAGGAAGTCTTCTCAATAATCCGTTTAGATTTTGGATGATTTTTTTAGGAATCACACTAACAGCAGGATCAGCGAACGCATTCAATCAATACATAGATCGTGACATTGATTCTGAAATGGAAAGAACAAGTAAAAAACGCCCGCTTCCACAAGGATTATTAACGCCTACGAATGCATTATTGTTTGCCTACATCACAGGTGTAATCGCAATGACGTTATTGTTTTACTTTGGTAATTTTGTAGCTGCATTTTTAGGTATATTTACAATCGCATTTTATATTTTAGTTTACACTATGTGGTTAAAGCGCAGAACCCCTTATAATATTGTGATAGGTGGAGCAGCTGGTGCGACCG
This sequence comes from uncultured Bacteriovoracaceae bacterium, assembly GCA_964572865.1. Lineage (GTDB taxonomy): Bacteria > Bdellovibrionota > UBA1018 > UBA1018 > UBA923 > CAZNGN01. The sequence continues at coordinate 24,427 of CAZNGN010000016.1, read as the reverse complement.
CACCTTTAATCGGATGGGCAGCTGCAAATGGTGAAATTTCAATGGTAGCGTGGAGTTTATTTTTAGTAATATTCATGTGGACGCCCCCTCATTTTTGGGCATTAGCTCTTTGTGTGAAAGACGAATACGCAAAAGTTTCTGTACCAATGCTACCGGTTGTTGCGGGAGAAGAAAAAACTAGAAGGCAAATTTTAATTTATACAATTTTATTAATTCCAATTACATTTGTACCATTTTTTACACAACATAGTGGCTGGTTGTATTTCTTTGGCGCTTTGATTTTAGGCATCGAATATTTTAGAAGAACTTTAAAAGCAATGCTTAAAAAAGATAAAGAAACAAATTGGAAGTTGTTTGGATTTTCGATTGTATATTTATTAGGATTATTTGTTGTATTAATGTTGGACGTTTTGTTTAAGTAGAAAGTTGAAATGAAAAAAGTATTTTTCACAATTTTATCAATTTTAATGGCAAGCCATTTAAATGCTTTTGCCAAAGAATCTATTCCTGTTGAATTGAAAGACATTGGAATTGAAGAAAAATTAGGTCAACAAGTTGATTTAAATTTAACTTTCAGAAATGAGCTAGGAGAGATCGTACCTCTTTCAAAATATTTTCACTCGAAAAAGCCAGTGATGTTGTTGATGGCATATTATCAATGCCCAAATTTATGTAATTTGTTTTTAAATGGTGTGAGTGAAAGTTTAAAAAGTTTGAAGTGGACTGCTGGACAAGAATTTGAATTGGTTACAGTAAGTATAAACCCTTCTGAAGAACCAAATTTAGCAAAAGCTAAAAAAGCAAATCACTTAAAACAATTTTCAACGATCAAAGCAAACATGGATTGGCATTTTTTAGTGAATGATACCAAATTAGATGTTGAAAACATTAATCACAATGCAAAAAAATTATCTGATCAAGTTGGATTTAGGTATAAATGGAATAAAGAAACAAACCAATATGCACACTCAGCTGGCGTTGTCTTTTTAACTCCCAAAGGTGTTGTTTCAAGGTATCTTTACGGAATTCAGTATGCAGAAAAAGATTTAAAACTAGCTCTTTCTGAAGCAAGTGGAAATCGTATCGGTACTCTCACAGATCGATTGGTGATGTTTTGTTATAATTATGATCCAAAAGGCAGAACATATTCTTTCACAGTATTAAAAGTAACACGTGCAATTGCCGTAATTACAATTTTATTTTTAGGAGTTTGGGTTTACATCGGAAATCGTAAAAAAAAGACAAAGGCGATCACAGGCAAAGAGCCGAATGATCGCATGACAGCATAAAGGAGAATCGAAAATGCTAACATTCTTAAACAACGCTATGGCAAGTACAACAGGACTTCCACAAGCCTCTGCCATTGCACCCAGTGTTGATCATTTGCATGATTTTTTAGTTTATATCAGTTTATTTTTCTTATTTTTAGTAACGGTATTAATGATTGTGTTTGTGCAAAAGTACCATAAGTCTAAAAAAGGTAGAATTACCGAGTACATTTTAGATAATCATGCATTAGAAGCATTATGGACTATTGGGCCACTTATTTTAATGTTGTTCATTTTCGGTTGGGGATACAAAGATTATATTGTGATGAAGAAAAACCTTCCAAACGTATATGAAATCAATGTTGTTGGCAGACAATGGATGTGGAATTTTGAATATACGAACGGAAGAAAAACGTTAAACGAGTTATATCTTCCTAAAGATCGTAATATTAAATTAATTATGACGTCAGAAGATGTTCTTCACAGTTTTTTCATGCCTAACTTTAGAGTGAAGCAAGACGTTGTGCCTGGAATGTATACCACTTTAGAGTTCATGCCTACGATGACAGGAGATCATCCAATCTATTGTGCTGAATATTGCGGAACAGGCCACTCTGACATGCTTGGTACTATACATGTTTTAGAACAGTCTGATTTCGATCGCTGGTTACAAACTGGAAAAGGACCAAAAGCTGCTCCTGGTACTGCAATGGCAGCGACAGCAAATAATGCACCAGTGGCTGGAAAAAGTATGGCACAAAAAGGTGAAGATTTATTTAAAGCCAAGGGTTGTTTTGCCTGTCACTCAACAGATGGTTCACAAAAAGTAGGACCAAGTTTAAAAGGAATATTTGGACACGAAGTTGAATTACAAGATGGCAGTAAAGCAAAAGTAGACGAAAACTACATTCGTGAATCTTTGATGGAACCAAATGCAAAAATTGTAAAAGGTTTTGCGCCTTCAATGCCAACATTCAAGGGTCAATTAAGTGATGATGAAATTAACTCAATCATCGCTTTCATTAAGAGTTTGAAATAAGGGAGAAAAACAATGGGATCTCAACAACACGCACATCATGCCGACGGACATTCAGAGAAAAATTATCTTGAAGAAGATAATACACTTTGGGGCTGGCTAACAACTTTAGATCATAAAAAAATCGGTATCATGTATTTGTTTACCGTTTTGATTTTCTTTTTAATCGGTGGATTAGCTGCACTTTTAGTGCGTCTTGAACACTTATCAGGTACACAAACATACATTACAGCGACAGCCTATAATAAAGCGTTTACTGTTCACGGGGCTGTGATGGTATTTATGTTTATCATTCCGATGATTCCATCAGCGATTGGTAACTTTGTTCTACCATTGATGTTAGGGGCAAAAGACGTTGCATTTCCAAGATTAAATCTTGCAAGTTACTATGTGTTTTTAACCGGAGCTATTTTAGCTGCGATTTCATTAATTACTTCTGATGGAGCATCAGATACTGGTTGGACGTTTTATACTCCATACAGTATTAGAACTTCTTCAAACGTTGTAATGATGGTAACCGGTGCTTTTATTATGGGATTTGCATCTATTTTTACCGGATTAAATTTCGTAGCAACCATACATAAATTGCGTGCGCCGGGCATGACTTTTCACAGAATGCCAATCTTTGTTTGGGCTACATACGCAACCAGTATCATTCAAATTTTAGCAACCCCTGTATTAGGAATTACATTATTACTTCTTATAATGGAACGAGTACTTAAAATCGGAATTTTTGATGCATCCATTGGTGGAGACCCAGTATTGTTTCAACACTTTTTCTGGTTCTATTCACATCCTGCTGTGTACATTATGATTCTTCCAGGAATGGGAATTGTATCTGAATTAATTCCTACTTTTTCTCGTAAACCATTGTTCGGTTATAGAGCAGTAGCATATTCGTCACTTGCAATTGCAGCAATCAGCTTTATCGTTTGGGGACATCACATGTTCGTGAGTGGTCAATCTGACTTTGCAAATTTCTTATTTTCATTGTTAACCGTTTTAGTTGCTGTTCCTACTGCAATTAAAATCTTTAACTGGATTTCAACAATGTATAAAGGAAACATAACTTTAACGACTCCAATGTTATATGCATTGTCGTTTGTATTTATGTTCACGATTGGTGGATTAACAGGTTTGTTCTTAGCAGCACTTTCTGTAGATATTCACTTAACAGATACTTATTTCGTTGTTGCACACTTTCACTACACAATGATGGGTGGAACTGTGATGGCGTTAATGGGTGGCTTACATTATTGGTGGCCTAAATTTTTCGGTAGAATGTATAATGAAGCAGGTGCTCGATTTGCATGGGCATTGGTATTCATAGGCTTTAATTTAACATTCATTCCTCAATTTATTATGGGAAGTGCCGGAATGCCGAGAAGATATTACAATTATCCTGAGCAATTTACCTCGTATCATAGATTATCTACGTATGGTTCTTGGTTCTTATTTATTGGATTTGTAATTCACTTTTCAATTTTATTGTATGCAATGAAAAAAGGTAAAAAAGCGGAAGCTAACCCATGGGGTGGTAAAACTCTTGAGTGGGCAGCTGCTTCACCTCCTATCATGCACAATTTTCATGAAACACCTGTCGTCACAGGTTTTCCATACGATTATAAATCAGAACAAGTTTAATAAAGGAGAACTCTAAACTATGAGCGAACGTCATTACGCGCACCACTTTGATAGTGCGGAACACGAGTTTGAAACATCGAAGTTTGGAATGTGGGCATTTCTAGTTACCGAAGTTATGATGTTCGGTGGATTATTTGTGGCCTACATTATTTTTAGAAATATGTATCCTGAAATGTTTCACGAAGCATCTCACCATTTGAATAAGGTAATGGGAGGAATCAATACGTTAGTACTGATTTGTTCTTCCTTATCGATGGCATTAGCAATTGGTGCAGCTCAAAGAAATGATAAGAAAAAATCTGACAGAATGTTGGTATTCACATAAATATGTTAATGTATATTTATGGTAATTTAGTTTTTCGAATACAAGCACAAAATTCATGAAGGATTGCTCCCCGGTGGACTATTTCATGCCGAAGGACAACATCATCCTAAAATTCAATTGTTCTTTTCAATCTATTTTATGATGACAGGTCTTCACGGATTTCACGTATTGATTGGTATGATTGCTATCACATGGGTTTTAATTCGAACCAATCGCGGAGACTTTAACGAGCATTACTATACTCCTGTTGAGTTAGTAGGATTGTTTTGGCACTTAGTAGATTTAATTTGGATTTATTTATTTCCACTCATGTATTTGATTGGATAGGAGCAAACAAATGTCACAACATAACTCTCAAGAAAATAAAAAATCTGTTCATCATGTGACCCCATTAAAAATATATTACAATGTATGGGTTGCATTGATTGTTTTAACATTAGTTACAGTTGGAACTTCCTATATGAATTTCGGAAGTTTAAATATTATCATTGCGATGGGAATCGCTACTGTAAAAGCTTTACTAGTTACAACCTTTTTCATGGGACTAAAATATGACTCAGAAGAAAATAATTATACATTTTATTCTGCCTTTGTATTTTTGCTCATTTTTATTCTTTTAACAGGAAGCGATATTTTTTATCGTAAACCGCAAGCTGCGGCACCTGTTGTAAAAGACATGGTGGTATTGCCAGGAGCTGGTGGAGCTTCTGCTTCAATTGATTCAATGATAAAGTCTACTCCTGAATTAATTGCAAAAGGAAAAGCAACTTTTACTGCACAGTGTGTAGCTTGTCACGGTTCTGAAGGAAAAGGTGATGGACCAGCCGCAGCTGCGATGAATCCAAAACCACGTAACTTTACAGCTACTGAAGGTTGGAAAAACGGAAGATCTACTGCTGCTGTTTTTAAAACACTTAGCAATGGTTTACCTGGTACTTCAATGCCTTCATTCGGAAGCATAGAACCTTCTGAAAGAATCGCGATTGCGCATTTTGTTCGTTCGATCATGACAAGTCCACCAGCAGATACAGATGCTGATGTGGCAGCTTTAAAAGAAATGGGCGGCCAATCAGGAAGCGCTAAACTTCCTATGGACTTCATCATGAATCGTATGGCTCAACCAGAAAAGTAGATCGAATCAATGCAGAAAATGGTTTACAGATTTTTAATTTCATTGTTGATTGTTCTGTCAGTAATATTTGGCAGTACTATTCAAAAAGTTAAAGCTGCTGAAAATCATTTATTCGCATACACACATTTGTTACCCGGCCCATTTACACTCCCCGCAGGTAGATTAGTAGTTGGTACAGATCTCGCGTATGGTGTGACTGATTTTTTTACGATTGGAACAAGTATTCTACGTGATTTTTATAAAATATATAATGCCAACGCAAAGTTATCATTGGTTGATTATGAATCATTTGCTTGTGCACTCACTGGTGGATATGAGGCGTACAATTACAAAGATATAAATACAGGAAATCCTGACGTCTCAGTAACTTCATGGCTTCCAGGTGCCGTTTTTTCATTTGCATTAGGAGAACGCGTTGCAATTGCAGTTGGCGGAAACTTACGCTATTCATCTGAAAAATCAAATACACCTGGTGTAGAAGCTTCAGGTTTTGTTCGTGGAGCAAGAATCGAATCTGATTTATCGTGGGCATATAATCCTAAAAATGATAAAAAGAAAAATACGTTAGGAAATGTTTTTTCTCCCGGAGTCAGTTACGATATTACTTACAAAATGTTAGGAATGGGATTTAGCCATCACTGGCCTGGATTTCAATTAGGTTTTCATTATTACCCATCTGCTAAATCAAACCAAGTGCAGCCAATTATCTCTGGTGGCATGATCGTAGACATGTAAATTTATTGTTAAGAGTACATATTCTCACCATGAAGCATTCGCTTCATAAGGATTCGAATATGTACTCTTCACTATAAGATAAACTTACTATTCAAGATTCATTTTATCGTTATATATATTTTATATAATTTTTTCAAAATACGAACCTTATGAACGAACGTTCACTGGTGAGTATTTTGAAAAAAATTATGTGTAATTAAGTAAATAAAAAAGCCCCAATGAATTTTCATTGAGGCTTCTTTGTGTAGTATCAATAATGAATTGAAAATTATTTTTTCGCAGGTGTTGCGTATTTCTTCTTAAACTTCTCAACACGACCAGCAGTATCGATGATCTTGTCTTGGCCTGTGAAGAATGGGTGAGAGTGAGAAGAAATATCGATTTTAATCAAAGGATATTCTTTTCCGTTTTCCCATTTCATAGTTTCAGTATCTTTAGAAAGACTAATGGTTGAACGAGTTAATGTAATATAATCAGATGAAATGTCTTTGAAAATCACTTCACGATAAACAGGATGTGTATTGCCCTTCATTGTAATTGCTCCTAATTAAAACTTTTTAGAGACGATAAATTAGCTAAATTGGAGAAAAGAGTCAATTAAAACGATGGAACTTGTTTTTGTATTAACTTGATGCGTTATAATCTTTAAATCATGGTTTAATAAGCTAAATTAGGCTATAAACACAACCTATGGGCGCACAATGGAAACAGGCTGGTCGGGTCGATTCAGCTGAAAAAAAAGGTAAATTATTCAGTAAATTAGCTAAAGAAATAGCGGTCTCTGCCAAATTAGGAGACCCTAATCCTGCCAATAATCCAAGATTAAGGGCTGCAGTTGAGGCTGCTAAAAAGCAGTCTTGTCCAAGAGATACAATCGAAAGAGCCATTAAAAAAGGGGCAGGCCTCTTAGATGAGACCATGAACTTTGAAATGATCACCTATGAGGGTTTTGCTCCTCATAAAGTTCCAGTGATCGTTGAGGCATTGACCGAAAATAAAAACAGAACTGCTTCTGAAATTCGAGTTCTTTTTAGAAAAGGCCAACTGGGATCAATCGGCTCAGTAGGTTGGATGTTTGATCGTATGGGAGTGATTGAAGCAACTCACACTGATAAATCAAAAGATCCTGAAACAGCAGCGATTGAAGCAGGCGCTCAAAACGTAGAACCGTTAGAAGACTCAGAAGTTCCCGCAGGTTCTATTGGTGCAAGATTTTTTACAGACTCTAAAGATTTAGATGTTGTAAATAAATTACTTACAAAAGATGGATGGGTTATTACCTTAAGCGAACTTACCTATATTCCAAAAAATTATTTAGAGTTAGACGAAGCTTCGAAAAAAGAAGTCACCGATTTCTTAAGTGCGATTGATGATTTCGATGATGTTCACCGCATTTACACAGCAATTAAATAATTAATTAATAGCTACTTTCAACGTTCAATTGATGAATTGTTATTGTGAGGGCCAGTTGACTGAGGTGCTGGAGAGCCGCCACTATCAAGGCCTGATGGGTACCAAGTGACTCCACCAGAAATGTAACTATAGGATTTATTCATATTAAATCCTGCTTCAACAGAAAATCGAAAGTATTGCATTCCGGGTGATTTAAACATTGAGCCCATTACGAATTGTGAAAAGTTTGTGTTTCTTGAATTGCGAATCGTCCATCCAAACGGAACAGAAATAAAAGGAATGTATTCTGCGGCTTCGCCTTTAAAAGATTTATATACGAGAGGCGAAAAATAATAACTGATTACATTGTCTCCACCGAGTTGATTGTAAAGTAATGTAAAAGGTGTTGCGATTCCTGGTTGGTGGTCTACATCAGGAAACCAATCAAAGTCTGCAGTTGCACCTAAACGAAAACCACGATCACCTGAACCTGTACCAATGATACCTTGCCAGTTTAAAAATGAAGTTGTTCCGATACGAGGCTTTAAATTTACACCCGCACCAGATGGATTGGATGTAATGATTTCAGGTTCTAATCCTAGAGAAAACTCACCAGGTGGTAAGAATGCAGGTAAGTCGAAAACGCTTGCATGAAGTAAATCTTCGTATGTGCATAGCGTTATAATTGCGATTACTGTTAATAACGACTTCTTAAATCTAGGTAGTAAATTTTTGATTTTTCGTTTCACTTCGTTCCCTCCGGTCGCCTCAAAGTAACGTCCTGTTTCATGCCTATAGAATAGAAGAGGATTTAAGTTTCTGCAAGAATTGTTGAATGAGTTGATTTGGTAAAAAAAAGCGTTTATAAGGTTAAGACATTTCTTTTTTGGACATTTGAGTAGTCCAATCATTTGGATGGTGGCCGTAGCTCAGCTGGTAGAGCATCGGATTGTGATTCCGAGTGTCGCGGGTTCAATCCCCGTCGGTCACCCCATTTAATTTAAGTCAATTTCAAGTATTTGTTCTAAGTGCTTAATATTAAAACTAGTGTTTTTACGCAAAATAAAGGGGTTTTGTAAGGTTGAGCTGTCTTGAGTTTTCACGAGCTGTCTTGAGTTTGGCTTGTATTTGGCTTGTATTTGGCTTGCGTTTGGCTTGCGTGGCTTGTGAGATTTTCATTAAGGATTGCACACTTACTTGCAGCCGCTGACACAAATGGATGTGTCTTAAGCGGCTGCGAAAAGTATTAGTAATATAAGTTTTAAATTCTGAAAGAGTTCACAAAGGATTTGGAATTCAAAGCCCATCACTCAAACAGAAACTCCACCTAATGGGTCTTTTAGGGCAGGGGACAAAGCCAACCCGCTACGTTTTTCTTCGATTCTTTGATTTTTGGCCGAGTTCAGCCCTGAAATGATGAAACCCTCTGACTAGGGTAGGGGATTTTGGCCCTTTTAGGTAAGCGGGTGCCCTCCTAGGGGTCGGATAGCAGGCCGCGCAAGTAGATTATGGAAACTTTAGGCTCATTCTACGGCGGATAATATTCCGGCACCTTGGTTGGCAGCCCAAAGTGATTTAATATTTTCTTGATCGCGTCATCATTTAGAATTGCAGCTAGCACCTTAATTTTGCCACCACAGTTTTGGCACTTTTCGACAACTGTGGTACTGAGAGTCGAAACCATCTGTGGTTTAGGATCGTCCTCCTTTTGTGGCCTAGGTGCCGCAGCTATGGAATCTGTATTAAACAGCGTATCCAGTCATTTCGCCGGCGTAAGCGGATATAATGGAAATGCAATTCACCACTATGGTTCATTTAAAATATTACCGCAATAAACATTACTAAATAAAATGCCTATGCGGTTATAAAGACACACTTAAAACGTACCTCAAGTTGGTATAAAATCTTAACTTGAGGAACGTTTGTTCATGAAAAAGTTCGGATATTATCTTCTGTTGATTTTGCTCGCATATATTTTTTCAATCGATGTTCAAGCTTCGTCGATATTTTTTGAGACCCCCATATCAAGTCGTGATTTAAGTCTTTTTGAAAAACAGGGCATGAAGCGGGATCAAATCTTAGAGATTCTTAGCTTTCAACAAACGAATTATGAAAAGCTCTCTGATGAGTTCATTGAATTCGATTTAAAATTCCAAAATAAAGTAAATATCGATGTAGAGTCTGAAGATGTTTTAGTAAAAATGCTTGATCTCAGTGATGACGTTTTAAAATATGATGAGAAAAAAAAGATAGCGTCTATATTACTAAAATACGCAGATAGTTACCGTAAAAATATTGAAATTTTAATCCAAGAACACCAAAAGCGGTTTAAAGTAAAAATTGATAGAATGTCTAAAGAAGATCTTCTGATGTTTCAATTATCGGTAGGAGAATTCTTGGCATCAATTGGTAAAGATAATGCAGGATCGATCGCATATCGAGTGGCATCAGCCGATGAAAAAAGCATCCAAGATCCAACCGGAGACTCATCGGGTGGGGGTGTGGCAGCCATTACGGGAAAAATTGAAGATAGTATTTTAGTGTTTTCTACACAAAATGTCGGCATTAGTTTGTCACAAACCATTACACTAACGAATTCAGACTTAGGAAGTGCCATACTAACAGCTATCGTGCCTCCCAGTTCTAGTGCATATAGTATCGATGCAACCGCTTCCACTTGCAGTGTAGGACTCACTCTTGGAGCTCAAGATACGTGCACTGTAAAAATCATATTTTTACCGCAATCAGCTGGTACTTTTATAGATCAAATTTCTATTCAATACACAAATCCAATTAGCAATGATGTAGCATCTATTTCATTAAGTGGAATTGGGGTAATTCCAAGCACTAGCGGTGTACAATATGACATTGGTGGATCGCTAGGTAGAGGTGCCAGTGGATCTCAATTAGTATCGACTTATACCGAGCCGACTTCAATTCCATCTGTAGTATCAGGAACGGGTAGCTGCCTTGAGTTTCGGGCAGCATATGTATTCAATGGTGCAAATATTCAACCGGCCAATGATGTTACTGTAAATCTCACTGCAAATACCACAGTCTATAGTGGGATTGACGCTTCGGGAAATTGTAAAAATCCCACTACTTCTATTCCGATTTATTCAGCGGCATCGGGATACAATCAGTCAGGTAAAATGTTTTATGTGAGTGCAGTAGCAGGCGCTTATACGGTTCATGGCGAAATTTCAGGAATGGTTGAAACATTTGATCTGTCATTTTCTGTGGTAGATGTGGCACCTGTGGCACCGAGTGGGCTGGTAGCAACGGCTAGTTCTAGTTCACAAGTTCATTTAGTATGGAATGATAACTCGAACAATGAAACAAACTTTAAAGTTTCACGATCGCTCGATAATAGTAATTTCACCGATATTGCTACTTTGCCTTCGAATTCAACTTCTTATGATGACAATGGCTTAACTGCTTCGACAACATATTACTATAAGGTTCTGGCAATGAGTGGAGCATTAGCTTCTTCTGCCGTATCAGCAAACACAAATACATTAGCGTCCAGCACAGGAGGACCACTATCAAAGTGGATTCCAAGAAATATTTGGGTTTGGAATGATGGAGTAGATGTGATTGGTAATTCATCAGATCAAACTGTATTTTTTGATTACGCCACAACACATAATATTGTAACCATTTATCTTCAGGTTAAAAATGAAATCAATAACTATAGTGGTGGAAATTCAGGAAGAAATGCATTGATACGTACATTCATTGACCGTGCCGCAACCAATGGAATGGAAGTACAACTCATGGCAGGTGATCCTGCTCCTGGCAGATCTTCTGGTACATTTTTTAGTGATGATACAGAGGCCGCTAATAATTACTCGGGGGCTGTGAATTGGACAGCTAAAGCCGTGCAGTTTATTAATGATACAACCACTGCAAAACCCGTTGGCATTCATTTCGATGCCGAGCCTCATGCACATAGAACTGTTTTCAATACTGACCCCCGACATTATGTTCAACAATTGATTAATATGTATGGGAGGGTACGCGCTGTTATCCCCTCTGGCATTCGACTGAGTGGCTCAATTCCATTTTGGTATGACGATACATATTCTGGTTCAGGTACTACAGTTGATTTTTTAGGAATGGTTTGTCCTATTTCGATTTATGTTGATGCAACACATACTTCCACCACCAATGCATCGGCTATGCAATGCTTAATGAATTTGATGAATGAATATGTACTCATGGATTATTCTGTAAATGGTACTTGGGTTTCAAATAGGGCTGCCGGTGAAGTTACGTATGCAAATAATTTGGCTTCGTTTTCAGGGAATCATTCTCACCAAGCTGTGATTGGGTTAGAAACAGGTACAGAAGATCCGTCGGTTACATTTCATGATATTGTTCGCAATGCTTCACAAGGTGTTGCCGCCATGGAAGCACAGATTCAGATGCCACAAAACACATTTAACCAAACCTATAATGGAAGTTGTGCTACAGTAATCAGCAACGTGGGCTATGCTGGATTTAGTGCACAACCTTGTGCGTTTAATGCAAGTAATCCGATGTATCAACGTCCACCTGCCGGACAAACAGCAGGCTTAGCCATACATTATGATGAATCAATTATAGGTTATGGAAATTATGATCCGGCAACTACATCACACACTGCAATTATCAATAACTATTGATCAATACTGATTGATGATTTGTTGAATGATGAAATTTTCAATCAATGTTTCATCGGCTTTGCTTAAATTTAAAAACCGAAAACCAACACGACACAGGTTCGGTTCATCATAGCTTTCTATTGACGAAACATAGCGTGCTTCACCTTGAACAGAAACTTTTTTTCCCTCAACATAAAAGTTAAGAGCACACGATTTTTCATTTTCAAGAATGAGTGTACCCGTATTTTTGGGAAGAATGAGAGCACATCCACCGATGCTGATATCAAATACGGGGTATTCTGCGTGAATTTGATTTTTCACAGATTCCACAGAGGAAGTCATATGCCATTCTGAGGGAATGCGAAATCTCAGTTTAGAACGACGTTGAAATTCAAAAATTGTAAGGATAAGGAATTCAAAGCCCATCACTTAACCTGAAACCCCACCGAATAGGGGGCTTTGAAGCAGGGATCACATATCACATGCTTACTATTGAACAAGCGAAGTAATTTTCCGCTAGGACAAGGAAGTCGAGCATGGGCGACTAAGGTGTAGGTGTACTACTCCGCAGGAGACCACGCGCAGACTGACGCAGTCATTAGCGGAAAAGAACGAGCTTCAAAAAGGGATTTTGGAAGATTGTGTTATATCTGGCCTTCCGTTTGAAGAGTTTAAAAATAAGATAATGTAAAAAGTGCTTATAACAAGCGAAGCTAAAATTAAGTTAATTAAGCGCAGGGATTTTTCAAATAGACGAGGGCGAAAGCGTGTTTTTTGTTTTCTGATCCCCAAGGGAGCAGCTGTTTTTACTCTAGGTTACTCTGAAACTTTTCACAAAACACCCTAATTTTAGCTAATATATTGAGTTGAATTAATATCTTGCATTGCGTTATATTCCTTGATATAAGCTTTTTTATTAAAATTTATATTAAATGATTTGTTCCCAAACCATATTTAGAAATCCTTGGATTTATGAACGGAGAAGAAAATGAAATATTATATTGCGACATTTTTTGCAATTTGGTCGATTGGTGCATTTGCAGACGTTGTGTGCCCCAAAACAGTGCTGAAAGTTATCGACGACCCATGCAACCGTTTTAATGGTCAAAGTTCTCAAACTTGGTACTACGAAAACGGTTCTAGAGCAAACTATGGGGATACCTGGTACTACGATAATGGCACTCGTGCAAATTATGGGGACACTTGGTATCACAAAAACGGTACACGAGCGAACTACGGGGATACCTGGTACTACGACAATGGCACGCGCGCAAACTACGGGGATACTTGGTATTACAGTAATGGTCAACGTGCAAATTACTAATTTTCCGCGCATGCGCGGATTAGTATAAACTTCGGCGCAAGCCATGGATTAAAAACATTGGATTCGTGAACGAGGTATTTATGAAAAAAATCATCTTGGGATTGTTGGTGTTGAGTTCGGCGTCTGCGTTCGCTGATTGCGATACGATTCGAGCTGCGACGGAATATGTAAAAACAAACACTCAGTTCTCTGAGTGGGTTGGCGGTCCAGTTTCGAATATCCGATTCTCGAATATTCCTGAGGCGGGATCACCTAAAAACAAACAGATTCTAGTAGTGGTTGATTATAAAAATCAATGGAGCTCCGGAACGCTATCAAACATGCTGATCGTTGATAGAAAGACCTGCGAAGCTAAATTGGATTGGTCTGCAAATTTGAATACATTGCCCTAGTATCTGGAATGAGCCCAGTTCACTAGACAGTTCGACCTAAAAGTTGTCTCTGTTTTATTTAGGAGGCTCGGAGCGCAAGTGCACATGCCTTACTTCTTTAAAACAATCTATGAGTTTTTAAGTAAAGAGTTTCGATACACTTGCTGGATTTAAACTTTGGTCACGTGATCGGCAGCTGACACACCGTCTCTTGCGAGAGCGTACAGATCAATGCAACATTTTAGACATGAAAAATTTATCTATTTTGACTCTGGTGCTTGCGAGCGGAAGTGTATTCGCAGGTGAAATTTCGGAAACGCAATGCATGGTTCAATACGAAGCGACGTCGAACATGCTTATTCTCGATAACGAAATCGAACCTATGCAACTAGCCTACGAGGCTAACTGTCTTGACCTAGCCAAGACGCTGGCAAAGGTCGAGATCCAAGGAAAAACGATTTCGGGAATTAAGCTTCTCTACAAAAATCCCGGGAAATAAAATCTCTAGTTTTCTAAACAACGCTTGCTCATAAAAGCTAAAACATAATAAACAAGCGCAGGGATTTTTCAATTAGACAAAGGCGCAAGCGCGTTCAAAGTGTGACCAGAGTCACGCTTTAACTCGTATGCGGATTACGTCGAAGCCATGACGGCTGAGGCGTGAGGTAGTGCAAAAGCACTATCAAGTCCTAGGATGGGACTTGAAACCGAGATTTTAGTACTACACTTTAGTGACAGAAAATCGGAGAGTCTCGAGCTGAAGCTCGACTCCTTTATTCTAAATGCATAAGCAACCATCCACATATATATAGACACACGATAACTCTCAAAAAACTCATAATTTTATCTAAAATATTGAGTTGAATTAATATCTTGCAATGCGTTATATTCCTTGATATATGCTTTTTTATTTAATTTTATAGTAAAAGTTTTAAGAGCAAATACTGCTCGTAAAACATTTGTTAAGTATGCACTTATTTTACTTTAGTAACAGAAGGTGGCGTTTCCTTCTTTATTTCATAGGGAACTGAAGATTTCTGAGATTGCATAGAATCGTTAACATTTTTATGGTTTTCTGTTTTATCAGGCACTGACGTTTTCCATATTGTAACAAATTTAGAAATCGATCCATTAATTACTGCAGGTCCATAGTGATCTGCTTCCTCGCTATGATCTTTCTTCATTTGATAACCAATACCTATTTTATCAACCCAATCAGCACTAATTGATTTACCGGTATTTTTATCCTTAAATTCAGGACAGTTAAACAAAACCCTATGAGAGCATTCCGTTAGGCTCGACTGCCAATAACGATAAGTAGACTCACAAGTTGAGATAATCTCTTGGTCATTAACCGTAAAGCCGATATTTACTGTATAAAAATCAGCAGCACCATGAAGTTCATTTTGAAATAACTCGATCTTAAAATTTTTTTCAATAAATCTTTGTACTTTTGTTTTAGCATCAGGTTCTGTTGAATGGTTACCAACATTCGCTTTAATACCACTTCGATTTTTAATAATGTCTTGAAAGCGTTTTGCAGATATTTTTTCAGGCTTACAGTTCCCAATTTCAGAAGCACTTCCAAAAGCTAAGACTGGGGATAAAAGAATTAGAATCATGGCCTTCATATGTTTTCTCCTCGCTCTTTACTCAGTATAACATATAAGTAAGTAACACTACTACTTAGTGAACTTTAATGCCTAGTTTTCCGCGCAACGACAGACCATAAAATCTAAGACCTAATAAACGAGATAATGAATTGGTTTTGTTTACGATTTTTAATGGGGCTCGGGACCCATCGAAGGCAGGAGCCTGAGATGTGAGGTGATGCAAAAGCATCATCACTTAAGCAGGATGCGTAGTGAAACGGTCCCGCGTGACCTAGCTTCGAGCCTAGGGGGAGGGGGTTAGTCTTTTAGTAGAACAGCTTTTATATCTGATGAATCTAGTTTCAAAATATTCTTACCAAATACTCGTCGTGGAATAAAGTTTCCAGCTTTGTCGCAATGATCACGATTATTATCTAAAATTAGAATAATATTTCTCTTATTATAAAATGCATATTCAAGCTTTTGAACAGAGCCATTATCTTCATAGTATTTACTAAATGCTTTTTTGGGAAATTCTAATGTAAGATGATAACTTTGTAATTCAATCGAAAATATCTTGGTTCGAGCTTGCATTGGATATTTAGATTCATCAAAATCAAGAATTTTGATATTTTCAAATCTGCATTCAGAATAAGCTAAAACTGAATTAAGTAAAAATATACAACTTAAGAATACATATTTCATAAGAACTCCAATCAGATTCAAAAAGTATGAAATAATTAACGAAATAATCATATTTAGTCAAATTTCCCCGATTCCGTTCCCGATCCCAACAGATAACTAAATTCATATCCCCGCGCACGTAACCCCACTATATATAATAGACAAAACATAAGTCCCCGGTTCCCGACCTCGCTACCGAACCCATAGGGTGAGGGGGCGAGGTCGGGAAAGATTATGTAGTAATCTAGGGGACTTAAGAGTTTCTGCTACCAGAGGTCATACCATAGGTTAACGTGCGCGGAATTTTTATTAGGTTTAAAAGTATGATTGGTTTTAAAGGTTGCTAGTAATGGCAACCTTTGATATGATATTATCAATGAAACGTAAAGAGTATCAGGTTCATGTCACAGTTAACGGAAGAAAGATTTCTAAAGTCATAATTGATCCGCATTATGAAATTAAACATTCAAAATCGATCAATGATGAAGTGATCGTCGATTTGGTTAAAAAGCTAGACGGTGGTGAATACGAACCCGATAGAGAGTTTGATGGCTTTGAATACTTTGTATCAGATGGAATTGAGTTACATGGCAAACGTTACAAACTAGTATGGTTACTTGAAAAAAATCAGATTTATATTGGCATTGTGAATGCTTATAGGAGGAAATAATATGGCTTTTCCAAAAACATCAGAGTTAGATAAAATAAGAAAGAAACTTGAAAAAGTTGAAGGCACTTTAATGTTGCCAGAAAATCCTACAACATTAGAAAAATTTCGTTGGGACCTGTGTCAAAAAATATTACGCTACAAACGTGAAAATGATCTCACTTTAGAAGAGATAGGTAGAACCCTTGGTATTGATAAGGGTAAGGTAAGTAAGATTGTACGACATCGAATTGAAGATTTTTCGACAGATCGACTGATCGGTTATGTGCAGATACTTTATCCAGAGACAAAATTAAAAGTAGGGTAAATTACAAATTTAGCTTTTTATCTAAAAACTCATTTAATTTTAAATTATGTGAGAATACTTCATTTTCAAAAGTGAGAAGCGTAGAGCCAATAAATTCAAATTGGCCTGAAAGTTTTTTAATTTGCGAAAATATTTCATTATTCTTACAAACATAAAGTACATGAGTATAATTGGAATCAGAATAATGACAAAACTTTGATAAATATTTTAAATTGTCTCTCTTTAGGGTTCTTTCAAATTCAATCCCCAATTTAAAAGTATTACCAATAATTGTAACGTCTGGCGCTAAATCGGATTTTCTTTTTTTATCAAACTTTTCAAAACTAACGGATTTGTAACGTTCACCTATGATTGATTTAATTCTTAGAAATACATCGTTACAAATTAAATTGTGATTTATCATTTCCCAGAAAATACATGATCCACGATAAGTTTCTAATTTATTGCCAACTGTATAAAAATAGTCTCTGTGGGATAGTGACAGACATTCGTCCGCTTTGATTTCAGTTAATGAAAATAGTGATTTATAACTTAATTTCTTAATAACACCTGACTTAGTTAAGTTATGAACTCTATTTCTACCAGCTTTTAATGACGGAAAATATAAACCTGAAATTTGTCTTGCTGTTGCAATGCCTTGTGCATCAAGAAACATAAGTATTTCAATATCTCTATAAGTAATCATTAAAACCTCCAATATGATTGAAGGGAATAAGCAGGGTTTGTGCCAAAATATAAAATTGAATACATTTTAGTTTAAAACGTTTAAGTACAAGAGGTTAGGAAATTTGCCAAATTCTTGCATCGCTGTATTTCTTTTTTTTTGTCCGATTTTTAGGATTTTTTTATCAAAATTCGATGAAAAATAATTCTTAAGTAAATTTTGAAAATGATCAAAATTATATTAACAAATCAGCTAGTTAAATCATTTTCATTAATTTGATAGAAAAAATTAAATATTAATTTTCCAAAATTTTGGAAAAAAAGTCCGAAATTTAGGATTTTTTCATAGATTTTGACGATACGTGACGTTGTATTTTCAATAACTTAGCGTTGGTCCTGATTTTGCTATCTATTTCTTTTTTATTAGTAACTAGGAGTAGAAATGAGCAAAACTATGAATTCCCACGAAGGGAAATATTCTAATTATATAAAAACTAAATCGCATCCTAAAGAGCATCATGATAGGAATATGATTGCTGGGGATGAGTTTGAAATACTCGAACCCAGATTGATCTTTGAAAATTTGATTTGGATGAATACACAAGAGGCAGCTCAATACCTTCGAAAAACAGTTGGTGCAATTCATACAGCAGTAAATCGAGGTCAGATTTATTGCAAAAAATGGAGGCGCAGACTTTATTTTCGAAAACAAGACCTTGATATGATGCTTAAAAACTCTGAATTAATCGGAGGATAAAATTATGGCAATATCAAGTTATGAAAAAGATGGAAAGATACTATGGAAAGTATATTTAAATATTCGAAGCAGGGAGCGCTCAAATGTTCGCACCCAAAGGCAGATCAGTGGTATTGAAACTGAAAAAGAAGCAATTGCAATTGAGAAAAAACTCTTACGTGAAGCCTCAGAGAAGATTGTAAAAAAAGCTACTCAAGGAATGAAATGGGAAGAGGTGATTCATCGTTGGGAAATTGAAATGCGCTATAATAAAACACATTTTAATTATCAAACAACAACGATTATGGATCATGTAAATGCTTTACGTACATGGACTGCGCAGCTTTTAAAAAAGCCAGCATCTGAGATTTGTATCGCAGACATTCGAGATGTTTTAAAGTTGATGGAAGCTGAAGGAAAATCTAGAAGCTTTCGAAAAGCTGTAAAGCATACAGTAAATGTTGTGTACAAGTGGGGAATAGAAGAAAGACTAATTCCTAATGTTCAAGTAAGTCCTGCAGTTGGTGTAAAATTAGGCCCTAAAGAAGCTGAAAAAGTTCCTGAAATTCTAAATATTGATGAAATCAGAAAACTACTTTTAGAAGCTAAAAGGTTTAATCATGAATGGTACCCAATTTGGGCAACTGCACTTTTAACTGGAATGCGTAATGGCGAACTTCATGCGCTGTTGTGGTCAGATGTGGACTTTGACAACAATAGACTTACAGTTTCAAAATCTTTTAATACAAGATTAAAAATTGTTAAAAGTACGAAAGCGGGTCATTGGAGAACAGTTCCGTTAAGCCCTGAGCTTAAATCTTTACTCTTAGAATTAAAATCGACTGCAAATGGTAGAGAAAATGTTTTGCCGCGATTCTGGGAGTGGGATAAAGGCGAGCAAGCAAGAATCTTAAGAGCTTTTTGCCAAGGCGTTGGAATAAAGCCTGTTTGCTTTCATGCATTGAGGGCATGTTTCGCAACGCAGCTTTTAGCAAATGATATAGCCCCTGCTACCGTAATGAAAGTTTGCGGTTGGCGTGATTTGAAAACTATGCAGCACTACATCAGAGTTGCAGGTATCAATGAGCGAGGTGCTACGGATGTATTAAAGCTTCTTCCAGTAGGAGAGGTTTTAATTGGTGAAGTAGTTAGTCTGTTTCAATTTAAAAATAAGTAGTCAGCATCCAAAACAAATGGCTTTAATTGGCTTGTAATGGTGGTAAGTACTTAAATTCCTTTAAAAAGGGTTGGTCACCCCATTAAAAAAATCCTATTTTAGGAATTCCTGTCCAAGTTAGTTGAGTGAAAAAAACAAAGTCTCGAATAAAATGAGTTGATTCGTAAATGCCTGAACCCGCAATCAGTGACCATTGGTCATTGAAAGTGTTTTTAGCGAAAACGGATGTTAAACGATTTGATTGACCTGATTTTAAATAATGCGAACTTTGAATTAAAAATCCGCCTAAATATTCTTCATTAAATTTTTTTCCAAGAATGATTTCGTTTGTAATATTTTCGTCGCCATCTTTCTTTACAACCAAAACATTGTACTCATCAGTAAAATCTTTTTGATTTGATTCAGCATTTGTATATTCAATGCCGAGCTTTGAAATTAAAAAATAATCTTGTACACCAATTACAGCCTGAACACGCGCCGTTTTCTTGTATGTCCAACCACGGCACTCTACTTGAATGCAGTCAATTTTTTTGGCGTCAATTCCACGATGGGTAGCAGTATAGCCGAATGTGAAACCAAGAATTGAAATGGGGTAGATATCAATATTGCCAGAAAATTTATTTACAACCGCTGAAGTTGCAATTCTTGCGTTTGGACGAATGTATCCATATAAAAATGGTTTTTTATCAGAGACTTGATCATTAGATCCCCAAAGTAGTTTTGAGTATCCACCTTGTGCTGCTAACGTAGCTCCTAATGGCCTAGATCTGAAGCCAAATTCAGAAGAGTAGTCTAGACCTTCGGCAAATATAAAATTTGGTAATATTATGAATGCGGTTAATAAAACGAGAATGGCTTTGAAAATCATAGAAAAACTATAATCGTATTTGATGGTAATGAAAACAAATTATACAGTATTTAAAAAATGAAATCTTTCATCATATTTATTATTCTAATTACTATATCTTTAAGTATTGCGCCTAATTTTGGAGGAGTAAATCAATCCTCTCGGTTTGATTTAACGAAAGCAATCGTATTAGATCATACGTTTCAGATTGATAAATATGTATCTAATACAGAAGATTGGTCAAAATTTGATGGCCATTATTACTCAAATAAGGCACCCGGTTCTTCGATGTTAGCTGCTATCCCATATTTTGCATTAACAATAATTGATAAAATAATAGGAAATGATTCTTATTCAGAATCAAAATATTTAAGTTTTTGCATTTTTTTTGTAACAATTATTCCGTTTATTTTAATTTTAATTCTAACAAATTCATGGTTAACAAAATTTCAAATTTCGAATGATCATAAAAATAATATAATTTTTGTAATGGGGTTTGGAAGTCTTGCAACTATATTTTCGACGATGTTTTGGGGGCATGTCACTTCTGCCTTTTTTATATTTGCTTCGTTTTATTTTTTCTTTGTAAAAAAAAGAGGAGTTCTTCAAGGTCTGTTTATTGGACTTGCGGTATTAACAGAATATACCTCCGCATTATTGATTCCCATTTTGTTAATTTTAAATTTTAAAGAAAAGAAAAAAGAATTAGTTTTATTTTTATTGGGGGGATTACTTCCATTTTTAATTTTTATTTATTATCATAAAATAGCATTCGGTGGATATTTTAGTTTAGCGCCTGCATTTGGTAATCCTGTATTTGGTTCTGATCAAAAATCGTCTTTGTCCGTTTTTAGTTTTCCTTCATTAAAAGTATTTTATGAATTGTTATTAGGATTTAAACGTGGAATCTTTATCATTGTCCCAGTTTCAGCATTAGCAATTTATGGAATAGTTAAGCAAATAAAATGCAATTGTTCAATTGAAGATAAAAAGCTTGCGTATTCAGTTGGGATCTCTTTTATTTTATTTATTTTATTTAATGTAAGTTTTGTTCAAGGATGGAATGGCGGATGGGCATCAGGTCCAAGGTATTTAGTTCCAGTTTTTCCATTAGTTTATTTAGGATTAATATATTTTGAAACTAATAATATATTCAAATTATTAGCTATATTTAGCGCAATAAATGTAGTTACAGTTTACACGGTAAATGTGATGGCAAGACCTGAATATAATTTATTATTTGAAGAAGTATATCCTAAAATAATGACATTAGAAGGTAATAAAATAGGTATACTAATTGTTCAGTATATGATCGTAATTTGTGGTTGGATTGTGCTACAATCTAAAAAATTAAATAGCTCTTAGACTTTCATTGAAATTGTCTATCAAGTAGTCCATCACATCTTTCATTGAGATTACATTTTCTAAGTTTCCATTTGAATCGGTAACGATTACGTGTCTGAATCGACCAATTCGCATTAAAGCCATTACATTTAAAATTTTAGCATTAGACGAAACACAAGTTGGACGAGCAGTCATATATTTACCAACTACTTCTGTGTCTAGATCAAGATCATGTTCTGCAATTTTACGTAAAAAATCTCGCTCTGTAAAAATTCCGATTGGCTTCTTCTCATCAACAATCACAATACTACCAATGTTTCGTTGAGAAAGAAGGCCTATTACTTCAGATAACGGAGTATCGTAAGAACAAGTTGCTACGTCATCATTTAAAACTAAGTTAGATACTTCCTGATTAATCGCCTTTGATAAATTGTCATTTGTTTTCATATATGCCTATATAATCGGTATAAAGTTAAATCTTATTAGACAAAAAAAAAACGGCAAATATTACCTATTATTGTATGAATTAAAATTCCGATAAATATTAGTATGCAAACTGCATTTTCATGTTTATTTCTATTACTTTTCAGTTTTTTTAACTTCTCAGTTGCAGAAGATCAAGCTGAATTAAATAAAAAAATTGACGAGCAATTTATAAAAGTACAAGAAATTGCAAAAAATAACGAACTGGTTTCAGAAATATTAAAATATACTTCCGTCAAACATCCTGAATATGATGGCTTAACAAACGATAAGTGGAAGTTATTAAGCGTAGCTGATATTAAAGTAAAAGCGTTAACAAAAAATAATGTGGCAGCCAAGTTGAAGGAATTGACTTCATCCGCCATGTCAGAAGCATTCATTTCTGATGTAAATGGAAACAAAATTGCATTTTTATCAAAAACTTCTTCTTGGAATCATAAAGGCAAACCAAAACATGATTTACCAATTTCTGGCAAAACATGGAAAGGAAAAATAGAGTTAGACGAATCGTCAGGTAAAAATCAGATTCAAGTATCCGTACCGATCGTATCTGATGGAAAAGTAATTGCTTCGTTGGTAGTTGGCATTGAGGTTTCAAAATTATGATTGATGAAACTAATTTCGATGCTGATAAAAAAAATGTAAGTTTTCCTAGTAAAAAGATATCAGTATTATTAGTATTTTCATTAATTATAGCTGGATTCGGTTTAACATTTGATTATATCAGTAGTATAAAAGTTAAAAAACAATCTGATTTTATTGAACATGTTAGTTCTAATTTTAATGTTTTTAAAAATAAAATAGAAGATGTACCCAATATAGTTAATTTGGCAGTATGTAGTGGATATTTAAGTTGGGAAAATCAATTTTATCAAATAAATGATATTTTAATAGAAACAATAGCAAAATTAAAAATTGCATTTAAAGAAGATCATCATTTATATAGTGATTATGTTGAGATGGAAAATCAGTATAATAAGCTTGTGTCAAATTATGAAAATATATTTTTATTAGTTCGCGAAAATAATCTTAAAAAAGCCCAAACATTGTTACATTCAATCGATCTAGAAAAAAATAAAGAAATTATAAAAGCTCAAGCTGAAGATATGAACATGGATATTGAGCGTTTTATATTTGAAATAAATGAAAATACAAATTCAACTAGATTGTTTGCTCGTCTTATGTATGCAGTATCAATGTTATTATTATTAGGTATATTTTTATACACATTTCAAATCATTAAAAAATGGAAAGACATGATTAATGCGCTTCATGTAGGAATGGAATTTGAAATTCATGAGCGCACTCAAGAGTTAAAAAATTCAATGGCAAGAGAATCACAAGCTTCTAAAATGGCATCGTTGGGAGAAATGGCTTCTGGTATTGCGCACGAAGTGAATAATCCATTAGCAATTATTAGTGGTAAAGCGAATCAATTATTATCCATAATTAATAAAGTTGATTTTAATGATAAAGAAAAAGCCTTAGATGGCGTAAATAAAATAGAGAGTAATGTGCAACGTATTGTTAAAATCATTAAAGGTCTTAGGTCTTATTCGCGTAATGCAGATAATGATCCAATGGAAAAATGTAAAATAAATCCAATATTAGATGATGCAATAGCACTGACTTCTGAAAAAATTAAAAAAAATTCGATTCATTTAAATATTGAAAATTATGAAGATATTGAAATTAATGGAAGATCTACACAAATTTGTCAAGTTCTTACAAATATGATTTCAAATGCTGCAGATGCAATCGCTAATTTAGAAAGTAAATGGGTTAATATTAAAATCAATTCAAATGTAACGACTGCATATATTACAATTACAGATAGCGGAAATGGTATCCCTCAACACATTCGTGAAAAATTAATGCAACCATTTTTTACAACAAAAGAGCCAGGAAAAGGTACTGGATTAGGTTTGAGTATTAGTAAAAAAATCATTGAAGAACATGGCGGAAAACTTTGGATTGACCATGAAGCGCCAAATACATCATTTGAAGTAGTTTAGAAAAGCGTTTACAGGTCACAACGCAATAAAAGCAAAGTG
>CAZNGN010000015.1:0-63631 GCA_964572865.1 uncultured Bacteriovoracaceae bacterium | reverse complement strand
ATGCTGAGGTGAACGCATTACCTCGAGATAACAACATGTCACCTGATTTTAAAACATTTTTAATTTCTGAATTACTTACGAGAGTGTCTTTAGGGTACCCTTGAATTGAATTTTTATTTTGGAATGCTACAGGGTCAACCATTGTTCCTTTAGATTGGTTTAAAAATATACTGAAATTTTGAGATGCAACAATATTACCAATATAATCTTCAATTCCACGTGCACCACGAATTAAATTTCTCATCGCTATCGCACATGATTCGGTAATATTATTTGAATTTTGATGCCAAAATTGAAATCGTTTACGAGCTTTTACACGCACATCAAACGTAGCTTGAATCATTTCTGATGAACGAGTTATGACTTCATTTTTATCAAATCGATTTGTATTGATTTGAATAATCTCAGTAAACAAATTTTGAAAGGTTTGTTCACATTGACTTACTTCAAGTTTACTAATTTCAGCCAAAGCTTGTTGCGTACGATTTAAATAGTCTTGCACAGTGTATTTTTCAATTGATACACTTTTCTGTGCAAAAGAATTTTGAGCAATCATTATTAATATTA
This sequence comes from uncultured Bacteriovoracaceae bacterium, assembly GCA_964572865.1. Lineage (GTDB taxonomy): Bacteria > Bdellovibrionota > UBA1018 > UBA1018 > UBA923 > CAZNGN01. Next base: position 63,064 of record CAZNGN010000015.1, on the reverse strand, counting down.
ATAAAGTCGAAGTTTTCATGAATGCTCCCTTTCGTGGTTTAAGCGAAGAAGGTTATAACATTAATATACTAATTTAGTCAATTAATTATCTTGCATTGCGATATAAGCTATGTTATAAATCTGATGTATTTTTTATCAATAATTACGATGGTTTATATATGATTAAATTTTTAGTTATTTTTTCACTAATGATTACTAGTTCGATTCAGCTGCTTTATTCTCAAGAATCAACAAATCAAATAATTGAGAAAGAAGCGCAAATATTTGTAAACAATATTGAAATAAACTATGGCCCACTCCAATTAAAAAAACAGACAATCGGTCTAGATTGGGAAAAACAAAAAGCAGATTTTTTTAAAACCATTCAAAGTGCGAAAAACTCTTCTGAAGCGTACTTAGCAATGGTTCATTTATTATCATCATTAAAAGACGCTCACGTGTCTTCACACATCCCTAGCAGTTTAAAAGTTGTTTTTAATATTCAGTTCACACCTGTGAATCAAAAAATATTGCTAAGTTTTTTAAAAAACAATCTTCAAAGTGAACCTGCTTGTGAAGCAAAACCAGGTGATGCTTTAGAATCAATTTCAAACGTTAAAATTGATACAATTTTAAATTCACTTTCAATCAATCATAATATTGGCAACCAACGAAGCACAAATGAACTCAATGTATATCAATTATCTAAATGGACTGAACAATCAGGTCTCATCGCATTGGCATTGAAAGATAATTTAAATAATGTTTACGGAAAATTTGATTTCATCCAAAAAGATTCAAATAAAAAAATAAGTTGCTTATTAAAAGGAAAATTATCTGGGAACGCACTTTTTTCAATTCCGTTTCAAAAGGACACAACAAACGAGCAGGCAAAAAATCAAGTGGAACAAGAATTAGAACGTTTAGTATCAATTTCAGCACAGCCTAAGAAAAAAGAGGAAACAAAGAAAATTCTACTTCAAATTCAAAATATATTTAATAAACAAAATGATCTAGCAAATCTAAAATCACCATTCATAGATAACGAAGATGAAATTGAAATAAATGAATCAATTTCTGATTCTGAAGTAGCAGACGGAAAAATCTTTGCCTTAGGTCAGAAAAAACCTGTATTTCAAATTCCTTATAATTTTAAACGAATCGGTGCTTGGGGCGCAGGTTTTCCAATCATTGGCTCACCTTTCGCACGAGCATCAGGACTTTATGCTGGCGTATTTAAATATAACAATAAAAGAATTGGCATTCTTCGCATACCTTCATACATGCCAAAATCTGAAACGATGATGATTTTTTCTAATTTAAGTTTTCGAACTATTTTTAATAAATTAGAAAAAAATACAGATTTACTAATCATCGATCAAATGCATAATCCTGGCGGCGCGGTTATTTTATCTGACTGGCTCGTTTCAAATTTAGTGGGTGAACTTGATCAAAGTAAACATTTAAAGTTCGCGATTCGTCCCAGAGGGCATTGGCTCGAAGAATTTGAAAGTATTTTATTAGAAATGAAAAAAACTCAATCTGATTTGGAAGAAAGTAAACCAGATGAAATTTGGATGGCAAACCATTATTTAAAGCAAATGCAAGAAGAATTGGTTAAAGTATATGCGGCACACTCAAGAGGAGATTATTTTTCTGAACCAATTTCTTTAAATTATGTTAGCAGTTATTTAAATGACACCATTGATTCACTCTTTTTAAAGCTTCACAATAACGAAAAAACAACTGCCTTAGGAAAGTTTGTAAACTTTTTATATCCACTACATATGCGCAGATCATTTACTCGCACACAAACTTATACAAAACCAGTGTACATGTTAATCGATGCACTTGATTTTTCAGGTGGAGACGCAACCCCTGCAGTTTTACAAGACTATGGTCGTGTGAAATTAGTTGGTGTAAACACTGCGGGAGCTGGTGGAACCGTTGAAGAATTTACTTCCACAGGATTTTTACCGTTTGAATACTCTCTTACTACCAGTTTAATGATTCGCCCAGGTGGTGTGACTGTTGAAAATACTGGAGTAAAGCCAGACATTCCATTCGAATTAAATGAAGATGACATTTTGACTGGATATAAAAACTTTTTGCCAAGACTATTGCAAACTTTAGGAATTTAAATCGCTATTTCGTGATTTCGAAGAGCTTCATTTAATGAAACTTTTAAATCGGTTGCAGAATTACGAGTTCCAATGATCAATGCACATGGCACTCCAAACGTTCCTGCTGAAAATTCTTTTTGATCGACTCCCGGAATGACTACGGCACGCTCAGGAATGTATCCTTTTGAGTAAACAGCATCTTTTCCTCGCACATCGATGATTTTAGTCGTTGCAGTTAAAACAACTCCGGCTCCAATCACAGCTTCAGCTCCGACATGAACTCCTTCAACAATGATTGCGCGTGAACCGATGAAAGCTCCGTTTTCAATCACAACAGGTTTTGCTTGCACTGGTTCTAGAACTCCGCCAATCCCTACACCACCAGAAAGATGAACGTTTTCTCCAATTTGTGCGCACGATCCAACTGTAGCCCACGTGTCTACCATTGTGCCTTTTCCGACATATGCACCAATGTTAATAAATGAGGGCATTAATACACAGCCTGGCTCAATATATGATCCCGTTCTTGCAATTGCTCCGGGAACAACTCTGATTCCTTTTAACTCTTTTCTCGATTTTACTGCGAGTTTATCTGAAAATTCGAAAACTCCCGATTTCATTGGATGCATTTTTAATAAACGCATGCATTGTAAAATTCCCACCTTTACCCAAGTTCGAACTTTTTTATTTTCTAAATCAAACACTCGAATTTGACCTGTATTCAAATACCAAAGAAAATCGAGCGTAATTTTTTTAAGTCTAGTATCTTCAAATTTTTTAGATGTAGGAGTCACCTCAAATTCACACAATAAATCTTGAATTTCAGTGAGTGTGCGAGTTGATTTGGTTAAACGAAGCATTTTATTTCATCCTCTCATCCCAAAATTGAATTGCATCAATCATCATGGGAACATAATCTTTATAAATTTTTCTTTTTGGAATTCCTCGTTCAAATTCAAATGTAATTGAAGGAATGTCTCTTTCAACTCCAGCGTATGTACCTAAACAGCCAGGGGTTGGGTAACCTATGTCTTCAGTCACTGGATAATGACAATGTTTTGCAATTCGCTCTGCCCATTCACGACAGATTTTTTTAGCTTTCTCAGAAGCATTTACATTCACTTGATAATTCCAAAATGAGTGGAGGTTCAATATTGCAATCGGTTTATCTTTTTCAAATTGTGAAAGTATTGCTTGTGATTCGGGTTCGCTTAATGATTTTGGACCAGGTGGGTATCGTGGATTTTTAATTTCAGAAGTCCAATCTTTGGTTGGTAAATTACGATTGAGATCAACTGAATGCATATTCCAACGGCGTCTGTGAAAAACTCCATCGGGATTGATTTCAGAACAAACACTCACTGAAATATTTTGAAACGGATACTTCTTTTGCCATGCTCGAATGAGTGAACGAGTGGTCCACACACCTTCCCATTCATCTCCATGAGTGCCAGAAATGAACCAAATACGTTTTGAATCTTTTTTGACATGCGGCAAAAAAGTGTGCCAAACGATAGGTCTCTTTTCGACAGATATTCCTGCAATGCTTTTATAATTCATTATTTACAATTGCCTCACGCTATTTCAAACTATCACACACTTATGAAAATACTTATTCAAACTATTTTTGTCACATTTTTATTCATTTTTCATTCATTCTCAGTTTTAGCTGCTTCGATTGCAACTTCGCATCAAATGGCTACTGAAGTAGCACAAGAAATCTTGAAAAAAGGCGGCAACGCCGTCGATGCAACGGTTGCAGCAAGCTTTATGTTAAATGTAGTTCAGCCTTACAAAATGGGAATTGGTGGCGGTGGCATCATGCTCATTCGAACTGCAAAACAATCTTTTGTTTTAGACCACAGAGAACAAGCTCCCCTTTCAGCTCATGAGAAAATGTTTATTGCTGGAGATGGAATGCCCATGAAACGTGATCCGGATGCAATCACAGGCCCTAATCCTGTTGGAATTCCAGGAACACCTGCCGGATTATTTGAAGCTCATAAAAAATTCGGAAAACTCCCATGGAAATCTCTTGTTGAACCCGCAATTGAAGTTGCAAAAAAAGGATTTCCCATCACACAACTTTTTGAAGAAGAATTACAAGAGAACTGGCCTCGCATGCGTGCATTTCCAGTTACCGTTTCTTGTTTTTCAGATGGGGATGGAAACTATTTAAAACGTGGAAGAACTCTCATCCAACCTCAACTTGCAGCAACATTACAAAAAATTGCAAATCAAGGTGCAGACACGTTTTACACAGGAGAACTCTCAAAAACTTGGCTTGCAGAAGCTCAAAAAATGGGTGTTAAAATTACGGCTGAAGACTTAAAAAACTACAAAGTACGAAACTCTACCCCTGTAACGTATAAAGTTTTTAATTTTAATGCTGTCACTTCTGGTCCACCAAGTACGGGCGCAATTCTACTTGCTGGAGCCATTCGTTATCTCGATCATTATTATAAATTTCAAAGTGCAAAACAAAACGTAAACTTAAAAGCTGATTCTGCCAAAAGAATCATCGTTACTGCAGAAACTTTACGTTATTTTCAAGAGCTCCGTGATGCAAATATCGCTGACATAGGATTTAATAAAATAGATCCACAAAAATATTTAAATTCAGCAGATGAAATCAATGCGTGGACTGAAATTGACAAAAGAATCGCTTCACGACTTGATAAAATAGAAACAGCAGTTACAGATAATTCAAAAGCAAATTTCACTCAATATGCAATGAATCCCATACGCAAACCACAAGATGAAGCCTCTCATACTGCTCATTTAAGTGTGCTCGACAATCAAGGTTTAAGTGTTGCGTATACCACAACCATTGAAGCAATCTTTGGATCAGGAATTGTGGTTCCGAATCATGGATTTTTATTAAACAATGAGCTCTCTGATTTTGATTCTGAACCTGGCAGACCAAATTCTGCAGCAGCAGGTAAACGTCCTCGATCGAATATGAGCCCTACTATTTTTTCTGAATTGATACCAGGCAAGACGGAACAACCTGTTGCCATTGTTGGAGCCGCTGGCGGAACCAGAATTCCAACAACAATCGCAGAAATTTTAGAAAATTATTATATTCACAAAATGAGTGCGCGTGAAGCAATGGCTTTTCCTCGTTTTCATCCCATGAAAGATTCAAAGTTAGAAATCGAAAAAGGCTATTCAGCTGAAGTTCTTAAAAAATTAACACTTGCAGGTTACAAAGTGGAAGAAATTCCAACAATGTGGTCTGTCGCTCAAGTTATTTTAAGAAGATCATCAAACGATAAGTGGGAAGCAGCAAATGAATCTCGCTATGACGGCCTTGCCGTAACTCAATAAATTAGAAACGTATAGGAGAACTCAATGGCAACTAATCAAATTATACCGCAAGAAGCAATGGTCAGTACAACGTTTCAAATAGATGGATATAAAACTGTTAAAACATTAGGTATCGTTCGTGGCATCATTGTTCGATCACGTTCAGTTGTTGGAAATTTTCTAGCTGGATTGCAAACAATCTTTGGTGGAAATATTTCAATATACACAGAACTTTGTGAACAAGCACGAATGGATGCTTTTAACATCATGGTTGAACATGCTCAAAAATTAGGTGCAAACGCAATTGTCGGAATTAGATATGATGCTACCGAAATTGGACCAGGAATTACAGAAGTGCTCTGTTATGGAACAGCAGTTACGGTTGAACGTTCGGTGTAATTTATGAAGACGTACCGAACTCACATGAGGGGAATGAGTGGAAGCGTGAGCTCGGCACATCTCGAACATTTGGACCCATGTTTCAGGTTCCCACCGTTCGGAATTTATATATTTCATGAATTATGCCAGCATTTAATGCAATTAAATTGTTTAGATTCTACTTTGCTGTCATTACAACACAGTGATTCGACACAGGGTTAAAAATGCGATCAATCATACCAAAAATACTACTTTTGAGCTTATTTTTAAGTATTTTAGGAGTGTCTTGGGTCGCATATAATAAACTTCTAGTTTACCCCAGAAAAATGCTCAAAGAACTAAAACAAAAACAGTCTGAACCTGCAAAAATAACCAAAAGTAAATATCCGTTAGTGAATAAATATAACGTTGAAATTTGTGCAGAATTAAATGAATCAGAAACAACTGAATTAAAATGTCCCACTGAGAAAATTCGAATATATCGTCCCATTTCCGAAATCAGCAAAGAGTTACAAGACATGGTTGTAATGATGGAAGATGCTAAATTTTATATGCACCAAGGACTTGATTTAGAAGAAATTAAAAATGCCGTCCAAACTGATATTAAAAGTGGAAAATTCAAACGAGGTGCTAGCACCATCACTCAACAATTAAGTAAGAACCTATTTCTTTCAAAAGAAAAAAGTATTTTCCGAAAATTAAAAGAAATTCCCCTCGTGATGAAACTTGAAAAAGATCTTTCAAAAAAACAAATCTTAGAACTGTACTTAAACATTATAGAATGGGGACCAAATATTTATGGTGCCGAAGCTGCCAGCCGATATTATTTTGACATCCCCGCTTCAGATTTAACCAAGTACCAAGTATGGTTGCTTACGTTAATGATTCCAAACCCAAAAGAGCTCAATATGTGGGATAAACCCAAAGCCATCAAATCTATTACAAACCGGGCTCAAACGCTTACAGCCCGATTGGTGAATGATAAAAAGGCTGATCAAGAATCGGCGAATACTCAATTTAATGAATTCATGGCTTATATACAAACTTGGATTGAACTAAATCCTAAAAAAAATCCTCCAATTTATGAAAGTCGAAAGTATAAATTTGAACAATTTAAGCCAATTCATTAATATATTTCTATATGAAAAATACAAATATCATTATGCTTGGCTCGCTTTCCAAAGGTAAATTTAAAGAATTTAAAGAATTATTCAAAAGTCATAGTGATTTTGATTTCAGACCTCTCACTGATTTTGCGTGGAACACAAATGCATTTAAAGAAGCTGAAAATGCTAACACCTATTATGAAAACGCATTTAAAAAAGCAAAACTTGCTCATATGGCAGCACGTGTACCTACATTTGCAGATGATTCAGGTCTTGAAGTAGCTGCACTGAACGGTCGCCCAGGCGTTCATTCTCATCGTTATGCCACAGCAACTTCATCTGAAACACAAGATCAAGCAAATATCCGAAAATTACTTGAGGAATTAAAATCAGTTCCCAAAGAAAAACGACAAGCTAAATTTGTTTGCACCATTGTATTTATGATGGAAGGTATTACGTTATCAACAACCGGATCTGTAGAAGGCATTCTCTTAGATCAACCCCGTGGTACACAAGGATTTGGCTATGATCCAATTTTTTTACCAAATGGGTATTCAAAAACTTTTGCAGAAATGTCTGCAGATGATAAAAATAAAATTTCACATCGAGCTTTAGCGCTGAACCACTTAATTGCCTTAATAAAGGAAAAAAATGTTCAATTGGTTCGGCCGTAAATCAAAATACATTTTAGTTCTATTATTTGCACAAATTTTAGTCTCATGTGCATCTAAAACAGTCACTCTAAAAAATACAACTACACAAGAAACAGGCGATATTGTCGTAATTGCAAGCACAGACTTTCACGTATCCTTTGATCGAGCTGAAGGCTTTATGAATCAAGTGCAAGCATTACGAAAAAAATACGGTAAAAAATCAATACACTTAGATGGTGGAGATTTATTTCAAGGCTCCCTTGAAGGAAATTTAAATAAAGGCAAATCGATGGTTGAGTTCTACAACTTAGTAGGTGTAAATGCCGCAGCCATTGGAAATCATGAACTTGATTATGGGCCTGACGTAAAAGAACGAAGCGCTGTCATGGGAAATGAAGATGGCCTCGGAAATCTAAAACGAAGAGTGAAAGAAGCAAATTTCAAATGGCTATCTTCCAACTTTATTTTAAATAATAAAATCAAATGCAACCCAGCTACTACTACGAACTGTAATGCCTTAGGACAGCAAACATTATTTCGTCCTCATCAAATTTTTGAAATTGAAAAAAGCAATGTTTGTGTAATTGGTGCAACCACGCCCACTACTCCACGAATTACCAATCAAAAGTTTATCAAGGGCACTCGCTTTGAAGAACTCATTCCTGTTGTTGAAGCAGAAGCAAAGTTTTTACGAAACTCTAATCATTGTGATTTTGTAATTTTAGTAGCCCATGCTGGTTTAATGTGTGATTCAAATTCTAATTGCCAACAGCCAGGCGATTTTGCTGAAATCTTACGATTGCTTGAAAAGTTACACAAAGGCACTTTAGATGCCGTCGTTGCTGGTCACACACATTTGAAAGCTCGTGAAATCATCAACGGTACTCCTGTGATTGAATCAGGACGTTACGGACAAAACATCGGAGTTCTACATTTATTTAAAAAAGAAAAAGCAATTCCTCCCCGCTTTGAAGATTTTATCAATGTAGAAACAAATGCTCAAAACGCTCAAGTTGAAAACTTATTAAAACCGTATCGAGAAGAAGCTAAAGAAATTAAATCTCGTGAAATCGGTGAATTAGCAGATGATTTCAAACATGAATATGAAGAAGAAAGCGCACTAGGCAACCTTTTGGCCGATTCTTTACTCGAAGCAGGTAAAGAAAAAGATAAAGCTGATTTTGCATTAATCAATTCAGGTGGAATTCGAAATGATTTTAGTAAAGGAAAAATTACTTATGGTGATATCTTTAAGGTTTTGCCATTTGATAATAGTTTAGTGGTAACTGAAATGACTGGTGCAGAGTTAAAATCGCTATTTCAAATCTCTCACTCTGGGTCTTATGGCATGTCACCATTTGCTGGACTGAAAATTGAACGATATGACATCCCTACAGCAACACGCACTGAATTAGATCGTGACATCAATACAGACGGAAAAAAAGAACCTTGGGAACGAAATTTAATTACAAAAATTACAGATAATAAAGGCAATGCTATCGAAGATGCTAAAACCTATCGTCTCGCGAGCATTGATTTTCTAGTGTTCGGCGCCGAACGACAAGATTTTGTTTACGAAAAAATACCAGGTGAACGAAAACATATCTTTATGGGAACATGGGTTCGCGATTTATTTGAGAATTACTTAAAAAAACATGGCAAATTAAAAGCCTCTGATTATTTCAACTCTTCAGAGCCAAGAGTAAAATTACTTAAGCGGAATTAAAACCCCAAGACTTTAATATTTGCTTTTCCTCTTCATCGCTATGACATTTTTTAAATTTTGCAGCCTTTTGATTTTTTACACGAGCCTCACATTCAGCCCATGTCTTATGTCTTTCCAGTTTTCCGTTCACTAAACTTAAATAAATTGGATTTTTATTTTTGTTTTGTCCCGGTTGAGCATGTTTTGGTTCTTTTAATAAATCGATTCCCAATAAATCGACATATTCTTCGTATGTTCCATCAAATAAATCTGGTTCCAACCCTTTTGAAAAATCTACAGCGATCTCATCACAACGTTCATTACCAGGAACACCTGCATGTCCTTCTACTTGAATGAGCTCTACTTTTTGTCCTGAATCAACGCGCGCGATGTAGAGTGCGTACAATCGTTGCCAATATTTAATATTTTCAACTTCATTGCCATCAGCCTTTTTCCAACCATTTTGTGACCATTTAGCGCACCATGATTTCAAACCTTGAATTACATAACTCGAATCAGTAAATACTCTCAATTGTGCGGGAGTTTGCTCTAAGTATGCTAGTGCTTTACCTAAAGCAGTCATTTCCATACGATTGTTGGTTGTTGCGTCTTCTTTTCCACCAAGCTCAACTATATGCGTTAGTTCTTTGTTATTATTAATATTTATAATGATACTTGCCCACCCACCAGGGCCTGGATTTCCTGAACAAGCACCGTCGGTATAAATCCAAATCTGATTCATAAAAATACTCTACTTTATTTAATCACTAAGTGTTATGAAATTTTTAACAGGGAGAATTAAAATGCACCGTCTTTTGGGACTTCGCAAAAACCAAAACTATATCGTTGAATTAATTGGTCTTATGATCATTTTATTTGGAATCATTACTTTATGTGTTCCTGCCTTTGCTCAAATTAACATTAGCAAAATTCAACGTGAAACATTTATCATTGAACCAGAAAATATTTTCATACCTTCTGGTTTTGACTCAAATGACAATGTGCAAATCATTGTGAATGGGATCTTACCTAACCCATGCTATAAAGTGCAAGGTATTGAAACAAAGCTCAATCAAAAATCTAAAAAAATTGAAATTAAAATCATTGGGGCACGTACGGTTGGAGATATTTGTATCACCATACTTTCAGAATATACAGAAGTTGTAAATTTAGGAAAACTTACAACTGGCAAATATAAAATAAAAGCAATCGGTCGCAAATCAAACATTAAAAAAACATTTAATATTTCTGAAGCTACAACTACTAATCAAGACAATTATCAATACGCTCAAATCACTGCAGTTAAAATCAACAATACTGATTTTGAAAATCATTCAGCTGAAATCTCAATTGATGGTAACTTTCGTGAGTCTTGCTTTTCTTTAGATAAAATGAATTTAAATATCACCAAAGACAAAGTAATCGAAGTACTGCCAATCATGAAAAAAACTAGTAAAATGTGCCAAGATGTCTTGGTTCCATTTAACTACACTCTTTCAACTGGCCCACTTGTTGAAGGAAAATATCTTGTTCACGTTCGTTCTGAAAAAGGTACGTCACTGAATACAGTAATTGATTTATAATTCTATTTTAACTTACATATGAATTTGGCGTTTTTCGACAGCCATAGCAGCTTCTTTTAAAGTTTCTGCTAACGTTGGATGTGCATGACAAGTTCTTGCAATATCTTCTGAAGAACCACCAAATTCCATCACGGCAGCGGCTTCTGCAATCATATCAGAAGCTCTTGGTCCAACAATATGAACACCTAAAACTTTATCAGTTTTTGCATCCGCAATGACTTTCACTAATCCTTGTACTTCTGCCATAGCCTTAGCTCTTCCGTTTGCTAAAAACGGAAATGTACCAGCTTTATATGCAATACCTTTTGTTTTGCATTCTTCTTCGGTCATTCCAACGGCAGCAAGTTCTGGCCAAGTATAAATAATGTTTGGGATAACATCATAATTCACGTGCCCATGTTGTCCTGCTAAAATTTCAGCAATCGCAACACCTTCTTCTTCAGCTTTGTGAGCAAGCATTGGGCCCGCAATGCAATCTCCGATTGCATAAATTCCTTCTACATTGGTTTTATAATTTTTGTCGGTGATGATTCGGCCTTGTTTGTCTTTTGCCACACCTACTTCTTCAAGTCCAAGTCCATCAGTATAAGGTCTGCGGCCTACAGAAACTAAAACATAATCCACTTCAACCGTTTCTTTTTTGCCATCAGTGACTGATTCCATTTCTACTTTTACAGACTTTCCTGTGTTCACTGCGGATGTAACTTTTGTAGATGCTTTGATTGTGATGCCTTGTTTTTCAATAATTTTTTGAAGTTCGGTTGAAACTTGCTTGTCGAAAAGGGCTGCAATACGATCCATAAATTCAACCACTGTAACCTTTGCGCCTAAACGGGACCAAACGGAGCCCATTTCAAGGCCAATCGCTCCGCCGCCTATTACTAAAAATGTTTTTGGAACTTCTGGTAATGTTAATGCTTCGGTTGAGGAGATAATTCTTTTTCCATCATAAGGAGCAGAGGGAAGCTTTGCCACTTCTGACCCGGTTGCGATGATAATTGTTTTGGCAGTTACAGTTTTTACTGTGCCATCTGACATTTTTACTTCTACTGTGCCTGGGGATTTGATTTTTCCAAACCCTAAGATGTGTGCTACTCCATTTTTCTTAAATAATCCCGCCACACCCATGGTGAGCTGAGATACAACTTGGTCTTTTCGCTTCATCATGGTTGGTAAATCTAGATCTACTCCAGAAACTTTTACACCGTGTGAAGAAAGTTTTTCTTTGGCATAGTGATAATGTTCAGAAGAGTCTAAAAGCGCTTTTGAAGGAATACAGCCCACATTCAAGCATGTGCCCCCCAAAGATTTATCTTTTTCAACACAAGCAGTTTTTAATTTTAATTGAGCACAACGAAGTGCACACACGTAACCTGCTGGACCACCACCGATGATTACTACATCATAATCTGCCATATTATTCTCCAGAAACTAAACGAAATCTAAGCCAAGTTTTGTAGGATTTTCAATTCCTTCTTTTACTTTCACTAAAAATGTAACTGCTTCTTTTCCGTCGATGATTCTATGATCATACGACAAAGCCAAATACATCATAGGCCTTGCTAGAACTTGTCCATTCACCACCATGGGACGTTCTTGAATTTTATGCATTCCTAAAATTCCAGATTGTGGAGGATTTAAGATAGGTGTCGATAATAGTGATCCGTATGTTCCTCCGTTTGAAATCGTAAATGTTCCACCTGAAAGATCTGCGATTGAAAGTTTCCCATCGCGAGCCTTAAGAGCCAATGCACCGATTGATTTCTCAATATCCACAAAACCCATTTTACCGGCATCGCGAATAACAGGAACAACTAATCCTCTTTCAGTTCCCACTGCAACACCGATGTCGTAATAGTCACGATAAACCATTTCTTTTCCATCGATCATCGCATTTACTGCAGGAACTTCTTTCAATGCTTCAATTACTGCTCTTGTAAAGAAAGACATAAAGCTTAAAGCAACACCATATTTTGCTTTAAAAGCTTCTTTATGTTTTGCGCGAACTTCGTTGACTGCGGTCATGTCACATTCATTGAAAGTAGTTAAAATCGCAGCCGTATGTTGTGCGTGCACTAATCTTTCAGCAATTTTTTGTCGCAACAATGACATTGGAACTCTTCGCTCTCTTGTATCAACTGAAGCCATTGAAGAAGGAGTAGAATAAGTCACAGGCGCAGCTTTCGTAGCGGTAGCTCCACCTTCCATCGCTTGAATCACATCTCCTTTGGTAACTCTTCCATCTTTGCCAGTTCCTGTAATCGTAGCGGGATTAATACCTGCATCGGCAGTCATTTTTTTAACTGCAGGAGATAAGTTTGGATTTGATCCGCCACCTGCACTCATGCTCATTGATGGAGCGGGCGGTGGAGGTGCCATAGTTGGAGCAGACTTTGGAGCTGCTGCAGGTGCAGAAGCTGTCGCAGTAGGTGTGGCTGAATCATCAATTTGCGCTAAAACTTCACCAACTTTTGCCATTTCACCGGCTGGTTTTGTTATAAACAAAACTCCATCGCGATCTGCAACCACTTCTACGGTTGCTTTGTCTGATTCGATCTCAACTAAAACTTCACCATTTTTAACTGCTTCACCATTTTGTTTTTTCCAATTTGCGATGCGAACTTCAGTTATTGATTCGCCTACACTTGGTGCTTTAAGGTCATGTTTCACTTGAGAGCCTCCTCGATGATATGTTTTTGCTCTTTTTCATGTACTTTTTCTGAACCAACAGCAGGTGATGCTTGTGGATCACGTCCACAAAATTGAAACTTCACTGCCATTGAAATTTGTGATGCAATATAATCTCTAACAAAATGCCAAGCGCCCATATTTTTAGGCTCTTCTTGTACCCAAAGCACTTCTTTTGCTGATGAGTATTTTCTCAAAACTGCTTCTACTTGATTCGCAGGCCATGGATACAATTGTTCAACTCTAACCAATGCAACATTTTGAGCCGCAGGATTTGCTAATCTTGCTTTTAATAAATCGTAATAAATTCTTCCGGTGCAGAATATAATCTTTCTAGGATTTTGCACTTCATCTGCAATCACATCTTGATATCCACCAGTTGTAAGATCTGTAAGCTTTGAAACAGCCTCTGGAAGTCGCAATAAACTTTTCGGAGTCATTACAATTAATGGTTTTCTAAATTCACGTCTGACTTGACGACGGAATAAATGAAATATTTGCGCAGGAGTTGTTGGATAACAAACCTGAATATTATTTTGAGCACATAATTGTAAATATCTTTCCATACGAGCGGATGAATGCTCAGGGCCTTGTCCTTCATATCCATGTGGAAGAAGCATTGTTAAGCCATTCATTCGTAGCCACTTCTGTTCAGCAGCTGCAATGAATTGGTCGATAATTACTTGCGCACCATTTGCGAAATCTCCAAATTGAGCTTCCCAAATTACTAATGCTTTTGGTTCGGTCCAAGCAAATCCATACTCAAATCCTAAAACAGCCGCTTCAGATAAAACTGAGTTAAATACTGCATAATGAGCTTGGCTGGTTTTTAAATTATTAAGCGGAGTATATTTTTTACCATTGTTGAAATCATACAATACAGAATGTCTGTGAGAGAATGTTCCACGCTCTGAATCTTGTCCTGTGATTCGAACATGAGTGCCTTCCCAAAGAAGTGAACCAAATGAAAGTGCTTCGGCGCATCCCCAGTCGAGGCCTTCACCTTTTTCAACCATTTGTCCACGTTGTTCAATCAAACGTGTTAACTTTGAGTGAGGGGTAAAATCTTTTGGCCACGTTGAAATCACTTTACCTATTTCGCGTAAAGTTTTCTCATCTACACCGGTTGGAAAAAGTTTTTGAAAGTCTTCGTCTTTGGCTTGTCTGAAGCCTTTCCATGCACCTTCAAATTTGCTTACATTATGACCTTCATCAATTTTTCCGGCTTTCGCGATATCATATGATGCTTGTAAAGTTGCATTCATTTGATCTACTAAACTCTTTGAACCAGCTTCATCTAAAACTCCTGTGGAAGATAATTTTTTTGCATAAATTTCACGCGTGCTCACATGATCTTTGATCACTTTATACATTGTAGGCTGTGTAAAACTAGGTTCATCACCTTCATTGTGACCATATTTACGAAAGCAAATGATATCGATCATGACTGAGCGATTGAATTTTTGTCTAAACTTTGTAGCAAGTCTTGCAACAAATTCACATGCTTCAGGATCATCTCCATTCACATGAAATACAGGACAGTTCATTATTTTCACTAAATCAGAAGAATACAAAGTTGCTCTTGAATCTGTTGGAAGCGCTGTGAAGCCAATTTGATTGTTTACTATTATATGGATTGTGCCGCCAGTTTGATAGGCTTCCACACCAGACAATTGAATCGTTTCGTAGTTAATACCTTGTCCAGCAAATGCAGCGTCCCCGTGAATTTGCATAGGGATTACATATTTCATTCCAGAACCAGATCCATTCATGCGTTGCTTTTGTTTAGCCCTAGTCATTCCTTCAATTACAGGATTTACAAACTCAAGATGCGAAGGATTTGATGCCATTGATAAGTGCATCGTTTTGCCTGAACGAGTTTGGTAATCCTTCGAATAACCCATGTGGTATTTTACGTCACCGGTTCCAAGTGTACCTTCGACAGAAAGCTTTCCGTCAAATTCCGAAAATATATATTCGTATTTTTTTCCAAAAATATTGGTGAGTAAATTTAATCGACCACGATGAGCCATTCCTAAAACGATATCTGTTGCACCATTATTTGAAGCTTCATCCACGATTGAATCCATCATCGGAACCAAAGCGTCGCCACCCTCTAAAGAAAAACGTTTTTTGGCAACAAATCTTGTATGAATGAAACGCTCAAAACATTCAGCTGCAGTTAAGCGTTCTAAAATACGAACTTTTTGTTCCTTTGTGATTGATGAAATTTTAGAAATTCCTGTTTCAAATTCTTGGGTAAGCCATGTCTTCATCGCCACATCAGTGATATGATCAAACTCCACACCAATCGTTGAACAATAAGTTAGTGTTAATTTATCAACAATTTCTTTTAATGTTGCGTTGACTTGCAATCCAATAAAAGCAGAAGCATGAAATTTTGAATTTAAATCAGCAGATGTTAAACCAAAGTTTTTTAAATCAAGCATTGGATGAACTGTTTTATCAGTTGATAGCGGATTTACATTCGCTTGCAAGTGACCAAAGCGTTTATATGCTTCAATTAATTGAATCGCTTTGAATTCTTTTTGAAATATAGTTGATACGTCTTGCGCGGAAGTTCCCGCAGTAGAACTAGTAGAAGCCACGGTCAATTGAGGTGCATTTGACTTAGGTACATCTACAACGTTTTCAGAACCTAATTCAATTCCTTCAAAAAAATATCGCCAAGTTTCATCAACAGAATTTGGATTTGCTTGGTATTGCTCAAACATGAGCTCAATGTATTCAGTATTTTGACTTTTTAGATAATTGTATTTTGTTTCCACTTTTTAATTCTACCTGAAGTTGTAGAATAATGAATCATTTCAATTACTTTGACCAGTCAAAATAGTACAAAATTGCCTAAATTTTAGGCAATTTTCAGTAATGCTAATCCACGACCAATCAGTTTTTCTTTTTCATGTGATTCTTTTGAAAGATGCAGCAATTCATTCATCACATTAGGCGCCCACAGTGCTTTCAAACTAAATTCATAGTTTATTTCAAGTAGTTCATATCTTAATAACCAATCGTTTGGATATTCAGACTTTAGTTTTCTATAAATTTCTTCAAGAATATTGATAGCATTTTGAGAGGCTTTTTTGGTTTTTGAAAATTCATCTCTAATTTTTCGCACTTCACCATAAAATTCATTCAATTGAGTATTCTCTTTTGTTAAATTTGAACTCTGAGTATTTTTGATGTCTTTATGACCACCCGTAGCCTCTATATATGCACCTCTGTCTGGTGCACCACCATAAACCGAAACTACTTTCTCGCCACATGCACAATCGAAAGTTCCCCAAGCTGGTTCAAAAAGTCGTCTTATTTTTCCTTTTTGATTGATAGTAACAGTGCAGTTCGAAAAAGTAGCAATTAAGTTTTTAGATTTTTCACTAAACATTTTTTCAAAAACACCTTCGATTATAACTCCAGATTCAAATTCAATTTTACATTTTTGACCTTGAAGGCAACCTAGTTTTTGCAACTCTTGATTTGTTAAGTCTGCAAGCGATTTACCAAATGATTTTATTTTTCCAATCGGTGTTCCGAATCCTTGCGCGTGATATTTCGGACCATGTCCAGCAACTTCAGAATCATTCAATCCTAACTGACAAGGACCAGAGTACATTAAATAAATTGGATTGTTTTTTTCATCTAAAATAACTTCTGAAACTTTGCCACCAATCAAAATTCCTGAATCTAATTTTGTGGTAGTAACTGTTTTAGCTTCTTTGGCTTTATTTAAACCAAACATTCCGCCGCGTTTGAATGCCATTAAATTTTCTAACTCAGATAAACTTTTCTTTAACGTTTGAAAATCAGAAGTAACAAAGAGTTGTGGTTGCGGTTTGGTTATATCGTAAGACTGTTTCACACAATCAATCGACATCGGAATTTTTTTAATTTTATCTTCAAAACAATCATAAGACTCGCCAACGCTTGATAAAAGCCCAGCTCCATAGATTTTGGGATTATCAATGGGTCCAATGAGTCCATACTCAAACGTCCACCAACCCATACGAGCAAGCATAATAGATTCGCTAATGACTTCTAATTCATTGAATGCTTTTTCTAGCCTTTTTTGAGCAAATGCAATTTCATCTTGTGTAGATCTTGGATCTTCTTTCATATCTGAAAGCATACGAACAGAGTCAAAAAATTCTTCATCTTTTTCTGTGTAAATCACTTTGCGTGCAATATCGCCATATCCTAATAAGTATTTAGCAAATTCAGGATCAGCTAAAATAGGCGCATGTCCTGCCGCTTCGTGAACGATATCAGGTGCTGGTGTATACGCCATGTTTTCAATTTTTCTCATATCACAAGCGATCGGCAAAATTGCTAATGATAAAAATTCCATGAATGGTGCTGGTGGAATAAATCCAACAATCGGAACTGCATTCCAACCAAATTTTTGTAACTTCTCATCCATTTCACTAATTAAAGGAATTCGTTCTGAATTAATTCCAGTTGCTTCAAGTCCTTCTAAATAAACAGAATGAGCATGACCTTTAAAAAAAGCTTTCGAGATTTTCATAATATATCGCCAAGTAGCGTGATCAACCCAAGAATATAAAGATGGATCTTGCTTAGCGATATACGGCAACAGATGTTTAGGTATTCGTGAATACGGTGCCATTCAATGCGATTAAACAACGAAGTATTCAATCTTTCATTAATTTTTTAACAAAGTTTAGGATTTTTTAAAGGATGGATACCCTTGTTGTGATGGAATTGCTCCCCTGCCAAATGGGGTTTATGGGGTAAGGATTGGGATACACTCGGCAGGGAGACAATCCAAACAACAATTAACACAGGGTATAGCGAATTTATTTGAAAGGTAATAATACATAGTATAAAAGTTAATATGTATAAAATGAATACTAACAATCGCATCATATAAGTAAGGTGAATCATGTCTGTTGGGCAAATCTCTCTATCAAACCTCCACTGGGAGCTAGAAGTTTTATGTCGCGCTGTGACATATCCAAATCTTTCGGGCGCTTCTATGCACATTGGAATCAGCCAGCCTCAATTATCTAGAATTATTGCAAAAATTGAAGCAGAACTCAAAATTACACTTTTAGACCGATCTGCTAAACGTAAATCGGGCTGGACTCCAACCGCTCACAAATTGGCTGAAGTTTATCAAAAATCAGAACGCAAATTTGAACAAGATATACGAGAACTGATCATCGGCGCTCCCCTATCAAGCATTCGTATCGGAACTCTTGAAGGACTTATTTTGCTCGCCAATCAGGCGGGAAATCAAATTATGTCAAATCCACAGATCAAATTGGTAGATATCGACGTATACGATCTAGATGATCTCGAGCGTTTGTTTATTAAAAACGATCTGGATGTAATATTTACGATTCGAGAACCATCAAAGCGAAAATATAAACACTCCCGAAAACTAGGTTATCAAAGCTTAGATTGGAATGAAAAAGATAATAAAATGCTCGTAATGTCGAGTTTTGAACACCAATCAAAAGTATTTAAAAAATGGAAAATTCAATCAGATCGTATCGTTGTGAGCAACTCACTTACTGTACGCAAAGAGTGGTTTAAAAAGTTCGGTGGAGCAGGAATCATTCCTTCAGAACAACTAAAAGAAAAAGCTTCTAAAAATGACGAGGAAGTTGTGTACATGTTTGGCTCAGAAGAGCTTTCATCAATGATTTGGGATCTCTTGAAATCGTTCAACTTCCAATTGAAGTAAAGCATTTTGAATTACTTTTTTTGAATGGGTTGTTTTGGGCATTCCCGATTCAAACCAAACTCGCACGTCTTCATCTAACCCAATCCCTAGCATGTAATTATACAAAGCTTTGTTAAGCCCCCTGCCCATTTCATCATGATCAACGCCTGTCGGATCAAAAAATTGTAAATCATTTTCAGCAAATTTTTTAGATTCAATTACTTGAGGAAGAATTTGAATTCCAAATTTTTCTGGATTTTTTCCGATCGGACTGTGAATCGTTGCTGAAAATCGATGCCAAAATGCAGAATCAAGGCAACCGTTTTTAAATAGCTGACGAACTACTTCTAAACTATCAATTGTTTCTTGAACTGTTTGTGTTGGAAAACCATACATTAAATACGAATGTACTAATATACCAGCATCATTAAATGCTTTTGTTACTTTAGCTACCTGTTGAATGGTAACACCTTTGTTCATTAATTTAAGTAATCGTTCAGAAGCGACTTCGATGCCACCCGTAACGGCAATGCAACCAGATTGAGCAAGTAACGAAGTTAATTCTTTGGTAAATGTTTTATCGAAACGAATGTTTCCCCACCAAGAAAAGTTTAATTTTCGATTAATGATCTCAATTGCAATTTCTTTTAAAACAGCAGGAGGAGCAGCTTCATCTACAAAATGAAAACCGGAAACTCCCGTATCTTTTTGAATTTCCACCATTCGATCGACAATCAATTTTGCCGGAGCTTTTTCAAAACGTGAAATATAATCTAAACCTACATCGCAAAAGTTACACTTTTTCCAATAACAGCCATGCGCGACTGTAATCTTATTCCATCGTGTATCAGACCATAATCTGTGCATTGGATTTAAATTTTCTAAAACAGAAACGTATAAAGACAAATCTAATCCAGAATACGTAGGGGTCCCTAATTGATCAAAAGAAATATTACTTTCAGTCAAATCATTTTCAAAACAAATTTGATTATTTTTTAATATAAAAGTTCTTACCAATTTAACATTTTCGTCTTTTTGATTTTGAATGATTCGTATTAAAGGTAATTCACCATCGTCTAATGAAATATAATCAACATATTTAAATATGACTGTATCTTCTAAGGCTCTCAATTCGGTGTTTACATAGCCACCACCCATAGCAACTTTAATATGCGGGTGATTTTCTTTGATCACATTTGCGATTTTCAATGCTCCCATTAAATTACCAGGGAACGGCACCGTAAGAACTACCAAATCAGGATTTAATTTTAAAATCTGCTCATGTACCAGTTCATTTAACTCTATAGTGACGAGCGATTCTGAAAAAATATTTTTTTCGATGATAGCAAAGTTCGACTGGCTTGCTGAAATTTTTTCTGCATATCGTGACAATGAAAAATTATGATCAATGGTAGAAGTAATGAGTTCAGAAATGTCTTCAATGAAAAGAGTTGAAAAATATTTTGCTCGATCTTGAATGCCCATTGTTCCAAATGCAAAATCCAAATAGTTGTGTTCTAACATTGATTCAAGAGCCACCTTAAATTTTGGTCCAACTGGAAATTGCTCATATTTTGAAAGCTGATATGCGAGACTGCTATCTTCGCCTTTTAAAAATGGGATTACTTTTTTTAAGGTTTGAATGATTTCTTCAAAATTTTCTATAAAGTAAGTGACGCTTTGATTTTGAATATATTTATTATTTTTTGTTTTAATATTTTCTTTAACTTGGATTAAAAATTTTTCTGAAAAAATTCGATGAAACAATTGGATTGATAAATCTGACTGTAAAAATACGTATTGAGGAAATCTCTTAGATAGAGTTCCCTTTAAATACGCAGTCGCAGGATACGGCGTATTGAGTTGAGTCATGGGTGGCGTAATTAGTAAAATGCGCATAAAATCAATGAGTTATACAGCTTTATACGCAGTTAGTCAAAGTTATATTTATCTTTTCATTTCAACTAGTTAAGCATCTCTAATTTGAACTGAATCTTCTTTGAATTTGATATTTGGTAAGAAGGATTTTTTAAATTCTTTTACGATCGATTTTGAAAAATATGGAAACACTTTGAATTCCAATTCGTATTGAATATTAACGTTCGAATTCTTTTGATTTCTTTCTAAGATATGCTGGTATTCACTACAAATCCCTACAATTTCTGCCACTTTATTTACGATTGTAGTTCCTCCCCGTTTCGGAAAGCCTGCTCCATGCAAACGCATATGATGCTGTTCTACCGCTTGTATGGCTGCTGGATTAATTAAGTGCATTTTTGATAATGTTTCAGCTCCCACAAGCGGATGAGTTTCATATAATTGGATTTGAACTTGTGTCATCAAGGTTTCATCTTCATGCCAAATCTCTTCAGGCATTTTCAACAATCCAATATCATGCATAAGAGAAGCCATCCCAATAATTTGTAATGGATTATCTGTGCTGATTTGCATTGCATTTGCTAACACTCCCGCTAGCATTGAGGTGCCTACACCATGCTCATAAAGTGCAGCTGTCGAAATAAATTTTGCCATCGGATTATTTTTTTCATGACCTGAAGCTTTAATCACTTGCTTGGTCAGATCTTTCATATTTGTTAAAAATTTGTCTGCGTACTTAATGTTAACTTCTGAAACACCCATCATCTTGAAGTGCTTCATCGTTTCTTCACCCTGATTAAGGGTTTGTGTAGTTTTAACATCGATTGTTGCTTTGTCTGACTTAAGCAAAGCAGATGCTAAATGGTCACAATACGAAACGTAAACTTCTTGAACTTCTTTTTTAATATAAAAATGGATTACGCCTTTACGTAGGTAATTATCAATTCGCTCTGGTTCAAATGCATCACCAGACTGTAAAAGCTTAATGAATCGATTTAAGCCTAACTTTACATACACATCAAAAAAAGATTTAGATCCTGAAAGAAAATCTTCTGCACGAATGGGAATGTATGACTCATTATTTAAACCTATAATTTCATCACCCACTCTTGTATTGTCAGTTGATTTTGCTTTATCAATTGCCTCTTGTGCATCAAAACTGATCGCTAAAGGAGCTACAAGTTCCATAAGCTCCCTAGTCGTTTTAGGCTTCATAATAAAATCTCGAATGCCTAATTTTTTGAAATCTTCATCTTTTAATTCTTTGGCCTCATCTCGATTTTGTGCAATTAAATAAATGGGAGTTGCAGGCCTATACATATAGGAACATTTAATTACAGACAGCCAATTTGGTTCGTATTTTAATGCTGGACTTACGAATATTCCTGCTAGAGATTTTTCATGATCACTAATAATTAACTGTGCATCTTTGCCGTTGTAAGCAACATGAACAGGAAAGTTTCTTGCTCTCGGATCTTGTTTCAATGTATCTAAAAACTGAAGATCCACATCCACAACAAGCATAGACCTCTGCCTGGTGCTGGCATTATTTATATTATTTTGTATACCCATGAGCTTTTAATTATAGAATGTATTTTCAATAAAAAACAATCGTGATAAAAATTCTTTTACAATGACTACTCATCTCGATATTAAACCTTGGCAATTTTCTGCAATTATTCACGGAGCAATTCTTTTTATATTTTTGTTATTGGCATTCTTTACAAATACGCCTCAGCAAATAGACTTAACCGTTATTGAGTATCCAACACCTACCGTTCAATCACAACCAGTCCCACAAGAACCTGCTAAGTTACAAAAGAAAATAATCATTCCTGAAAAAAAAGCAGTTTTTGGTGCAGCTAGATCAACTCTTACCTCAGATACAGCTAGTGGTGAAAATATTAAAATTGGAAATACAGTGGCGAAAGCTGCCGATGACACCAAATTAAAATCAGATGACCCAGAGGCATTACCGATTCCTGCGGATGAATTTTTAGTAAGTGAAATGCCTTCAATGTCTTCAGATGTTCGAATACCGTATCCCCCAGAAGCTAAAAAAAGAGGAATTCAAGGAGCGGTAATTATGGATCTACTGATTGACGCTTCAGGCAATGTTCGAAATGTACAAATCATTGAAGGTCCAGGATTTGGATTGAATGAAGCTGCTGCAAATGCCGCAAAGTTGTTCAAGTTTCGTCCAGCAAAAATTGGTGACAAATTCGTCGCAGTTAAAATACGTTATTCATATCGATTTATTTTAGAAAAATAGTTTCATAAAAAAATGCAAAAATCTAAACACAATTACATCTGCCTCTTCATAATCATACTTCAACTTTTTTCAACAAATTCTTTTGCAAAAATTTCAGGAAGACTTCGCGAAAAAGGCACCCGCAAACCAATGGAAAACGTAAATGTTTTTATTTTACCAGATCGGCTTAAAACAACCACCGATGCAGACGGTAATTTTTCATTTGATCAAGACCCTAAACAAGATTTTTCAATTGTTGTAAATGTGAGTGGATATAAAAAATTAGAAAATCAATTGAACTTAACTGAAACATCACAACCTCTTGAGCTTTATGTCGAAAAAAATTCGTATCTTGTTTATGAAACTACGATTTTTGGTAAAAATGACAAAAGAGACGAAACGACAAAAACATTAAATCAAAAACAAATCTTACAAATGCCAGGCGCTGGTGGAGATCCCATTCGTGCAGTTCAAAATTTACCAGGGGTTGCAAGACCTGCTGCTTTCAATGCGCAAGTGAACATTCAAGGATCTGGGCCTCAAGATACAAAGTATTTAGTCAACGGCCACAATGTTCCGCAAATTTTTCACTTTGGTGGGCTCTCCTCCGTTGTCATGCCAGAAGCAATTGAAAGCATCGATTTATTTTATGCTGGGTACGGCCCAGAATACGGCAAAGCAAGTTCAGGACTTGTGGGAATCACAACCAAAAAACCACGAACAGATCGACTTCATGGGTTAGGTTATTTAGATATTTTCAATGCAGGCGCAATGGTAGAAGGTCCCACCAGCGACCATAGTAGCTTTTTATTATCTGTGAGAAAATCTTATGTGGGAGAAGTTTTACGAACTGCCTTTAAAAATAATGAAAACTTTAATTTAACAGTTGCACCATCTTTCACCGATACAACGGGTATCTATTCAACTGATTTTAATTCAAAAAATACATTTAAAATCACTACACTTGCCTCAGATGACAAATTAAATTTTGTACTTAAACAACCACTCAAACAAGATCCATCCATTCGTGGAAATTTTGAAAGCTCCGTTAAATTTTATAGACTCATTCCAGAATTAACACATCGTCATTCTGACCGAACGATCTCTCGCTACTCGGTTGCTGGCGGTCAAGATTCTACAACTGTAATTAATTCTGATAATTATTTTTATTTGCGTGTTTGGGCAATGACAACTCGTGGAGAAGTAGAACGCAAAATGACCGATGAATGGACTTCTTTTTTAGGTTTCGACAATCAATACAATTGGGCAAAAGTGAAAGTAAGATTTCCATCTTTTTATAATGCTGGTGGGGTTCCGAATCCAATTTCATCTGGCGAACTCAAAACGGCAGATGTTCACAAAAAAGCTTCTTTTATCGGATTATATAATCGCAATACATTACATTGGAATGATTCTCGTTGGTCATTTATGCCAAATATGCGTTTTGATTATTATGACATAACAAATGAAAGTTTATTGCAACCAAGACCAGCGATTAAATACGCAATCAATGAATACACTAATTCTCGTGCAGCTTGGGGATTGTATTATCAGCCACCAGAATTTCCAAATATTGATTCCACATTTGGAAATCCGGATATTAAATCTCCGTACGCTATTCATTATACCGCTGGAATTGAAAAAGATTTTAGAGCTGGTTCGTCTGATGGAATGATTGCTTCATTCGATGGATTTTATAAAGACTTACGCGACCAGATCATTCCTTCTTCTAAAAAAGTAAATCGAAATGGAATACTCGTGAATGAAGTCTTAAACAATGATGGTGTAGGAAAAGTTTACGGCATTCAAACTCAACTTAGATATGAATTCAATCCTTGGGCAGTGACATTAAATTACACTTTATCAAAAAGCACTCGCACTCAACCAGGTCAACCAGAATATCCCTTTCAATATGACCAAACTCACAATATCGGATTACTCGGTGCCTATGAATCAGGTAATTGGAGATATTCTAGTAGATTTCGTTATGCTACCGGAAACCCTTACACTGCAGTCACTGGTGCTACCTGGGATGCCGATGCGGATACGTACGTTCCCAGACGTGGTCCGTATTACGCCGAACGAAATGATGCTTTTTACCAACTAGATTTTCGCGTAGATAAAAAATGGGTTTATGACACTTGGATTTTGTCAGTCTATTTAGACATTCAAAACGTAACCAATCATACGAACTCTGAAAACATTGTTTATTCTTACGATTATTCTCAAAAATCTAGCATTAGCGGATTACCTATATTACCAACTCTCGGCGTGAAAGGAGAGTTTTAATGCTGAAAATAAAAAATATTTTATTAGGAATGTCTTTACTCTTTTTATTTGGATGCTCACAAGAAAAACTTCAAGAATACAACCGTCTTGAAAAAATTAGAGTCCTGGCATTAAAAGCTGATAAACCAGAAGCAACGGTTGGAGATACAATTACTATCACTCCATTGGTATCAGATTTTAATGGTAACGGCAGAACATTAACATATTCAGCTGAAAGCTGTTCTGATCCTGGAATTGCAGCGGGTGCAGATCCAAATTGCAATGGAGCAAGCTCATACCAATCTTTAGGTACAGGTGCAGTTACCGGATTAAGCTCTCCCACTTACACTGGATCAGTAAATACAATCAGCTTTACGATTCCTTCTGATGTCTTAAATGGAAAATCAGTTTACGAACAAGCAAATGGTGTTCCTTATATTTTTGTTTATAAAATCACGGCATCTGATGGCGCAGAAATTAGAACATTTAAGAGGATAATTGTTTCAATTAAGTCTGCATCATTACGAAATACAAATCCTACGATTAGTAATATTTATTCTAACTCGGATGTATTAAGTAGTTTGCCTGGCTCAAGAGTTTCGTTAAGAGCCGAATATACTAGCAGCTCGGTTGAATCATACACTGGTGTATCAAGCGATGGAACAGTGGGTACTCAAACCGAAAAAATGATTACAACCTGGTTTGTTTCTGAAGGTAGCATTCAATACTATAGAACTCTTGACACTGAAACAAATAGCTATGAAATTACTTTTAGACCAGACAAACCAGTACTGATCATTGCGGTACTTCGTGATGATAGAGGTGGCGAAGATTTTATGATTAAGTCGTTGTAATTTTTATGAGGATATAAAAATGAGCTCAGCACTTTTAATATCAATTTCAATTTTAACAAAATTAGTTTTATTAATTTTAGGCATTTTATCTTTCTGGTCTCTTACTTTGATTTGGGAAAGAAAAAAGTTTTATGAAAAAATAGAAGGTGAAGAATCCTTTCAAGAAATTAAGAAAAACATTTTAAACAACAACTTAAGTAATTTATCGAATGGTTTACGATCTGGAATCATTAAAGCTGCGATTCAATCACAATCAAAATCATCAGATCAAGCAACTCACGCCATTCAAAGCTACTTAACTATTGAACGTGTAAATCTAGAAAAGAATTTTACTACTTTAGCAACTCTTGGTTCAAATGCACCTTTCATCGGTTTATTTGGAACTGTTTTAGGAATTATTCACGCATTTGGTGTTTTATCAAATGCAAGTGCTGACACTGCTGCAGTCATGTCAGGAATCTCAGAAGCACTCATTGCGACTGCTATAGGTTTATTTGTAGCGATTCCCGCATTGATTGCTTACAATATTTTTACAAGAAAACTTCGTGTATTATTATCTGAATGTGATTCCATTAAAGAATTATATTTATCTCAACTAAAGTAGCGTGCAATGGCAGGACAACTCCCCTCTCAATCAGACGACAATTTACCAGTAGCTGCCATTAATGTTACACCCTTTGTGGATGTGGTTTTGGTTTTACTTGTTATTTTTATGGTAACAGCTCCCGCTCTCATGAAAGACGTTTTGGGATTAAATTTACCAAAGTCTGCAAGTACAGATCAAAAAGCGGTAGCTTCTTTAGGAATTGCAATAACAAAAACAGGCCAAGTTCTTTATAACGGAAATGTTGTTACACTTGATACACTTGCAACTGAAGTTAAAAAAGCAAAAGAAGCAAATCCAGAAACACAGGCTATCATTGCTGCTGACGAAGATTCTCGCCACGGTGATTTGGTTTTAGTCATCGATACAATTAAATCAGTAGGCTTAAATAAATTTGCATTACAAATTAAAAAATCTAAATAATTTACTCGTACGCTTTAATCAAACGATTCGAAAATTCATTAAATTCACAATCAAATTTACTATTCATCTCTGTTGAAAATACGATTGTAAAATTATGCATTGAATTTTTCTTTAGATAAACCAAAATTGATGCCACTCTGTAAAAAGTAATTTTACCGTCCGTGTTGCCGATTCTCTGTAAGTTATTTTGAAGAACGATTCCTTGTTTTTCAGCATTTAAGGTAGCCTGTAATTGGTTCAATATATCTGGTCTATCTTTATATATTTCAAATACATTAATAGGCCATTTCTTTATATGTGGATTCATATCTCGAATTAATTGATTCGCCCACACCGTCATGCCTTCGATGTTTCTAATTCCTAATGGCAAATGATAGTTTTCAAATTGAGAAGAAAATATTTCTAAAAACTTTTCGGGAGTACAATTTATTGATAACTTTTCTAATCTAATTAAATTTGAAAAGTTTACATCCAATGTTTTTGCAAGCAATTCAATTGTACTTAATGTTGGATTACATTCTCCAGATTCAATTTGTTGAAATGTGCGAACGCTAACACCCGATAATTTTGCCAATTCTTCTTGCGTCATCCCCTTAGACTTACGTAAATATTTAACATTATAAGCAAGAATTTTTAAAAATTTACTTTGTATGTGACTTTGATCCATAGTTTCAATATTATCATACTAATTATAATTCATGAGTAAAGGCAAAGTTTACGCCGCACTATAATGCATAAAATCTAAAACATTTGATATTTAAGTAATCGACATTCAATTGGGCCATTGTGTAGATGAATTCTTCTTGAGGTGCGTAATCCTACCCACTTCATTGATTCAATGTTGCCAGTGAAGATGAAAGCATTCCAACCTTTATAATGATGCTTCAATGTATCGCCAATACGCTTATATAAAAGTTGCATTTGCTCAGGATCACCCATGCGTTCACCGTAAGGAGGATTCATTAAAAGTAATCCTGCGTCCTTGCAAGGTGGTTCAGAATCTATAAATTCTTTTTTCTCAAAGTGAATAATTTTATCAACTCCAGCACGTTTTGCATTTTCTTTAGATTGTTGTAATCGATGTGGGTTTTGATCGTACGAATAAATTCTAGCTTGTTGTTTTAAATTAATTTTTGCGCGAGCTTCTTCTTTAAGTTTCTTCCAAATTTTTTCATCATATTCTGGAAAACCTTTAAATCCAAAATAGTCGTCCGCACGCATGAGACCGGGAGCTACATTTTGCGCAATCATTGCTGCTTCAATTGAAAAAGTACCAGAACCGCACATCGGATCATAAAACGGAACTTTTCCATCCCATTCAGTCAGTTTCACTAAAGCAGCAGCCAACGTTTCTTTGATTGGCGCCTCACCCGTTTCTTTACGATATCCACGCTCATGCAACGATCGTGATGTAGTATCTAAACTCAATGTGCATTTTGTTCCTACAACATAAGCATGAATCTTAAAATCTGGCATCTCTGTGTTTACATCTGGGCGTGAACCATATTTTTCGCGACAACGATCAACGATAGCGTCTTTTATTTTCAATGAAACATAATGTGAATGGGTTAAACCTTTTTTAGGAGCTTTTTCTTCATAATAACGATCGCGTTCTCCTCTGCGAGCTCGGTCATTACCTCTATTAGAACCAAGTCCTCCTCTGCGGTTATCAGTTCGCTCTGTACCAAACCGTCTCTCTAATCTCTCTTCTTGTGTAGGTCTTGATACTCCCCCCATCGTACAATCAACTGCCAAAGTTTTTTCAGGGGTTAAGTAATTTTCCCATTTCATTCGCTTAATTTGATCATAGAGCATGACTTCATGAGCGGCAGAAAAGGTTCTTAAAACGAGTAAAACCCTTGTGGCAGTTCGAAGCCAAAGGTTTGTTAAATATACATGCTCAAAATCACCTTCAAACGACACTCCACCACGTCCGATTGTGATGTTTCGTGCATTTAAAGACTTTAACTCTTCAGCAAGAACTGCTTCGAGTCCTAATGAGGTTGTAGCGAAAAATTGCATGCAGAATCACTATCATAGCGGCGAGTCAAAAACTACAGTGATCTTTTGTACCTCTACTTTAATCCCAACAAAAATAACTCTATTGTTTTGCAATCTAAGACCGATAACTTCTACATGAGTTGTTCGCTTCGTACTTCAGCTTTGAAACTCTTCAATTTGGCGATATTATTGACTTTATTACCACACCTAGTATTTGCAGATGAATATACATTTTCAGGTAAAACATTTGAATTCAGTCAAAACTTGTTCAAAGGCGTACAACTCATTTCATCAAACTGTAAAACTTCATGTCAGGCCAAATCAGCAATCAATCAACTAAAAAACTTTTATTTCGGAAGAATGCCTGCCCAAGACGTACGAAATCCTGGTGTTCAAATTTGTGACAAAGTTTTAAATGCCGAAACAGTTGTTGGATATAGTTCTAATCGAGAACAACGATCATTTTGTAAGTTCAAAGACGGATCAATGATTGATTCCTATTCACTAATACAATTTGCATACAAAAACAGTAGAATCAAAAACTAAGCAACTTAGTTAAAACGGAGATCTACCTTCGTAGATTCCTTTAATAGGATAACAAGTTTCACCACTGCAATCATAAATTTTCTTAATGTGAACTGCACTTGGACATGGATCTTCTCCATTGCAAAGCTCGCCACCGGGTGCTGCTGAAACAGAAGCGTTTCCTTTGGCAAAAGCAGAAGCATATTCGATTGAATTTAGTTTTTTAAGTTCTGCTTGAAATGAAATTCCAGGAACAAGCTGAACTTCTGCTTTAAGGCTTGCTCTGGCATACGATTGAATCACTGCAAATAAGAGTATGATTGCGACAGCTAAATGAATGGGCTTCATCCGTGAAACCTCCTCTTCATTTAAGGATATCAAATGCTACTCATCTGTCGATGAGCAGCAAAATACAGGTAAATTTTTGCCTATTATTTTGAATTATTTTTTTCTTGGGGATATTTTTTAGCTGCTTCTTTAGCCTTAGCATCATCAAAGAGCTCCATATAGCATTGTAACTCAGCGATTGATTCTTTAATGTCGTCTAAAGCTCTGTGGCCTTTGGCTTTTGGATAATTGATAGCGTATTTATTTCGAACCACTTCTTTAAATGAAGTTACATCCACAATTCGATAGTGCGTTTTTTTGGCAAAATCAGGCATATGAACGTCGATAAAGCGTTTATCCATTCCAACTGAATTTCCACATAAAACTACTTTTTCTTTTTTCTCGTAAAATCGCTCCACGATTGCAATTAAATCTTTTTCTACGGTAGCTTGTGGAGTGCCTGTCGGAACCAACGCTGTCAATCCACTTTTGCCATGATTTTCTTTACACCAATCATTCATATTATCGAGAACCGATTGTTCTTGATATACGATTCTGTGATAGGTTTCTAAAATTTTAAAATTAATGTCAGTGATGATGACACCGATTTCTAAAATTTTATCATTATACTCATCAAGACCTGTCATTTCGAGGTCTACCCAAAACATTTTTTTAACTACATTGTTTTGAGCTGATACATTGTTTGAGTTTGCTTGCATGAAAGATCCAATCTAGTTGTTATGTTTTCAATACTACCGATACTGGACAATGATCGCTACCATAAACATCAGGGTGAATAGCCGCTTTTTGAATTAAATGCTCTGCTTCCTGATTTACGCAAATATAATCGATTCTCCATCCAATATTTCGCTCTCGAATTCCAGGTCTATAGCTCCACCAAGTATACTGATCGATTAATTCTGGATTTTGTTTTCGAAAGATATCCACGAATCCAGCTTGTAAGAATTCATCCATCCACGCTCGTTCTTGTGGTAAAAATCCAGCATTGTCTTTATTCGTTTTTGGATTTTTTAAATCAATTTCTCGGTGAGCAATATTATAATCACCACATAAAAGAACTGCCTTTTTCTTTTTACGCCAATCGTTGCAGTATTTAAGCATTTCTTTACAAAAATCTAATTTATAAGGCAATCGTTCGTGTTCTCTTTGGGAATTCGGAAAATAGGAGTTGATCACTACAAACTCTTCAAATTCAGTTGCCAAAACTCTGCCTTCAGAATCAATCGATTTTTTGCCAATACCTTCATGGATTTTCTTAGGCTCCTCTTTGAAGTATGTCATTACTCCACTATACCCTGCTTTTTCAGCAGAATGACAAACCGAGTCGTACCCTTTTGGTTTCGTTAGAAACATATCTAGATCTGAAGGCTTTGCTTTGGTTTCTTGTAAACACAAGATATCTGGAGATTCTTTTGAGCGCCAATCTAATAGACCTTTTTGTGCAGCTGCCCGAACACCGTTTACATTCCAACTATAAATTGTGAACTTACCCATTTCAAACTCACTCTCGTTATGCCAAGTTATACTGCCATGAATACTGAACTATTACAAAATCCAAAATCATTCGTAGCCATTAATAAAACAACAATTGGAATTAAAACAAAAAATAATAAAACCATTCCACTTGAAATGAATGATTCGGAGTTGAAAATTTTTCTTCCAGGATTCATTCAATCATGGGCACGCACCAATTCTGGTGAAGCGAAAAAAGCAGTTTTTGATTATTTTTCTAAAGAAAATACGTTCCTAAAAATTTTATTTGTTTTAAACTTATTATTACACGGTGGAGCAGCAGCAATCTTTTTATCTGATGGAATCAATACAGTTCGCTGCAATCACTTATTAGAACAAACTTCACTTACCCAATCTGCTAAAGCGCATATCACAAAAGTAAAAAAAGATCGTAGAGGAAATTTCAATTGGGATTTAACATTCCAAACAGTCGATGGAAAAACAATTTCAGGTCGTCGAACTGCAGTGAATCCGAGCGCAGCCCTTACTTTTGAAACAAAAACCTTAGAAAAAGCTGCCCCTGTAGGATCTACTTCATTTACGAACGATACAAAATTAAATCCAACACAAAAAAGTGCAATCTCAGCTGAAATGACGACGACCGAATCAATCCCTTCAAGCGCGTATGTTTTATATTCTCCACAAAACCTAAACTGTTGGGATGTCAGCATTGATTCATCTACGCCACGATTACCTTTTGGGCATCGTTGGTTTGTAGCTCAGTTTACTTTAGGTTTTGGTGCATTTTTTGGTGTAGTTTGTTTATTTGTTACAATCTTTTTATATAGTCGAATCACTCGAATTCATCCACATAGAGAGTTATTTGAAAAAATATATCAAAGTATTTAATTTTGAATCTTATTTTACTACGCGTTTTTCTTCTGTCTGTTTGATTTTTTCTTTGCCATCAGGCCGAAACGCTTGATTGATCACTTTGACACGAGTATCTGAATCTACTGAAACTCCATTATCTTTTAATACAGGAACTTTCATGCAAGTAAGTTTTAAATTTTGGTCCTTTAATTGTGCCGGTAAATGAATAGTAGTCTCATTGTTTTGTTGAATCGATTTTTCTGGCTGATATTCTTTTACGATATTCTCATCATAATTGAGTTCACCTTTTTCAATTCGAAAATGATTTAATTTTGTTTTATAATCAAATTTTTTGTAGCTGAGTTCAATTTCATCTTCAGATATTTGATTCAATGTAAAATCTAAACTACAAAATGAATCATACGAAAAAGAATGCCGTTTTGATAATTCATCAAAACTAATCACTTTTTTGCTTTTATTTTTCAAACAAATAACTGAGCAAATAGGAATTAATTTATATCGTTCTGATAAATTTTTATCAATTTGTGGAAAAACAGGCTTAGTATCAATTACTTGGTTAAATATGTTTTGGTTCTTACCAACTTTATAATTTGAATATTTTTGAACAAGTTGCGGTCGAATGCACAAAATAGATTTTAATTTAAAATGGGGTCTACAGCCCACTACAAGAGAATTATATTTATATACTTCATTTATTTTTTCTTGAGCGTTACTTTCATTCAAATCTTCAACTTTAAATGTATAAGTAGAGTATGGCTGCTTTGATTCATGCTCGACTTGGAGTTTTTTAAATTTAGATCCAGGATTATTAGTGCCATTCTCTTTCGTGAATTCTGCATCTGTTGTAAGCTCTGCAAAATCAATAATTTCTTCAAGCCTTTTTTGATCTCTTAGTTTTTCATCTTCGCTTAAAGAATCGAATTTAATAAAATGTATTTTTTCATATGATTTTTTAAATGGTTTAAAGAATCGATTCTCTATTTCTTGAGCGTGGGCAATAGAGTTTACAAATATTAAAATTGAAAAATAATAAATTAATTTATAAACCAAGTCCATAATGATTAAATTTTACAAAAATTAATTTCAATATGCAATCATTCGTTATTTAAATTGAAATTGGATTAAATTAATTAACTTTTGTACATCCAAACTACTCACCTGTATTACTTTTTCTTTCGATAGTTCTCCGCGAATGATCTCGATTTCTGACTTGGCAATATTTAGTATTTTAGAAAAATAACGAACAATTTCTTCATTTGCTTTTCCATCGATTGGTGGCGCATGAACTTTTAATTTCAAAGCTGATTTAAATTCACTATTCTTAACATCATCTGCGAGAGCTACGACATTCACTATTTCAGTTTTTTTTGCTCCCGGCTGAACATGTAAATTGATTAAAACAAAGTTGTGCTTAGTAATTACGGCAAATTCAATTGCTAACATTTAATTCAAAAAATGATCTCGCTCTAGTCTACGTACTATTCCAGGTTTTGCTTGCATCACAACTGGAATTCCTTTTACTAACGTTGCTACCGTCGCAGGGTCACCCGGGGTTCCACCTTCAATGGTAATAGTAATCGGAGGATTTCCTTGAATTGTAATTTGATCGAGCGGTTCGTTTGCAATGAGAGAGATTTTTAAATCTAACTCAATTACTTTTTTACGCTCTACTTCTCCCCAAACTGTGTGATGAAGTCCACAAACTTGTCCTTTTTTTAAAGTAACCACTCTGGTAGCAAATGCTTTGGGAGCTAAAATTGGTTCAATGCTTTCGCCACGCTTTGTAAGTTTTGCACCCATAAAGGAAGCCAAATAATCTAAAGACTCTTTTAGACCTACGTGACCAATTTTACCTTTTTCTACACCTGAGCGAAAAGATGCTTCATCTAAACCTGCACCAATTTTTTTCTGCAATGGTGGTCTTCGGGTAGCCGCATTCACTACTCTCTCAACTCGAATGAAATCTACGGTATGAACAACTTGAGTTACTAATGCTGGTAATACATCCATTACAAATCCTGGATTTGCTCCTGTTCCCATCATTGCTACTTTATTATTTTTACAAAGCTCATCCAGTTCGCTTGCAACTTTTGGATTTTGATCCCAAGGATAAAATAATTCTTCTGTAGAAGACACAACAGGAATTTTAGCCGCAACTAATTCTTTCAGTTGAGCTACAACCACATTCATACTGGAAGCAGTAGTATGAATACAAACATCGGGAGTGGTTTTCTTTAATAATTCCGCAAGTGATTGAAACGCGGGAACTCCTTTTTTCTTTGCCCAATCTCGTGATTCAGGAACAATATCAACAGCTCCTACCAGTTCTAATTTACGATTCCAAAACGGATTTTCGTTTTGAATAACCTCTAGAACCATGCGTCCAATATAACCTAATCCAAAAACCATTACTTTCGTTGTTTGCATGTGCAAAATCTTGCCGTATCTTAAATAAAATGTCACCCAAACGTTTGGTATTATTCGACATAGATGGAACTCTTCTCTGGGGAGGCCCCCTATGGAAAGAGTGTTTCATTGGAGCGCTGAATCATTACTTTCCTCAATTCGATTTTCCCCATGTATCATTTGGTGGAAAAACTGACGTTCAAATCTGCATTGAAATGATGGGCAAAGCTGGATTTGATGAAGCCCAAGTCAGAACTTCTATGCTTTTGGTCATAGACGAATATGTCAAAAGAGCCACAACAGCAGTTCAAACCAGATCACACGAAGTAAAGATACTTCCTGGAGTTGTTGAGATATTAGAGCAACTTAAAAATAATAATAACGTTGTTTTAGGGCTACTCACAGGCAATGTAAAAAAAGGGGCACATGTAAAACTTTCATCCGTGCAATTACAAGATTATTTTGATTTTGGTGTTTACGGTGACGATGATTATGACCGATATAAACTACCAACTCTAGCACAAGAAAAAGCCAGAAACGAATTAGGTCATTCTTTTTATGGAAAAGAAATTGTTATCATTGGGGACACAATTCATGACGTAAATTGCGGTAAATCTATCGGTGTTAGATCCATTGCAGTAGGAACAGGACGTGTAGTTGACCAAACCGAACTTATGGCGCAAAATCCAGATTATTACTTTAAAGATTTAAGCCAAACAATAGATGTATTAAACGCAATTATGGAAGAGATTAAATGAAACCATTTGTAAATTACAGAGTCTACATTGGAATTGTACAAACAGGTTACTTAGATCAACAAAAAATCTCTGATCAAATTCGAGAAGGCATTATTTATTGTCACGCAGCTACTGAATTAGAAACTTTAAAGCCTAAACAAATTTTGGTTAAACCTAGATTCATGATTTTAGATGAATCTATTTCAAAAAATTCTTGTACACATCCTTTTATCATTGAATCATCTTTAAAACATATTAGCGAATTTTCTCCCCATTCAAATCAAAAAGTACTTCTTGAAAGAAATCAATACAATATCGCTAATAATGAATTTACTGAAAAATTAAATTACTCAAAATTTCCACTTCTTTATGAAGAAGATACAGAACAAGTTAATTACATTTATACAAAAGATTATAAGTCTAAGTTTCATAAATGCCTTGCTACTTCACAATGGCTGCACTCAAATTATAATGTTTTTATTCCCAAAATTATGGGCGATTCTCAATCTGAAGGCTTTGCAGGTGCCGTAAGACTTGGCTTAGACAATTCGCTGATTAACTATGAACCAGATCAAATTTCTCAATTTTTAGAAATTGCATTTCCAAATTTAATCATTGGTGATGGAATATACTTACCAATCGCAGGAAATCGATCTACTCAAAGATCGCAAGAATTGGGATTAATTTTAATTGCGAACAATCCAATCGCTCATGACATCGTTGCCGCTACAATTATGAATTTAGATCCTTCTAAAATTCAACACTTATCTAAATCAATATCACTTGGTTGGGGTCCTGAATCAATTAATGAAATCGAGTTAGGTGGCGCTGGTGAAAATGGACTCAAACTCTTAACTCAAAAAACTAGAAATTATCGTTCATCAACTTTTTCACTATTAAATATTAAATCGAAATATGAATATGAAAATCCAGGATTAAAATTTCCATTTGAACTATTGATAAATCCTGAAAATAAAAAACAAAAACTATTGTCTAATATTTTACTAGACTCTATTTCAACTGCTATGGATGCAATACAAACTAAATCCAAACTATCTAAATGGCCTAAATGGACCGTTTGTGTGGGGGTTTTACAAAAGTATCCTAGAAACAATACAATTCTTTGTCTTGATCAAGATTCTCTTAATTCTGTACTAACCCTAAGTAGCCAAATTCTTAAAAAATACAAACTATTCAGAATCGAATATCACCATTTGATGTTAAAAAATGGAGAAAACTATTTAGCGATTTTCTTTGATTTAAATAAAATAAATCCTTACCTTTCTCTCGCATTTAAATTTTTAATCATTTCTTTTGCTAGAATTAGATTGCCAATATTGAAACTAAAAACTTTACTCAGAATTCTTAAAACAAAATCACTGCCAATCGTTTCAGATAAGGTAATTTTAACAAGTACACTTCCTCATAACGACTGGTGGACATATGTGAAAAACTTTAAAAAGGAGCACCAAACAAATGCAGACACTTGATATGGATGGACTATATAAGGCCTTTCAAAATCTTCAAAAAGGCGAACTCATACTAGACGTACGTTATCCAGATGAATATAGCGAAGGACACGTACCAGGCAGCAAAAATATTTCTCATGACGAGGTTTCTCAACATGCGAATGAATTAAAGAATTATTCTAAAATTTATATTTATTGTATGGCTGGTGGACGGGCTCAACGTGCCGCTTTTGAGTTAATGAACTCTGGCATTAAAAATATCGTAACTATCGTTTCAGGTGGAATGCCAAATTGGATTGCAAAATCTTATCCAATAGAAAAATAATTAATGTTTCATCATAGAGCTGACAACGCCGACCGAAAAATCATTTTTTTTAATTGGTTCATGTTGAGTTTTTTATCAGGAAATGTGAATGCCGGTGGTTTTATGGCAACCGAACGTTTTGTTACACACGTTACCGGATTCGCTACTCTATTTGGAATTGAAATTGTAAAACATCATTATGATCAAGCTTTTGGTATTTTGTCAGTACCCATCTTTTTTCTCTGTGGAGCAATGGTATCTGCCTATTTGATTGATCGAAATATTAGATTAAAAAGAAAACCACATTATGACTATGTAATGCTTGCTGTGTGTTGTTGCCTTTCAATATGTGCAATTGCTGGTTTTTATAATTTCTTCGGTGTATTCGGAGAAGAATTACGTCTTACACAAGATTATATGTTACTTGCATTACTGTGCTTAGCCAGTGGGCTTCAAAATGCTGCGATCACTACTGCTTCACACGGAACCGTTCGAAGCACACATCTAACTGGCATTACTACAGATCTAGGGATTGATCTTGTAAAATCTTTTACAACTAAAGCCAAATTAAATCCCAATGAAAAAAGAAATATGATTCTTAAAATAGGTTCACTTTCATTTTTTATATTTGGATCCGTTACGGGCGCAGCTCTTTTTATTCAATCAAAGTATTTAGGATTCTTATTACCTGCTGCCATTGCGTTTTATTCTTTTATTAAAGCTAGATTTGAACGTCATTTAGACTGAGCGATTTGATTACCGCATACTCTTGTTCCAAATTCATATTCTGATACTGACGAAAGCGGAACAACATCAATTTTATTTTGAAGGGCATAATCTAAAATCAAAGGAAGCGCCTCGACAGTTCTTGCATGAATATCGTGCATCAATACAACTCCACCTTTAACTGGATTTTTAATTAAATATGGACTTCTAATGTACGTAATTTTTCCTTTTGCATCACGAATTGCTTTGTGTTCATAAGCCATTCCACCAACCATATTTGCTTTGATGTTTTGCAATATTCCTTCGGCATCATTGTTTGGAATCCAATCTTCTGTGTCAATTCCCCAAAATGCAAAATTGATACAGTTGCTACCGTAAATTTGATATGACAAATCTCTCAAAACATTTAAATGGTGATACTTTACATTTGTTCCATACGCTCCATATGGAAAACGAAAATATACTTCATTTTGATAAATGCCAGCTTCTTTCATTACTGCATCTAGTGTGAACAAAGTCTTCTTTGTACTCTTCTCAAATTGTGCTTGCGTTTGAGTATTTGAATTCACGTGTGCCCAAGAGTGCGCTCCGATGGTATGTCCTTCACGTAGCATTCGAATCACAATTGGTAATGTTTTAGCAGTTATGTTCTGGCCCAACATGAAAAATGTAGCTTTTACGTTATATTTGGCCAAAGTATCTAATATTTTTGGCGTCGTAATTTCAGAAGGACCATCATCAAATGTTAAAACTAATTTATTTGTACCTTGCATTGAACGAGAAGAATATTGCGAATATCCTTTATCTTTAGATGTATATTTTCTTTCTTCAGGAAACTCATCTATTCCCGCAAATACTCTGAACGTATACAAAAATAAGATTAAAATAGCTTTATTCATATAACTCCCTAAAATTATCAATTTCATATCGTTTTTTACATTACGCGTCAATGTATTTGTATTCGATTCCACTTTGACAAAAATCTGAATCTAATCGACAATTTATGTAATGCGAACCTTATTGATATTTCTACTTTTTCTAACAAATAATTCGTTTGCTACTTATCATTTAAAAAACACCTATTACTACTATATAGATGAAAATGATTACATTTTATACAAACAAAACACCCCTGTCCTTTCTATGAGTGGCGATATTCTAGCCATGGTTAGCTCTGTTTTTTATAAAGATTTAAAAATGGAAGGATCAGGCAAAACTCGTGATGGCAAAATGCTTAACTTTGCAGGCCTAATCGACGGAGAAGTTCGTTTTAAATTTACAACAAACGAATATGGAACTGGTGTCGGTGATTGCGCATTAAAACCATACAAAACAATTGCTGTTGATCCAAAAGTAATTCCATTTGGCAGTACTGTTTTTATAAAAGAAACAAAAGGTATGCTCATGCCAGACCAATCTATTCACGATGGATATTGGCTTGCTGAAGACACAGGAAGTGCAATTGTTGGAAATCGAATTGATATCTTTGTAGGTGATGATCGAAAAGGAAAATACTTAGATTTAGCTAACATAAAACATATGCAAGCACTTACTGTTGAAATCACAAACAATCCAGAACCAAATAGT
Organism: uncultured Bacteriovoracaceae bacterium; assembly: GCA_964572865.1. Taxonomy (GTDB): domain Bacteria; phylum Bdellovibrionota; class UBA1018; order UBA1018; family UBA923; genus CAZNGN01. Next base: position 23,106 of record CAZNGN010000015.1, on the reverse strand, counting down.
TGTGTGTATCACATTAACTCTCAACCTTAATGAATCCGATCGTTCGTAAAGCAAAAGATTCTGACTGGACAGCGATACGTGAAATTTGTTGTTTAACCGGAAAGTCTGGAAATCCGATTGAATCAAATCGATTTGAAATTTTTTCTGAAATTTGGATCGGGCCTTATCAAAAATTATTACCTGAATGGACTTTTGTCTTAGAAAACGAAGATCAAATTATTGGATATATTACCGGTTGCCCGAATACACTTCAATTTAATCGCAAAAAATTGTTGCGACATACAATTCCAATGTTTTTTAATATTTGCGTAGATCAATTATATAAAAACTCAGATATAAAACGTTTATTAAAACAGACAATTCGCTTACAAAATACACCAGAGAATTCATTTTCAGAAGAAACTAAAGGAAAACTTCTAAAGGAATTCCCCGCTCACCTACACATTAACTTGTTAAAAGAAGCTCGTGGCAAAGGATGGGGCGACTTACTGATCAAAGCGCTCATAGAAGAATTAAAAACTAAACAAATCAATGGTATTCATCTTTATTGTGGAAATGGTCCAGTATCGTTTTATCAAAAAAATAATTTTAAAATATTAGAACAAATAAAATTCAATCAAACTGCGGAAGTATATTGTATGGTTCGTCACTTTTCTTGATAACGTTTACGCTCTGACTTTTGACTGCTCAAAAAATCTTTTAATCTTTCTTTGTGATCACGCTCAAGTTGAATTTGCTTTTCTTTTAACGCTTTCTTTTTTTCTGCCATTTCATTTCTTTGTCCTAAGAAAAAAGTTCTTCTTTCTTCACCCGTATGCTTTTCATTCATAAACTGAGTACGTGCCGCTCTATGCTTTTCTAGCAAATCATTCAATTCACTTTTAACTGATTTTTTAAGCTCTACTTTCTCATTTGATTGGTTTTCATAAAACTCTTTTCGTTCATCAGCTTGTTGTTTTAACAATTTTACATAATCAGATTTTAATTTTCCAGGCAACGGTATGCGCGTAGGTTTTGGGGTAACTCCTACAGTAGGATTTTCTGGATTTTGATTTTCGCTACGTATTTGAGATAAAAAAACAAAACAAAACAATGCACCTAAAAAAAGAAACTTTTTTTGAAATGAAATGTTTCTTTTTTTTCTCATTCGATCAAAACCGCACTTTGCCTTAAATTTGGTAAAACTTTATTTTGTTTTATTGATCAACGCTTTATAAACGTTCAAACGTCCACCTGATAAAACTTTACCAGACAATGTAGAGACCTTATCTACGGTTTGCAACAATCTATTTTTAATTTGTTTATAATCAAAAGTAGGATTTGCAGACCATAATAATGCGGCAGCTCCAACTACGTGCGGACAAGCCATGCTAGTTCCACTAAAAGTATCATAGCCTCCCTTTGAAGTGGGAATCGTACTAAAAATATTCACACCAGGTGCAGCCAGATGAACTGATTTAGCACCAAAGTTTGAAAATGTTGCTAAACGATCGCGATTATCAGTAGCTGCAACTGCAACTACATTTTCTAAATCATAACTTGCTGGATATGCTTTTTCTTTATCATTGTTGTTATATTCATTTCCAGCAGCCGCAACAAATAAGATACCTTTATCTCTAGCATCTTTGATAGCGCTATACATTGTTTTTGAATAGCCACCGCCGCCCCATGAGTTATTCATAACATTGACACCCATTTTGGTGGCATACTTAATAGCTTCAACAGCATCAGCAAGTGATCCAGATCCATCAGAATTTAAAAATTTAACAGGCAATATAGAAACGTTCCAATTTACTCCGGCAGTACCCACACCATTGTTTGCTTTTGCGCCAATTGTTCCTGATACGTGCGTGCCATGCTCGTTATCATCCATTGGATCATTATTTTTTCCATCGAAATTCCAACCATGAACATCATCGATAAATCCATTACCGTCATCATCGATGCCATTTCCAGCAATTTCTTTGGTATTAATCATGATATTTTCTTTTAATTCTTCATGATTGTAATCAACACCTGTATCGATCACTGCTACTTTAATATTTTTAGAGCCTGTTGCCATTGCCCAAGCTTGTGTTGCTCCAATATCAGAACCTGCTTTTCCTGCATGTCCTTCACTATCAACTTGGCCATTATTCAGTAATCCCCAATCCAAATTAAATTTTGGATCTGCAGGAACATTCACATTGGCAGCATTTTGAATCAGAGTAGTAATTCTATATATATAGTTAGGCTCTGAATACTCAACAGATGAATCCTGATTAGCCTCACTTAATAACTGCTCTGTTGAAGTTCCATTTTCAGCACGAATGATTACCAAACTTTCATCCATTTGCTGAGGAATTAAGCTTACATCAAATTTTTGCGATAACTTTGAAACCAAATTGTGCGCAGAAAAAGAATTGAAAGAATTTTGATTTTTTAGTTTGACTAAAATCTCACCTGGTTTATATTTTTGTTGGTTCGAAATTTCAAATTTTTGAAAACGAGCCTCTGTAGCAGCGCTAAACATAACGCTAACTAAAGCTGTACTTAAAACAACTTTCACCGACTTAAAGAATCCATTCCCCATCTTCATCCTCCATGATAAATATGGTCAGTTTGTTGCGTATCTACTGTTGCTTTACTAAAAATGCTTTTGTAGAACTACCTATAGAGTCTAGTGTGGGTAGGATTAGAGTCAAGCCCACCTTGTAAATATTTCATGCTTTTTAGCATACAACTATGAGAGGGGACGCAGCATATGTCGATTAAATCAGATAAATGGATCACCAAAATGGCTTTAGAACACCGCATGATTGAGCCATTCGAACCAAGACAAGTTAGAAAATCCTCAGACGCATCTATTATAAGCTATGGAGTATCTTCTTATGGTTATGACATTCGAGTAGCCGACGAATATAAAATTTTTACAAATATTAACAACACTGTAATTGATCCAAAAAAATTCGATCCAAATTCATTTGTAACATTTAAAGGTGATATTTGTATTGTTCCACCAAACTCTTTTGCATTAGCAAGAACCGTAGAATACTTCAGAATTCCTCGAAATGTATTAACAGTTTGCTTAGGCAAAAGTACATACGCTCGTTGTGGAATCATTGTAAACGTAACTCCATTTGAACCAGAATGGGAAGGAATCGTAACATTAGAAATTTCAAACACTACACCATTACCTGCTAAAATTTATTCTAACGAAGGCATCGCACAAGTGCTCTTCTTTGAAAGTGATGAGCAATGTGAAGTGTCTTACAAAGATAAAAAAGGCAAATACCAATCACAACAAGGGGTAACTTTACCCCGAATGTAGATATCCACTACGTTCTGTCGTGCATTTTTTTAAAAAAGTCGTAATATAGTTTTTCAAGAAGGAAGAACTATATGAAAAAATCTATTCAATTATTATTAGTAGGCACAATACTAACTTCATTGAACGCATTGGCATCAGCACCAGCTTCATCTCCTGCATTACTTGAAAAAGGAAAAGCAGCATATGTGAAAAACTGTGTACTTTGCCATGGTGACACAGGAAAAGGCGACGGAATTGCAGGTAAAGCCTTAAAACCCACACCGAGAAACTTCATTACAGAAGCGTTTAAAGGAAAAGATGGGAAAGGCAAACTTGATAAACCGACAGTCGATCAAGTTTATGATGTCCTTACAAATGGAATTGCTGGCACAATGATGGCTCCATTTAAACATCTTTCAGAAGACGAAAGATGGGGAATGTCTTACTATGTTCTCAAATTAAGAAACGGAAAATAACTAAGCAGCTAATTTGCTCAGTTCAGTATCATAACGACCTTGCGCTTGTCCGTTATGATACTGAATAGCATATTTCATATCTTGTCCTAAGATATGTCCCACTAACCAATCATTTAAAAAATTCATTACTGCAGACGGATCAATATTTTTACGTTTTAAATTTTCGCCAACTTCTAAAACTCCGCTAATTAATTTTTCATGTATTTTCTTGTGAGGTACAAACTCTATAAAATTAAATGATTGCATAAATTTTTCTTCATTTTCAAAATGTTTAATAGCCGTATTTGCTAAATCATTGAAGGCCTGTACTGATTTTTCTGAATAAACATCCGAGTCTAAGCAATCTGCAAAAATATTTATTTTGTTAACTAAATTTATATGTTCACTATCCATTGCATTTACATTTAAATTAAAATCACTGCTCCACTTAAACTTTGACACCAAAGGTTTGCCATCGATTTCTTTTTTAAGTACGCCAGTCGAATCACGTAATCCCCTAGTTTCATCAAATAACTTTACTGACATTTGCTGACTGATCTTAGCTGAATTATTATTTTCATTGATTGATTTATTAAGGTCATGAATTGCTACGCTGATATCTGAAATGCCATGAGTTTGTTCTTTTCCTGCCATAGCAACACTAGATACCATTTCAGTAACTTTTGTCGATGCGTCTACAATTTTATTTAACAGCTCTCCACACTCTCTTGATATTTCTATTCCTTTACTTACTTTTTCTTTTCCATTATTTACTGAAAATAATATTGACTCTTGCGTTTCTTTAAGAACTTTTTCTGTATTATTTACACTTTCAGATAATAGTACAGTAATATCGCGAGCTGCATTACCACTCATTTGAGCTAAATTTCCTACTTCTTCTGCCACTACAGCAAATCCTTTACCCATTTCTCCAGCACGAGCAGCTTCTACAGATGCATTAAATGATAAAAGTTTTGTTTGAAATACTATATCATTGATTACTTTAGTTTTTACTTCAATTTCTTTAATCGTATCTAGTACTTGTTTAAATTTTAAATTATTTTCATTTGATTGATCAACCATTTGTTGGTTATTATTTCTAATTTCATCCATCGCCTGAATCATCATCTCAACAATATTCTTACCCTGAATTGCAATATTTTTTGAAGATTCACTTAACTGCATTACTGATTCAGTTGCATCAGAAGTTTGTTTTACCATCGATGATATTTGTTCAACGGCAGCTGCTGTTTTCTCAATTGCTGAAGATTGTTTAGTTGAAGAATCTGTTATCCCTTTAGAAGAAATCGATAACTTATTGGTAGCGAATGTTAGTACATTAGATGACTCACCTAACTTTGATGTAAATTCAGTTAAATGTTTAGTTAAAGTTTTTACAAATTTAAAACCAAATGTAACAACTAAAAATAATGAAAATAAAAATATAACTTTGAATATTGTTTTTGAATTTTTTATAATATCTTCAGCTTGTTTTTCAATTTTTTCATTATTCAAATGATAATAATCAAGTAGCTCCTTTGTATAATTTGACAGTCTTAACGCAAAAAAAGGCATTCCATTAATTAATAAATCTCTGGCAGCCTGGTCACTTCCATTTTCAATTAAATATGAACCTTGATCAACTATTACATATAACGGTTCAATTTGTTCATGAAGCGCTTTCACTTTATCAAGCGTTTCCGATTCGCTTGTATGTTCAACAATATATTGAACCTTTTCTTTTAACATACTCTGATACTTTTTAATATTTGAAAGTGCTTTATTTCGTTCATCAGAATCTTTAGAATAGGCAAGAGAGAGCCATACAAATCTTGGTATCGCATTGGTTGCTGTTTCTATTTTTCCCAAGGTTTCAGTTATCGGAACACCTACATGTGCATAATAATCTAATTCTTTTTCAAGTTTACTTATCGATGATCCCGCTATGGTTGCAAATAGTATAAATAAAGAGGCTACTCCAATCACTGCAAAAATTAATTTATGTTTTAATCCAAATTGTTTTTTCATAATTTAATGCCTTTCTCTAGACATTAAATCGGTCATAAATTCATGTTTAATTATTATTTTATTAACTGATTATTTTTTTGTTTTTATTAACAGGAACATTATTCCAATAAATGTCTCAATATGTCTCATTTGAAATGATCTGATCAAAGATTTCAGTGAAGTGACAAAATGTCTCTTCATTCGTTTTTATATTATTTTAGCAAATTGATTTCGTTTATAAATTTCTGAAAGTTAGACTCAAAATTTAGACAGTTTAACAAAACCTTACTTTCATTATCATTGGGAACGATATTAATCATTTTCCAAAAATACTCTTTTGTTTCGGTATAAAGTTCTGCTCTTAATTCTTTTAACTCAAGATTTTCTTCATCATTATATTCATTATATAGAGTTAAGAGCCTTTCATACATCTTTTTGACATTCATGTATTCTGTTGGCTTATTTCTTAAGTCTTCTAAATAATTGCCATTATAGTTAAACCAAGTTTCAGACATAGGTTCATCGTAATCATCTATTGAGTAAGTTTCATTTAAAAAGTTATTTAGTCTGCTTTAACTAGGTAAAAAGTGCACAATGATTATTTTGTTAAATCCATAACACCGCTTGGTTTTTTAACTACAATCGCTTTACATTTAAGACGATACCCGTAACTACCAGCGGGACTATTTTTAATTTCTAGTATTCCATTTAAAACTTGAAACAATCTGCCATCATCTAAAACTTTAGACTCTATAACCTTTAATGAAAGTTTATGAAATGGTGTTAACTCTTTAGGATTTATTTTGTTTCCATTACGAGTCATTGGTCCCATAAACCAAGACTCTCCCCAAGAAGCAGTTTTGGCATCCATTCTTGTATTTTCGTATGCGTAATCATTTTGTACATTTAAGCTAAGTGCTAAACTTCCATCTTTTCTTTTAGAATAAAATGTATTGAGTTTAATTAATATTTGCGCATAAGAAGAATGTACTTGTTCCGTATTTCCATATATTTTTCCTTTGCAAATCATTGGTTCTACAATGTAGGGGGTATCAGCAAATGCTTGCGACACCGAACCTAGGATTAAACTGATTACCATTGATATTGTCATTGTTATTTTTTTCATAAAATCTTTCCTTTTCTTAATAAATGATTATTGAACTCTTTTAATTTTTGATAAACCACAAACCGCATCTTCATATTCAACTAATTCAACTGCAAATGTTGCTACTTCACGGCCGTCGCAACTGAACTCTACTAAATGAACTTCTCTGCCATTTTTTGTTTCTTTATAATCTACTGAATTTGCTCTACATCTGATTTTTGCCTGAGGAAATTTTTTAGATACATAGCGAATTACACCGTCTTCAGCCATATTTGTACCGTCTTCACATCCTGCAAATACATTAAATGATAATAAGAATGCCAATATTGAGATTGTTGTTTTCATATTCTACTCCAAGTTTAAATTGTTATTTCATTCGTTGAATTTAAAGTTAAATCTTGCGAGTCCGTGGCATGATTTCGTTTTGTGACGCGAAACTAAGGCTTAGTGCTTCATTTGTAAAATGAATAATAAACATAAAAGTATTCATTTTATGAATGTTATTTTTTTAATAATAAAAAGACAAAAACCATTACTTATGTAAAAATGATCACACACATTCATACAAATAGGAGAAGCTATGAAATTTACTTTATTTTTAATAATATCTTTGTTTTTTTCAATCAATTTATTTGCAGGAATGGATCACCCTGCACCTGTAATGCCTAAAGAATTCGATATATTAAAAAAGCTAGTTGGTACTTGGGAAGGTACTAGCAAAATGGGCGAAAAAGAAATGTCCTTTAAAAATACTTATGAACTAACTTCTGGTGGAACTGCCATCATTGAAAAAACCATGGCCGGCACTCCTCATGAAATGGTTACTGTTTACCATCGTGAAGGAAAAAGTTTAGGAATGACACACTATTGTTCTATTGGAAACCAACCGCATATGTCATTAATGTCTGCTGATGACCATTCTATGTTTTTTGAAATGAAAAAATCTGCAGGACTTGCTTCTGCAAAAGAAGCCCATATGCATGCTTTAAAACTTACAATTGTAGATGAAAATACTGTAAAACAAGAGTGGACTCATTTCATGGATGGTAAAAAGCAAAATGATGTTGCCTTTACTTTAAAAAGAACAAAATAATTTAAACTATTAACCAGCATATTGAATTAGTCTTTTAATTGAAGACTCTAATATATTATTTTGGTTAGTTAAATTTTGCACAGTATTCCACACTTCATTACTTACATCTAGATTATCTTGTGATACTTGATCCATATTTTTCATTGCTAAAAGCAATTGTTGTAATCCAGCAGACTGAGATTGTGAATTATCTGAAATATTTTTCATATTATCTAACACTTGCTTAATTGACTCAACAATATTGATGAATTCGAGAATTGCGTTATCGCATGTTTGATTTCCAGTCTTAACTTTTTCAGCGGTATTTTGAATTGTATTTGATACTTCAATCTTTGAATTATTAATAATTGCATTTATTTCTTGAGATGCCTTTCCGCTCACTGTTGCTAAATTTCCCATTTCTTCAGCAACTACAACAAATCCTTTTCCTTTTTCACCTGCCCTAGCAGCTTCAATAGTTGCATTGAAAGATAAGATTTGAATTTTATTTACAATCGAATCGATCGTTTCAGTCTTTGAAATAATTTCTTGAAAAAAACTTTCTATTTTTCTAAGTTGTGAATTCGACTCTTGTATATAGCTTATTTCTTTATGCAATTTTTCCATTACCTTTTGACTTTCAGTTGTTTTTTTATAAACCTGCTCAGATAACTGTTCAGATGACTGAACTTTATGGTTTGTACTTTCACTAAGCTGCGTAATTTGGGTGATCGCTGCCACTGATTCTTGAATTGAAGAAACTTGAGTTGTTGATGATTTTTTAACATTATTAGATGCATTTTCTATTTTTTTCTCTATATCTTTGGAAGCACTCATCACACTTTTTAACTCATTTGCAATTTTTCCAAAATCTGATTTAGTTTTTCGTGAAACTAATAAAGTTATAATTGAACCAATTAAACAAGATAATATAGAAACAGATAGAATCCATCCTCTCGCATCCTTACCTGAATCGTTGGCAGAACGAGAATCTTTCTCTATTAAATCTCCTAATTTTTCCATTTTTTCTTCTAAAAACTTGAAACTTGTTTCAAATGTCTTTAACTGCATTTGCATTTCTGACACATTAAATTTACTGGCCAATGTAATTGTTTTTTTAGATAAATCTACATACTCTTGAATTGCTGGTTTTGTCTCTTCAATCGATTTTTTAGTTTCTTGATTAATAGGAAGTTTATCTAACTCAGCAATGTACTTTAAAAAATCTTCAGACTTTTCATCCAATTCTTTATTTAATTCGTTTAATTTTTCTTCATTTTTCGCATACATGGCTACTACACTTTCCATTACAACTCCACGTATTCCATCATGCATCATGTCTGCGTATGTCATGTTTCTTGAAGCAGGCAATTGCACATTGCTTACATTATCAAGATCATTCATTAATTTAGATGATTTTAGATTACTTACAAAAGCTAGTGCGCCTAAGCAGAGTAATAGAGTTAAACTAATAAGCCATATTCTGGTTGTAACATTTATTTTTTCCATATTCTCTTATCGTATTTTTAAACCTTTATTTTAGACATTTTGACTCAATTTTAATATCTCATTCCTGTGAATTTTTTACCTAGTTTAAAAATCAAACTCTGGAATTTGTGTGAACGAAATGCGAGTGGGTGCGGCCGTGCGCACATGGTGAATTCCACCGTAATATACACTGTTGCTTCCGTATTTTACGTTGATTTCGTCTAGAGCTTGCGAGAGCGCCATTCGCTTTTGTTCATGAAATAATCCAAAGGTATGTTCTTGGTCAGAAACAAAATCATATAGTGTAACTCCCACGGCAAACGGTTTTCCGTCGGGCACTTCACTCCACAAAGTCTTCAGTGCTTCTAGAATTGTAAACGTATCTTGGCATTCTAAAACACGAACATTTGCAGACCAACCATGCTGATGCATGAACCGTACGTACAAAGAAAAGCCTCGCGCCCAAAATCCAAGCTTTCTCATTCTGTGAGCTGCCTTGTGTGTAAGTTTTTGAGCAGTGGCATAGGCAAGATCCATGGTTCGCAAATCAGGCGGCAGAACGTGTGAGTGCCCTACACTTTTCTGATCAGGAGATTCTTCTAACTCAAGATCAACTCCTCTCATCCACTCATACATGCGAAGACCAATGATTCCTCCCCACACTGATTTCATTTCAGCTTTGGATAGATCATACAGATCTCGCATGGTTTTGATTCCGCGCATGTGAAGCCTATGCTCCATTCGATTGCCAATGCCCGGAAAATCAGAAGGCTTTAACACCATTAATTTTTCTGGAATTTGAAATTGCTCAATCACAGTCAACCCATCAGGCTTTTGCATGTCGGATGCAACTTTTGCTAAAAACCGATTGGGTGCAATTCCTACTGAGCAGGTTAAATAATCACCTGCCCTCTTTCGAATGGCGGCTTTGATTTCTAATCCAAGCTTCATTGCATTTTTTAATGCCTGATCAGAGCCTCGCAGACGACAAGCCATCTCATCGACCGACATCACAGCGGTAACGGGCAAACATGATTCAACCGCATCCACTATTTTGTTGTGATATTCAACATACATACTGGGATGAGCTTCGACCGCGATCACACCGGGGCAAATCTTTTTTGCTTCTCGCACCATCGTGCCGGTTTTAATTCCAAACTTTTTAGCCTCATAGCTTGCGGCGATCGCACAAGTTGTGTCTACAAGTGAGGGGCACACCATTACTGGTTTTCCTCTGAGCTCAGGATTTACTTGCTGTTCGACCGATGCAAAATAAGCATTCATATCGACAAAGAGCCAATTGAGCATATTTTAAAAACTCCTAAAAACTTTCTAAAATTTATTTAAAATGGGAATTCCGTATGAGCCCTGCAAACACACCTTGGATACGAAAATCTTGATGAGGCCCCACAATAATGGGTTGAAATCTTGGATTTGCTGGATGCAATTCCACTCTTCCACTCCAACGGCGAAGGCGTTTAATCGTAGCCTCATTATCTACTAGCGCTATGACTATTTCGCCTTCTGCCGCTGTCTGTGTTTTACGGACTACTACGTAATCTCCATCTAAAATTCCGTCCTCAATCATTGAATCGCCCTGCACTTGCAAAACGTAATATTGATTGCCGGCTTTAATCATTGTTCTAGGCACTTCTACAGGACGAGCATTCTCAATTGCTTCGATCGGATACCCTGCAGCTACTCTTCCCAAAAGTTCGAGCTCCATTGCATGTTCAGCAAATGGCCGCTCAAGCTCTTGAGAAGAAAGCAGACGCAAGTTTGGACTATTTGGACTTGGACTATCAGGACTTTTACTGTGGTTGGGGACTGAGGGTTGAATCTGGATCGCACGCTTTGCATTCCAAGTTTTGGACAAAAATCCAAACTTCTCTAAGCGTACTAAATAATTTTGCACCGTTCCTAAGGAACTAAAACCAAAATGGGCTGCGATCTCCTTCTGGGAGGGAGCGTAGCCCTTTTTGGAATAAAAGCTTTCAATAAAGGCTAAAAGCTTCTTTTGTTTTGGGGTTAAAGGTTTTGTGCCTGGGTAAACCATATAAAAATAGATTAGCGTAAGTTATGCGTAAGTCAATATCTGCTTTTCAACCCATCCCCTTTGGGATACGAAGTCATTGAAGTTTCACACTTATATTTCAAGGAGTTAGCCCATGAAAAAATTTTTAATTACGCTCTTTGTCTGGGTAAACATTGCCCCTACTTTCGCACAAGAAATAACACTCGAAACAGCAAAACCATATCTAGAATGCGTCTCTTCAGATCACGCACTTCATCTAATTGCTGAACTAAAAGGATTTAAAAACTTCAAAATCGTTAACTATAAATTACGTTTTGAAATGGAACCATTGTACACAGATAAAAAGCTGAGCAATGCAAGCCTTACAACAACATTTTTTACAAACTTTAATAACGAAACAAAAAAACAGTTTATTTTTGAAGCCAATAATATCAGACATTTTATTTACTTATTTCACAAAGGTAGAATTCGTCGCGAAAAACTCATTCTCAAATCAGAAGACCTCAAAACCGCAGTAGGTAGTTTTTCATTCCGAGAAGGAAAAGGGCGATATAAACAAGATTTTACATTTGATTTAAGCTGCATTTTTAAATCATACGAGTAAAATAAGTTATATGATTCACTTCATATTACTTGCACCTATTTTAGCTTTTTCAGCTGACAGCAATCTTGAACTAAGTAATCCTAATTATCAAAAACCAGTTACTTACAGAGCATTTAGTGAACAATGCACCGATTTCATCGGTAAAAAACATGATGCCATGAAAGCATTTGATGACCATTGTAAATCATTAGGATTTAAAGGCCTATCTCAACAAAAAGAACATATAAAAGAAATGCAATGGGATATTAAATCTACCTCCGAAGGTTGTGCTACAAATCCAAATTCAGAATGTAAAATTCATATTTGCTCTAAAAAAATTAGATGCATTGAAAACAACTAAACCTAAAAGAACTTAAATCAGTTAACAATCTTTACCAAAAGTTTGGCACTCTTCTTGTAATTCAAATCATTCGATTGTGATTATTCACATAAATTATTTATTTCACATAACTCTAAAGGAGAACCAATGCTAAAAAGATCCCTCTTTATATTCTTATCCATCTCTTTACTATTTACCGCATGTGCATTTAAAGCACCCGTTGAAACCAAAGCATCCAATGAGCAATCGTTCAACACTCAATCAAACTCTGAACGTGCGCATAGCGAATCAAGCATTGAGATTGTTTCAAGCAAAACACAAAATGAAATACAGTCACTCAGTGAAATTTCTACCGATTTTTATAAAACAAAAGAAAGTTTAATTTTGTCTAAAAAAGCAATTGATGAGTCAAACAGTTTTCAAGTGAGATACAATGTCACAAATTTAGACAAAGAAAATATAGACATTCAACTAAATGCGGTCAGAGGAAAAGATTTAAGAAAATTAAATTTCAAGACTCTTTCTGTTGAATCGAACGGAAGTGGTAAAACAATTATCATTTCAATTAAAGACTTTACGACAGATATGAAATTAAACTCAAACAACAAAGCGACACTAGAAGCGCTCTTCCGTACAGACGAAAAAGTAATCACGATTCAAACTGAAATAATTTACGACGCAAAGTTAATTTCTAAAGATACTGTTCCAAACAATCGTTCGCAATTTACAAATACTACAAAATTAGTTCCTCTTAAAACGATAGAACTAACCAATCCGACTACCAACTCAGTTCAATTTAAAATTAAACGTAAAATTACAGGAAATTTATATAGATATATTTTTGAAGAAAACAATAAATATGCAGATTGTGAAAACGCTAGAGCGTTTATACCTAAAAAACATGATGCTGTTTTTTGGAATATTAAAGACAATTTATTATACAAAGTAAAAGAACAAGGAACTATATTTATTGCAAATGATAATGAAAAAAATATAGTTTCACTCATTTCAAAAAATACAAATGAAGTAGATAGTTTAATCGTTTATTTAGAACCAAAACAAACAATTAAACTAACACTATACTTTGAAAAAACATCAAACAATATTTTAGACTTTACGACAGGATCATGTGGAGTTCTAAGAACTAAACAAAATACTGCGAATTCTTGCCATATTGCTGAAGAAGGTTCACGCAAATTTGGCTGTGAACAATGGGAAGACGAATGGTCACATATGGAAAATTGCATTTTAGGAACTCAAGAAAAAATTAACTTTGCAATAGATCATTGCTATCGCTGTATCGGCGATAAACAACGCTGGAAAACAAGCTCTTGGGGTGAGGTCACCGAAAGTGCAGAAGTAAAAGGCTTTGGATTAGAATATCAAAATCAATTTAATTCAATTGAAGGTACAAATATTGAAATCGATCACACTGAAAATACTTTCGTCATTAGTGGTGAAATTCATCCTGAGTGGCAAGAGATGACTGACTATCCTGTTCAATGTAATTTACAAAAACAATAAATACGGCACCATAGGTAAAATCATTGAACAAATGTAAGGCTAGGTACTTAACCTAGCCTTATTTTTTATGTACCTGAAAACTCTACGTGGCGAATGCTAAACTGTAATTTGCGCATTCCATTCCAATCATTCCACTGCGGTGAAATCCAGAAATGTGCGGGATTTTTATTTTGAAATTTTTCGAATATCGGCGCAACTTCTTGAACATTAAACCACATTCCTTCAACTTGAGAGTACGGAAATTTTAACTTTAAATGCTTTTCTTTTAAAACTTTTGATTCTTGTACAATCAGATGATTGATTTTAAATACTGGTTCTGGAAATTGATGTCCAAATGGCTCAAGCATTTCGATTTCAGTCATCAATTTAGGATTTAATTCTGTAAATGCGATTTCTAAATCATGTGCAATCGATTTATCATACTCAATCGAAGTAGTCGTAATTGACAAATGATCATTTAGGGCAACTAAAAATGTTTCTAATTTAGTTTTTTCTAAAGTAACACCGCCCGCATGAGCGTGACCGCCACAGTTCACTAAATGTTTCAAAACGCTTTCAGACTGTAACTGAGAAATGATATCGATTTTAGAAAAAGATCGCACGCTTCCTTTAATCAGATCAGAATCTTCTTTATTGGCTAAAACAATTACTGGTCTTTTATATATTTCTACGAGTTTTGAAGCAGCAATTCCAACAACACCTTCATGCCAATTTTCATTATATAAAACCAAAGCTCGAGGCCATGGGCCGCTTAATTTTGCTTTTTCATTTAAATAAGCAGTCTCAAACTGTGCAATCTGTACTTGAGCTTGATTAATTGCTTCTTCAACTACTGAGTCTTGAATTTTTTTTCGATTATGATTTATTTCTTCTAATTGTTCAGCCAATTCTTTGGCTTCTTCAGTTTTTTTGCACTTCAATAATTTTAATGCAGATTGAGCATGTTGCAATCTACCAGCAGCATTGATTCGTGGACCTAAAATAAATCCACAATGCATTGCTGTAACTTTTTTAAGTTTTGCTAGGTCAATGATTGCTTGAAATCCAGCTCTTGGGCTTTCATTTAAAACACTCAGTCCATAAGTTAATAAAATACGATTTACACCACGAACATCCATTACATCGGCTACGGTTGCTACCGCTACTAAATCTAAAAAAGATTTTAAATTGGGCTCAGAAATATTGTGTTTTGAAAAATATTGAGTCTCTCTTAACTTTGCTCTCAACGCTACTACAAAAAAGAATGCTAGCGAAGTTCCACATAGAGTTTTAAGGCCTGAACTATCGTCTTTTCTTTGTGGGTTTACAATTGAATACGCTACAGGCAACTGCTCTGTGCATTTATGGTGATCGATGATTATTAAATCTACATTTTTACTTTTACATAAAAGCGCTTGTTCATGAGCAGTAATGCCACAATC
Organism: uncultured Bacteriovoracaceae bacterium; assembly: GCA_964572865.1. Taxonomy (GTDB): domain Bacteria; phylum Bdellovibrionota; class UBA1018; order UBA1018; family UBA923; genus CAZNGN01. The sequence goes on along the minus strand of CAZNGN010000015.1, from coordinate 7,787 downwards.
TACAGAAATGATTAATTGTGCACCATCTTGTATCAACTCATTGATTGCGTTTGAATTGATTCCATATCCTTCTTTAAATCGATTGGGTTGGTATACCTGCACTTGAACATTGATTGCTTCAAAGAAATCTGACAAAAGCGCCGAACCGCAAGTACCGTCTACATCATAGTCGCCATAAATAACAATTTTTTGATTTTCATCAATTGCCCGAATCACACGCTCAACCGATTTTTGCATATCAGTGAGAGTGTTGGGATTTGGTAATTGCGAAAGCTCAGGCTTAAATAATGTTTTTAATTTGTCTGAGTCAGTAAAACCGCGTGAGAATAAAAGCTTAGCAGTAACTGGATGACAATTTAAATGCTGTTGTATCTCAGATGCATCTTCAAAAACGTTATTAAGCATTTTTTGCTGACGCTAATTTCTGCCCGCCGCTTGTATTACTGCGAGCTCCTTTTGATTTTTTATCTTGGTATTTGGTTAATACGATCAATATCGGTGATGCAATAAATATTGAAGAATACGTTCCCACAACAATACCAATCGTCATAGTGAATGCGAAATCTTTAATCACGCCACCACCCCAAACCATAAGTGATACGGTTACTAATAAAGTAAAGAATGATGTTAAAAGTGTTCTGCTTAAAGTTTCATTTATTGAGCGATTGATATTTTCTTCAATCGAACGATTTGGAAACAACTTCATTGTTTCACGAACTCGGTCATAAACGATGATTGTATCATTATTCGAATAACCAATGATTGTTAAGATCGCGGCTAGAATTTGTAATGAAAATTCTTTTTGAAATACGATGAATACACCGATTGTAAAAATACTATCGTGTATTAATGCTAGAACTGCACCTGGGCTAAATCGATAATCGAATCGAATTCCAACGTATATTAAAATACACAAAAGTGCATAGAACATTGATAAGAATCCAGATTTTCTCAACTCACTACCTGCTTGAGGTCCCACCACATCTACGCTTAAGATTTCAAATTCATTTTTTTGGTATTTAGACATCAATGTGTCTTCTAAACGTTTTGAGCTTTGTTGAAGTTGGGCTTCATCTCCACGAAATTTGATTCGAAATGTTGCTCCACGTGCTTCTGCATTCGCTGCAGTATCTAATTCTTGAATCGATAAATTCTCAAACTTAGCATTCTCAAGCATGATTCGAACATCATGAACACTAACCATTTTATTAAATTTCAATTGAACTTCGGCACCACCAGTAAAATCGATGCCGTAATTTAATCCTTTGGTAAAAAACATTACCACTGTTGCTATGATTGCAAGAATTGAAATGCCAATCCAAATGTGGCGTTTTCCGATAAAATCAATATTTACATTTTTGGGTATAAATTCCATCATGACTATTTTCCTCAGTGTTAAATGCTTAATTCTTTTACGTCAAAACGATCTAAGTACCAGTCAAACATAAGTCTGGATACGAAGATTGCAGTAAATAATGTGGTTACGATACCAATCATTAATGTAACGGCAAAGCCTTTGATCGGGCCTGTTCCGTAATTCATTAATACGATTGCAGCAAACGCATTAGTAACGTTGGCATCGAGAATCGTTCTGAATGCTTTATCAAAACCAGCTTCCACTGCAAATTTAGCAGGTTTACCAAGCCGCAACTCTTCTCGAATTCTTTCATAAATCACCACGTTACTATCAACAGCAATCCCTACCGTTAAAGCAATACCAGCAATACCAGGTAACGTCAGCGTTGCTTCAAGACCTACTAAGATTGCCATCACAAATAGAACGTTTAAAATTAACGAAATATCTGCAAAGAATCCTGAAAGTCTGTAGTAAATAAGCATAAATATAAAAATTGCCAAACAACCAATGATTGAAGCCAATTTGCCACGTTGAATCGAGTCGGCACCTAAACTTGGTCCCACAACTCGTTGCTCAAGAAATTCTAATTGCGCAGGCAATGCACCTGCACGAAGAACGATTGATAAGTCTTTCGCTTCTTTTAATAGGTCGTTGTAATCACCACGGCCTAAAGTAATTTGCGCTCTTCCATTTGGAATACTTGATTGTATCACAGGTGCTGAGTGCACAATCCCATCGAGAACAATTGCTAATTGCTTATGAATGCTTTCAGCAGTTACTTTTGCAAATGTTTGTGCTCCACGAGCATTGAATTGAATTCCAACTTGAGGTCGATTGTCTTGTGGATCAATCTGAACATATGCATCTTTTAAATCATCTCCTGTAACTTCTGTTTTTGTTTTCAATAAATAGGGAATGCGATTGAATTTTCCGGCAGCTTCTACTTTTTTACCTTCACGCTCAAATGCAATTTCAGTTCCAGCAGGAAGTTTGTCTTTTAAAGCGTCATTAATCTTTTTAACATACTCAGAGAACTTGTCTCCTTCTTTAAACGAAATACTGTTTTTAGCTTCTGTTTCAGAAATTAACGCTGATATTTCGTCGAGATTTTTAGTAGTATCAACTAATTTAAATTCAAGCTTAGCGGTTCTGCCAATTAATTCTTTTGCACGCTCAACGTCTTTGATTCCAGGAAGTTCTACAGACAATTTATCAGTACCGTGTGAAGTAATGACTGGTTCTGCAACTCCAAACTCATCGATACGGTTACGAATTACTTGAATCGATTGAGAGATAGTTTTTTCTTTAATATTGTCTTTATAAACTTTTGAAATACCGAACTCATATGAGTTTGCTTTATCATCTGTAATGCGAAGATTATCAAAATCTGTTTTAATCATTTTATACAAATTCTGTTTCGCATCAGTAGTCTGACAGTTGATGTTGATTTTTGGGTCTTCAGAATCACGAGCTGTTGATTTTGCTAAATCGCATGAAATATTTTTCTTTTTCGTTTCTTCATTGATTGAATCAGCCATTCTCTCAATTACATCAGAGTAAACTTTTTTAAAGTCCACACCCAACACCATGTAAACTCCACCTTGAAGATCTAATCCTAAGTTGATTTTTTGCTTAAAAAAGAATTTAGATTTTAATGGATCTAAATCCATTACGGTTGGAGTGATATATACCAACGAACCAATTGTTACGGTAAATAATAATAAGAACTTCATCCACCAGCTGCGTGACATGGACTCTCCTTTTGTATTTGATAAATTATTTTGTAGCGTTTAATTGAGGGTTTACTTGTGCTGCTTGGCTCTTAAGCATTTTAATGCGAACACCATCAGCAACTTCAACCGTTAATACTTTTTCAGTAACACCCGTTACTTTTCCTAAAATGCCAGAAGAAGTAATGATTTCATCTCCAGATTTAATTTGATTAATTAAACTTTGGTGTTCTTTCATTTTTTTATTCTGTGGTCGAATGATGAAAAAATAGATCACTACAAACATTGGACCAAACAACATGATCATGCTCATAAAACTTTGAGCAGGCATTTGTGGTTGTGCTCCAGCAGGTGCTGCTGCAGGAGTTGAGGTGGTTGCAGATGTTTGAGCATAAACATTGTTGATGAAATTCATTGATTGCATTCACTTTCTATAAAATTGTTAATCTGTCTTTGATTCCATTAAGTTATAGAGTGATGGCGCTACGTCGTCAAACCGATTTTCGGTAATTGCTGCCCTGAGACGAGACATTAAATTTAAGTAAAAATGAATATTGTGAATTGTATTTAAAATGGCCGAAGACAATTCGTTAGCAATAAACAAATGACGCAGATAAGCCCTAGTGTGATTTTGACAAGTATAACATGAGCACTCCGCATCAAGTGGTTCGTTTGACTCAGCATATTTGGCATTTTTAATATTCACTTTGCCTTTGCTTGTAAAAAGCTGTCCGTTACGAGCATTTCTTGAAGGCATGACGCAATCAAAAATATCAATTCCTGCAGAAACTCCGACTATTAAATCTTGAGGCCGTCCAACTCCCATTAAATATCTGGGTTTATTTTTTGGAAGCATAGGTGCTACCAAACGCGCCATTTTATGCATCACTGGAATTGGCTCACCGATCGAAAGTCCACCGATTGCGTACCCATCAAATTCCATTTCAACTAATTTTTCTGCACACTCTTGGCGCAAATCTTCATACATTCCGCCTTGAACGATTCCAAAGAGTTTTTGATGTGGATGCAATTTAAAATCTCGGCAACGTCTTGCCCAAGCTAACGTTTTTTTCATACTTTCAGCAACAGCTTTTTTATCATTCGTATAAGCAGGACATTCATCAAAGGCCATTACTATATCAGAGCCTAATGATTTTTGAATTTCCATAGAAAGTTCTGGCGTGAAGAAATGTTTAGATCCATCTAAGTGTGATTGAAATTCAACACCGTCATCTTTTACTTTACGAATTTTTGCTAAAGAAAAGACCTGAAATCCACCAGAATCTGTGAGAATTGGTTTATCCCAATTGATAAATTTATGAAGGCCTCCCATTTTTTCGATGAGCTTATGCCCTGGGCGCATGTAGAGGTGATACGTATTACCCAAAATTATTTGTGCACCTGTATTTTTAACCTGATCAAACGTTAACGCTTTCACACTGCCTTGTGTTCCCACTGGCATAAATTGAGGGGCATTGATAGTGCCTCTTGAAGTTTCAATATTAAAAAGTCGTGCCGCAAAAGGAGGCTTTAAGCCCGCTTCACTTGGATCAATTTCAATATTTTGAATATCGGGTTTGTGTTTAGACATGCGCGCTATTTAACATAAAATTTATGATTCGGCACGCATTGTATTTTTGATATGCGTAACGAGTAAAGAAATTGAATAAAAGAGTCGATATTTTAAAAACAACAATGCAACGAGGAGATTGAACCCATGAAATTTGCAACAATCCTATCACTTTTAACTGTTTATATATTTTCTGCAAAAGCAGATAGCTCAAAAATTCAAAAAATAGACTTAGATATTTCTTCAACTGTGTTGACGAGAGCTGAACTTGGTCAATTTGGTTGGTATTATTGGATTGATGAGACAGCTTGTATTTGTTGGATCGGCGGCAAAACTGGTTCAGACAATTTTTCAACTGCATCTATCGTAGATTGCAAAAAACTAAAAGGTCACGTCAAATTACAAGAACACTTATCTTGTTTATCAGAAGATAGCGGAACAAAAACAGAAGAACCTAAAAAGCAGTAAAATTATTTATTTAATTTAATCACTGCAGTGAGCATACCTGTAGTTGTATTCTTCTTGCCTGATTCTGTGCTGCTTGCTTGTGCAATAGGGTAACCTGAGATCGAATACTGGTTCACTTGATCATACTTTGCATTGATACCTTCGTTGATCACTTCAAAGCGTAAAGCTACTCGTTGCCCTAATGCTTTTTGTAAACCCAATGAAATTTTATGATAGCCACCGCTTAATTTTTTATTTTGAGTTTCATCATAAAATGTTCCATTTAAATTTCCAGGATAAAAAGTACTTTGATCTAATGTAAGTCCACCGATCATTACAGATTCTGTTAAAACCAGCGCGTCTTTGTTTTTGCTGCCATTTAAACGTTGTTCCATTTCAACTGTGATATTGGGCGCACCAGTTGTGGGTCTGCTCGAAGATGATAATATTCGATTTTGAACACCTAAATAGTTGAGATCAACATTGATTGTGTTTACATCACCTTCACGTGAGTAAGAAAGTCCAAGCCCACCCGATTGCATGAGTGGGTTGCTTGCTACTTGAATGTTTCCTCCTAAATAACTTCGATCACCTACTGGAAAGCCGTACATGAATCGCGCGTCTAAGCTTCCGCGAGAGATATTATTTTTATCTCTTAAACCTGAAGCATTTAATCTTAAATCTACTTTATTGTAGTCTGGGTTTTTATATTTAAACTGAATGGCTCCACCTGAACCAAAATCTTTGTTTTGAGCAGTGCCTGCTGAAAGTGATGTGATTTTTTCGTTACCACCAGCGAATGCAGCTGAAATGTTTGAAAATAAAACGATTGCACTTAAAATCTTTACTTTTTTCATAAAACCTCTCTCTTTGATAGGAATATAAAAAAGCAATGATTATGCCAGCTTAAAGGCTATATAATCATTTTAAAGACATTCGAGTGTACATGCATTGAGCACATATAATTAAATTGATCATTATTGGAATTGAACGCGAAAGTTAACTTTATTACCAGCTAAACTGATTTGATCAATCGTTATACAGTTTTGATTTCGACACTTATGAAATTGATCATTATTAGTAAATGCCCACTGATAATTTGTTGCTTCATTCATATTCCGAATTGGTAACAATCTAGTGATTTCAGGTTCAGCTGAAAACCAATTTAGAGTTAAATCAAACTCTGTAATCATTAATCCACTTTCTCGTGTATATGAACGTGCCCACTGAGTTAATGCATTTCCATCTTCTTGAAACCATCGGTTTTCTATTGTTATAAAATGTTTTGGATCATTTTCATAAAAATAAATTAAAATATAAGGACCATCATTATAATTTGATCCATCTGGAATTTCATTTGCGGTAACAGTATAAATTCCTTCAGTTTCAATTACATCCGGTTCAATCCAATGAGAAAATAACCATTTTTCAAATGCTGCAGGATGAGTTGGAATATCAAAGTGTCCAGAACTTAAAGCCCATGTACCCATGTTATTTTTTTGATAATAGTAATCAGGATAACCCAAAAGCAAATGACCCAATTCGTGAGTCCACGTGGCTTTGACATAAAAATCATAAGGTGCAAAGGGTAATCTTTCAGGCATATTATTGTATAATTGATACCTTAAAGATTGATATTTAAATTTCTCATAATTCGAATCTTGAATCGAAACCATATCTGAGATTTTCTTAAACGATTGTGGATCTTGATTGCCTAACACCCAAGACAAATTGCCTCCACTACATACATTGGGTGCACCCTCATACACTAAAACTGCTCCATCGATAACATTATTAAGATCAGAGTCATAATTGCTAGGGATTAGGTTATAATTCGCTATCGCTTCAGTAAACGAATCAACAAACATCTTATTTCGATCACAAAAATATATTGATTCTGAATATAATTCGGGAAATAAAATTTTATAATCTAAAATATATTCAGATCTATTTTTTAAATAGTTTCCATTCGATTGAATCCAACCAAAAATATCTAACTGCAAATTGATTTGTTTTCCAGATACTTCATTAAAGTATTTTGAAATCGAAGAAGATTCAGTATTTAAGAAAATATTATATTCCTGAACTGTTGCTTTTTGATACCCAGGTAAAGGTCCATCATAATTAGTTCCGGGATATCGCGAATCTATTGTGGGATCAAAATCAGCCCAATCAACCAGTAGAACGGGAATATTTACATTTCCAATCGGATACGCACACAAAGGAAATAACGCAGCATTATCTTTCACAGAATTTATATATACAGGACCAGTTTCAAACTCTCTTAAGCCTAAACCCGAAGTAAATTTTTCTGACGAATACCAGTATTCCCATTTTGTAGGATTACATTTGCTCAATAATATTGGATCTGAATATAGTGATGTTATTTCAGTATTAAATGCTTTTATTCGATACCAGTATCCTTCTCCAATAAATAATACATCGTCGAAATAGAACGTTGTATTTGCATTCACAGTCATGATTTCTTTCCATTGTTTCGATCCATCTCGAAAATTGAATGATCGCTCAATTACAAATCCAGTTTCATTATTAGATAAATCGAGCCATGAAATTTTTGATTTTACAGTGGAAGTTGATATTGCGTTGATTAACATAGGAGCAATAATTGTTGGCGTTGGCGTTGGCGTTGGCGTTGGCGTTGGCGTTGGCGTTGGCGTTGGCG
>CAZNGN010000014.1:0-73157 GCA_964572865.1 uncultured Bacteriovoracaceae bacterium | reverse complement strand
CACTTTGCTTTTATTGCGTTGTGACCTGTAAACGCTTTTCTAAACTACTTCAAATAATATTAATAATGAGCTTATTTCAATTGATATTCTTCAATTTAGAATCAGACAACCTGACTTAGTAAATTCAACTTTATAATTAGTTTTTAAATTGCTTAAAAACTGCATCCAAATCATCTTGGGTTTTCTCTAAACTTTTTAAGAACATTTGCCATGTTTCTTCATTATGTTTTGTAAATTCAAGAGTAAATATTGAGATACCTTCTTCGAATCCTTTTGCGATATCTGTTACTTTCGTTTCTAACACCAAAGCATCTTTTATTTCTTCTGATGTCTGCGGCAGTGACTTTAGTTTATATGTTTTTTTTTGAGGAAATAAAAACACACTCAAGTTATGTGACATGGCACACACTTTAGTAGGCATAGTAATCATCAGACCTTGTGAAGACACTTCGACAATTTTTATTTTAGCATACTCAATGCATTCGGTTTTTGCCGTGTTATTACCAATTACAATGCAATAATTTTGATCCATTTGAAAATCTCTAATTTTAATTTAGGTTTGAAAAATATTTACCTTGTTTAGAATAATTTGATTTCATCATTTTTTGAAGTCCGTTATGCATTGCGAAGCGATTTGCTGACCATTTAGGGGCAACTAATTCATCAGGATGTGATGACAAAGCATGAGTACGCTCAATGTGAATATTTGGGTCTAAATGTTCTAAAAACTTCATTATATAAAAATGATATCGATCCATGTCAAACATAGGCCAAGGCTCAATGGCAAACCGTTTTGCTAAGACTGTATCTTTTAAAATCATTAGTTGGTGAATCTTTACACCATGAATACCCAATCGATTAATTTGTTCTGCATTTTGAGCTGCATGTTCTGCAACTTGAACATTGCTTGCTTCAGACAGAATTTTCATTTCAGGTGCAGATCCTACCATTAAATGAACACTTAATTGTAAATTAGGATATTTTTTAGCTCGCTCAATTGCATCAAACCCCTCTTGAACAGAATGTCCACGTTGATAAAATTTTAATGTTTCTTCGTCAAAAGATTGAAGTCCAATTTCTAAACTTACATATCGATTTTGCGCGTATTGATTGAGAAGCGCCAATACTTCATTTGAAAGACAATCGGGTCTTGTACCTACTGCCATTCCCACAACATTTTCAACATTTACTGCTCCATCGTATACTTCTTTTAAATATGGGATCGGTCCGTATGTATTGGTAAATGACTGAAAATATGCCATGAATTTATTTGCATGAAATCTTCTCTTCACAGCTGGCATTGAATTTAAAAGTTGTTTTTTAATTTCAAAACTAGCGCGTTCTGCTCCATAGAATGATGCAGAACCTCGTTCATCACAAAAAGCACAACCTTCTGTGCCTTTGGTTCCATCACGTGTAGGGCACGTAAAACCAGCAGATACAGTCAGTTTATATACTTTTTCACCAAAACGTTTTTTCAAATAATCGGAATACCCATACCAAAGGCCATTGGTCCAAGTTTGATTTTCATCAATATGACTTATAGAATTAAAATGATTTTGCGATTGTGAATTGGTTTGAATTTCCATGTCGAACGGTTGAATAACACGTTCGACACAGAAATGAAAAGTTTGCGTAAAAAATTAGCTAAATATCTGAATTAACGATGTTTTTTAGGTGCAGGTTTTTTAGAGCCACCACCTGATTTGGGGGCAGCTACTACTGGACGAGACATTCTCGTTTCTTCCGTTTTTTGTAACTTAATTACGATGTCTCCAATTTTTGTAATTAATGATTTCATTTGATTGATATCATTATTTGCAGCTCTCAATTGATTTTCTAAAGAAGCAATTCTTTGTTCATAACCACCTACTTTTGCTTCCATATCAGTCAATTGTTGTTGAGTTTGTTTTTGTCCCTTACAGCCAGACATTGCTACAGCCAAAGACATCGCTAAAATTAATCCGAATACATAACGTTTCATTTTGAAACTCTCCTATTTTTACTTCGTTAAAACATAAACCGCTTATTACTGATATTGGTTAAAATCGCTACACCCAAAATCGATGTAATTAATGACGATCCACCGTAACTCATGAAAGGCAAAGGTACTCCAACGATTGGTAAAATTCCACAAACCATTCCCACATTTACAAATACGTGCCAGAAAAAAACTGTGAGTATGCCTAATGCTAAAATTGTACCAAACTTATCATGCGAGACATAGGCAATATTGAGTCCCGTGAAAAAAAAGAGTAAATAGAGGGCAAAAAGTACTATAGCACCTAAAAAACCATGCTCTTCACTGAAGACTGCAAAAATAAAATCTGTGTGATGTTCAGGTAAAAAGTTTAACTGTGATTGAGTACCCTTTTTAAATCCTTTACCAACAAATTTACCACTCCCAATAGCAATCATTGATTGAATGCTGTTGTATCCTGATCCTTTTGGATCTGCCGCTGGATTCATAAACGTAATTAATCTTTGCCTTTGATAATCTTTTAATCCGTATTTATACACGATTGGTGCCATGATTAATCCAGAAATAATAATAATCATTAAACTTTTTCGGTTAATTTTTATAAAGAGCATTAAACTTACAAAGGTTAAAACAATAATCATTGCAGTACCTAAATCGGGCTGCAAAATAATTAAAGAAGCAGGAACTAATACTAATAATAATGGCATCCAAAGATCTCGCAAACGATACCCCCCGGTATGACGATCGTTTTCAAAATATTTAGCCAAAGCGATGATTACAGATAATTTCATAAATTCAGACGGTTGAATTCGTATTCCACCAAATCCAATCCAACGTTGACCACCTAATGAAGATTTACCAGCCACTAAAACAAGTACGAGTAAAAACAAATTCGCAAAATAAATCAGATACGCGAAACGAGATAAAACTTTAAAATGAAAAATCAATACAAGTGAAGCAAGTCCTGTCCCAATTCCAAACCACATTAATTGGGTTCGATAATAAGTACCGCCACCTTTTCCTAATGTTTCTTGAAAAGTTGCAGCATATAAATTGAGATATCCGATTGCAAAAATAGCAATCATTATCAAAATTAAATTCCAATCAAATTTCTTTAACCGTTCTTCTTCCATATCTTAATCATCCACTTCGACTTCTTGTTCAACTTCAATGATTCTCTTTTTAGGTGCAGTTGATTTTGCAGCTTTCAATACCTCTTCACCATACTTTTGAGGATTTGCTTTTTGTAAATAAGCTTTTATAATTTGCATTGCAATGGGAGCTGCACCCGTAGCTCCGTGACAAGAGTGTTCAGTGACTACCGCAACTGCAATCACTGGATCATCTGCAGGTGCAAACGCTGCAAAAAGTCCATTGTCTCTTTGAATAAAGGGCATGTTTTCGCATTTTATATTTTTACCTTTACCTTGCGGAAGTCCAATCACTTGAGTGGTTCCCGTTTTTCCAGCCACATCTAAACCAGGAATTCGATTTGAATATGTCGTACCGTGTGGATCGTTTACAACATTAAATAAACCTTGATGAACAATATCTAACGTTTTTTTACTTAACGTAACTTTTGTAATGTGCTCAGGTTGGTATTCTTTTAAAATTCTACCATCTACACTCTCAATATATTTTACAACATGCGGACGATACAAAGCTCCACTTCCAATAGCAGCATATGCATTTGCCAGCTGTAACGGAGTAGTCAACATATAACTCTGTCCAATCGCATTACTCAAAGTTTCACCCGGGTTCCACTCTTGATTAAATCTTTGCTTTTTCCATGCTTCTGTTGGTACAAGTCCCACTTCTTCGTGCGCAAGATTAATACCAGTTTTAGTTCCCAAACCTAACATTTTTGCATATTTTGCAATCATGTCGATTCCAATTTTTTGTCCTAATTTATAAAAAAACACGTCACAAGATTGTGCTAGTGCCTGAACGACATTTACAGTTCCATGCCCTGTTTTCTTCCAACAACCATAGGTTCGATTTCCAAACTTGTATCCGCCCGTACATGAAACAGTTGAATTAATGTCGATCGCACCTTCTTCTAATCCTGCGATCGCTGTAATGGCCTTAAATGTTGAACCAGGCGAATAGTGATCTTGAATCGTTTTATCTCTCAGGGGATGAAATTCATTATTCAATAATTCATTCCATCTTTGAGAAGAGATCCCTCTTGAAAATTCTGTTGGGTCAAAACTAGGTTGGCTAACAGAAGCTAAAATTTCTCCAGTCTTTGGATTTAATGCGATTACTGCACCAATTTTTTTATCACCAAATAATTTTTTAAATGCTTCTAGTGCAGCAACCTGTAAATCTTGATCGATAGTTAAAATAATATTTTTACCAGGAATACTTTGTTTATCTTTTAATTCACCGGCAATACTTTCACTTGCTTTACGTCTGTGCCCAAACGCATCTACTTCCATATAATCTTCACCATCAATACCACGAAGTGTAGATTCCCATCTGGCTTCTAATCCAGACTTTCCGGTTACATCTCCCATTTTATAAAGTATGCCATCTTGCCCAATTATTTTATTCAATCTTGGTAACTCAGTAGGGTTAACTTCACCAATATATCCCATTAAATGTGATGCTAAATCTTGATATAAATTTGTACGCTTAATATCAACTTGGATATTTGCACCTGGTAAATCTAATTTATGTGATTCTATTACCGCTAGCTCTTCTTTCGACAAGTCTTGTTTAATTTTGATAGGTAAAAATCTTGGCTGACCTTTAGCTGCATCTAAAATATCTAATATTTCGTCTGACTTCATGTTTAAAATTTTAGCCAAACGTTCTATCGTCGTTTTCCATTCTTTATTTGAGTATAATTCTTCAGGTGTAATTTCTAAATCATATGCGGGACGATTATCGATGATTAACTTTTTGTTTCGATCAAAAATCATTCCTCTTGGACTTTTGATTTTCACACTTTTGATTCGATTTTCTTCAGAATATCTTCTGAACGTATCACCTGAAATTATTTGTAAATACCAAATTCTTGATATCAATAAAATAAATGCAGAAACCAATGCAAAGTAGAGATATTTAAAACGAAACTGAAACTCTCGTATTTGTTCGTCTTGCCCTAAAAATGACAATTAAATCTCCTTATTTAAATCCATTTCATCTTCAGCATGAATATCTGAATATGTTTTTAAATCTAATTCTTTAAACATTTTAAACAAAATTGGAATTAACGCAGCCTGTGTTATTAAACTAGGAACGATATGAATTAAAATATGTAAAAATGTATTATTATACTTTCCATTTAAAGAAAGTAGCACAAGTAAACCAAGTTCTTTAAAGACATATAAAACCATGCCAATTCCAAACGTTGAAGTTAGAATGGTTTGTGTCACAAAAATTTTAGACAAAATTTTAGCAAATAAAAAAGTATAAAGATAAACAACTAAAAAATAGTGATGGCCTGCACTCGAATGGATTTGATAGATCCAACTTCCAATTAATAATAATGTGCCACCTTCTAATAAATCTTTTTGATAACCGAAATAAACTGCTAGCAAAAAAAGCAAATCCATTTTGAACCAAGAAAAAGGAAAGTAATTCAGAAGCGTACTTTGCAATACAGTACCCAAAAGCATAATCAAAATATAAATAATAAAGTTGAGTCTTTGATAAAATGTTTTATGCATATTACATCATCAATTGTTTATCAGGCTTTATTAAAACAAAAACTTCTTCTAATTTTGTAAAATCTACACTTGGTTTCACTTGCACTTCTTGTGAAATACCATAACTTTTTTTAACAACTTTGGTAACAGTACCGACCAACATTCCTTTTGGAAAAATTTGATCCAATCCTGATGTAATGACGGTATCTCCCACTTCTATATCATCCGTTCTTAGTACATATTTAAGAATTCCGTTTAAATCTCCGGCTCCTTCGAAAACACCATGCGATCTTGATCTTTGGACGATAGAATCAATTGCAGATAAATCATCTAATGCAGTGATTACGTCTGAGTACTCAGTGGTAGTTCTTAATACTTTACCTACAACACCTTCGTGAGTTACAACTGGCATACCTTTTTCAATGCCTGCTTTTGAGCCTTTATTTAAGCGGATTGACTTAAATTCTAAACTCACATCTTTTGCAATTACTTGCGCAGTAACTGTTTTCTCTTCAATTTTCTTTTGAAAGTCTAATAATGAACGTAAACGTTTATTTTCTTGCTCCATTTCAGAAAAATTATGAATTACGTTATTTAATTTGCGGTTTTCTTCTACTAATTCATTATAATTTTTATTTAAATTTACTAAGAAAATATAGTTTTGAAATAAAGTTGCAGTATGATCAACGGTCCAATTTATAACCTCTTGAACAGGAGAAGTGACCATCAAAATGGTGCGGTCAATCGTTCCCAATTCGTCTTTTTCTTTGGGAGAAATGTTCATTGCCAAGATGGGCAATAAAACAAGCATTGCGATTGTGACATAAAACCGATATTCCTTAAGTAATTTAAACATGTGCTCAATTATTATTATCCGAATCAACGGAAATGATAAGTAAAAATAGAGCAAAAAAAATGTAATTTAGTTGTAATAATAGATTGGAGACTCAATGTTTGAAACAATGCGAAAAGTTTTTGGCCCAACTGTTGTTGGTCTAATCATAGGCGCGATCGCTTTAGTTTTTGTATTTTACGGAGTTTATAGCCCCAAAACGTCTGGCGGAAGAGGCGCAGGCTTTGCTGCAAAAGTGAATGGCGAAGTTGTAAGTGCCGTAGATTTTGAAAGAGAATATCGCTCTCAAATGGAATACTACGAACAAATGTTTAAAGGAAAAGCTGACGCCGAAATGCTCAAAAGACTGGGCATTCGAAAACAAGTGTTGGATAGCCTTGTTTCACGTAAATTGATTAGCCAAAAAGCTGTGGATTTAGGATTCTTTGTTTCAGACCAAGAAGTAAGAGAAAAAATCCAAGAAATGCCTTATTTCAAAAAAGAAAAAGAAACTACATTTAGTCCTGAATTATATAAACAAGTTTTAGCTGCCAATAATCGTACACCGGCTGAATTTGAGCAATTAATCCGAGACGATTTACAGCGCTCTAAAATTTCAGAATACATGCAGTCATTAACCAAAACGACCGATCAAGAGATTGCTCAAGAGTTTCAAGTTCAAGAAAACAAAAGACAAGTTGAGTACATAATGATCGATCGAGATACGGTACGTAAAAATTATAAAATTTCTGAAAAAGAAATCGATGATTTTTTAGCTAAAAAAGAAAATTTAGAACAAGCTAAAAAATATTACGAGCAGGCTAAATATGAATATATGAAGCCACAACCTAAAAAAGATACAAAAAAAGCTGATCCTAAAGCTAAAAATGCAAAACCAGAAGCGCCTGCAAAGCCTGAATACTATAGTTTTGAAGAAGTAAAACGCAAAGTGGTTGCAGATCAGTTGAAAGATCGAAAAACTCAAGAAATTACAAAAATGGCAAAAGATCTTGCAGATGAGTTAGAGAAAAAATCTAAATCCGCATCTGTAGATGAAATTAAATCATTTGCTAAATCAAAAGGCTTAGAAGTGAAGGTATCTGATAAATTCAATAGAACGCAATCCGTTCTTGGTGCGCTTGGTTCATTGCCTGAATTGGTAAATGATTTATATTCAGACGCTAATCCAATTACAAAAGCTCCTAAAATGTACCAAAGTGGTGTGAATCACATCTTAGCAATGAATCCAAAATCTTTTGCACCTGACGATAAAGAGTTTGCTAAACAAAAAGAAACTTTATCTAAAAACATTTCGCAAAGAAAAGCACAAGAAATGTTTAAAGAATGGATGCAAGAATTAGAAACCAAAGCTCGTATTGTTAAAAATGATGCGATTGCTTCAGAAGCTCCTGTAAACGAAGAGTAATTTCTATTTTGTATAAATCAAAAAGGCCGATACCAGGGATGAATCTGATATCGGCCTTTTCTTTTCCTATCATGTAAATCTGCATACGAAATGATTTACATGATAGGGCTGTGTAATCTTTGAAAAATTAATTTTTCAAATAACGTTTACAAACTAAGTCTTGTACAATTCTAGAACCATTGCGTTTTGTAATAATTACTTTTCCAGGAATTGTTTCGCCATCTGCAGTTGGTTCACTGTAGTTAAAACGAACAGCAACTTTAATAGAATCAATGTATCCTAATTTAGTGCCTAAGATATTTTCACCAGCACGATTGCTATTTGAATAACGTAAATCAACGTTAGCTTGATAATATGCACCTGAATTATTTAATAATGAGTCAGTCTCTTCAAATGTTGCGATTGTTTTACGGCCTTGTTGAACTCTTAAATCAGACAAAACCATAATGGCAGCATTGCGTGTGCCAGAAGTTGGATGTGTGTGGTTATAAAGTTTAATGCCTAATGTTTCGTTTTGATCAACACATTTAAAGCCATCAGCGTGAACGTTTAAAGATGCAGTCATTGCGATTAATGTTAATAATATAGTTTTCATAGAACCTCCTTAAGGTAACTAGTTGTTATTCCTTCCTAGATGCGTTTCACCTTGGCGGCTCCGTGGCCAATGATGTTTTTGTTTAATGTGATGGCAGGTATAACGATAAATTAAATATGTGTAAAGTGAATATTCCTGCATAGTGTTATGCAGTTTTTGAATATCTAATGGAATTAAAAAAGGGGAATCTGCAATTGCAAATTCCCCTATTCACAGAAATCTTTTTCAGGCTGAAAAGACTAAAAACCAACTTATGCATATAAATTAAGCCTATTTTCTTATGTCGGCAATAAGATTCGATGGGCGGGATTTGATTTCATTTTTTTCAAGTAATTTCCAGTAAGTGATGCATCGCAATTCATCACATCTTCAACGGTTCCACTCACCAAAATATCACCACCGTTCACACCGCCGCCTGGGCCTAAGTCTATAATGTAATCTGCCTGAGAAATTAATTCTAAATTATGTTCAATCACCATTACCGTATTTTTCTGATCTACGAGATCGTGCAAAACATCGAGTAATTTTTTTACATCATCTATATGCAAGCCGGTTGTTGGTTCATCAAATATATACAACATATTTGATGAATTTTTTTCTAATAATATGGAAGCTACCTTTAATCTTTGAGCTTCTCCTCCCGATAGTGTGGTTGAGCTCTGTCCTAATGCTAAATATCCCAATCCTACTTTCTTCATTATTTGTAGTTTAGAAGAAACAGAAGGGTATTCTCTAAATAAATCTATACACTCATCTATCGTCGTACAAAGAAGATCAAAAATATTTTTCTTTTTATATTCAACTTCTAAAACTGCTTTTTTAAATTTTCTGCCTTCACATTCTTCACAAGGCAATTTGATTTCTGACATAAAATGCATATCAAGAGTAATTTCACCTTCGCCTTTACATACCGGACATCTTCCCCCATCCACATTGAAAGAAAAATATTGGGGAGTATAACCGCGACGCAAAGATAACGATTGATTTGAATAAATTTTTCGTATGTCATCCCATAACTTCAAATACGTTGCTGGATTTGAGCGCGCTGATTTTCCAATAGGTTTTTGATCAAGAAGTACGACATCCTCAAATAAATCTGCTCCATAAAGTCTTTGAAATTTTCCAACTTCTAAATTTTCTCTTCGATACAGTCGAGCCAATGCGTTGTGAATTGTTTTATGTACTAAAGTTGTTTTGCCAGAACCAGAAAGTCCAGTCACTGCAATCAATTGATGAATCGGAAATTCTACGGTTACATCTTTTAAATTGTTTTCACATGCTCCAACTAATTTAAATTTTTGAGGAGAAGGTCTGCGCTGTGTTCTTCTTGGCTCTATTGAAAATGCACCACTTAAATATTTACCAGTCAAACATCCGCCTGCCTTTGCTGCTTTACTCAGTTCGTCATGTACAATGACTTCGCCACCTTTTGAACCGGCATGCGGACCCAATTCAATCATATAATCAGCTGCTGCGATGACATCTAAATCATGCTCTACTACTACTAATGTGTTTCCGTGATCGCGAAGTTTATGCATTAACGTAATTAATTTTGAAGTATCTGCTGGATGCAATCCAATGCTTGGCTCATCTAATACGTATAGAGTAGAACAAAGTTTATTACCCAACTGAGTAGCAAGACTGATTCGCTGACATTCACCACCTGATAGTGTTTTTGAAAGTCTATTTAATGTTAAATACCCAACGCCCACATCGTTGAGAAAATTTAATCTTCCTGACACTTGAGCCATCACATCTTTGGCTGCGTCACGCTCGAATCGTGTAAGAGAAGTTTTTTCTGAGTTTAAAAAAACAAACAATTCATTACAATTTTTTATCGAAAGAGATGCCAAATCTGAAATATTAATTCGTTTTTTCTTTTTCTCTTGTTCGTAAACTAAAAACACATTGAGTGCGTTTGGTTTTAATCTAGCTCCCTTACAGACAGAACAAATGCGTGCGGTTTGATAGCGTCTGATAAATACTCTGACATGCACTTTATATTTCCATGATTTTAATTCTTCAAAACAGCCTTCTATGCCTTGAAAACCTTT
The DNA here is from genome assembly GCA_964572865.1 of uncultured Bacteriovoracaceae bacterium. Lineage (GTDB taxonomy): Bacteria > Bdellovibrionota > UBA1018 > UBA1018 > UBA923 > CAZNGN01. The sequence goes on along the minus strand of CAZNGN010000014.1, from coordinate 62,613 downwards.
TTTAGAGCCATCACCTTTCCAAATGAGATTTTTTTGTTCCTTCGTTAGGTCTGAATATTTTTTACTAGTACTGATTTTATTTTTTTCACAAAATTTTAAAAGATCATCATGCCATTCAGTGTAAGCAGGTTTTGTAAAAGGATCTACAGCACCATTTCGTAACGTCTTGCTCTTATCAGGAACAATTAACTCTTCATCGAGCTCTAAATTAAATCCAAATCCGGAACAAGATGAACATGCACCTAATGCTGAATTGAATGAAAACAAATGTGCTTCGGGTTTTGCATACGACTCACCACAACTTTGACAAACGTATTTGTTAGAGAATTGTAATATTTTCCATTTTGGTTCTTGAACAATCGCTATATTTACAACTCCAGCGCCTTGCATGAATCCAGTTTCAATTGCTTCTAACAATCTTGACCCTTCATTGTTAATAACTAAGCGATCAATGACGATATAGATTTTGTCAAAACTTTCAGGTTGTTTTTCTAAGGCTGAAATTTCAACTACTTCGAAATCTTTTTTGTTTTGTATTAAAATTCTTTCAAATCCAGATTGTAATGTATTCTTCCGAAAATCTTGCCAATTTTTTTTATTCACCATTTTTTCATCAACAGGAGCAGCAATATAGCAACGAGCTCCCGAATGATCTTGGTTTAACTGCGCTGAGACAGAATTTGGATTCTCAGCTTTAATTTCTTCATCGCATTTTACACAAAACGTATGTCCAATTTTTGAATATAAAACTCTAAAGTAGTCATATAATTCTGATTGTGTCGCAACCGTTGATCTTGAATTCATGACATGATTTTTTTGTTCTAAAGCAATCGATGGTGCAATGTGATCAATGGAATCGATGTCGGGTTTGTCCATTTTTTCTAAAAATTGTCGAGTATAGGTAGACAAAGACTCTACATAGCGTCGTTGTCCTTCAGCATATAACGTATCAAATGCTAACGAAGACTTACCAGAACCCGATACTCCTGTAACAATGGTAAATTTTTTAAGAGGAATATCTACGCTGATATTCTTTAAGTTATTGACTCTCGCTCCACGGAGCTTGATCCATTCTGGCTGTATACCCATAAGGACAGAAAGTTATTACAAATTGCTCAAAATTTCGAGGATCCAGTTCGTGGAAGCGGAGCAATAAAATGTGATTTTTGTTAAACTACTGCTTTTTGAGGTGCGCTATACTCAAATATTCTTCTCATTTTCCATTTATCTATCTTAGATTTGATTTCTTTATATGTTTGCGTCAATGCACTTTCAAATTCAGCATGTTCAACTTTATCACTAAAAATTTTATAATTCGTTGAAACGCGAATCGAACACAAAAATGAATTCTCATGTTTAAATATTTCTGCCTGAATTGCTGAATCATACGGAGAAATATTTTCTAATTCACTATAAATCGACTGAGCTTTTAAACGCTCACTTTCAGTTGGATTAAAACCAATGAACTCAAAATTATCTAACATAATTACCCCCTTTTGAAATTTTTTGAATTTTGGGTGGGTGATTTTTTTGATTTTGCATTTTCATTTCAACTCGATTCGCGTGAACATGAGAAATGCTATACGTCATTATAAACAACGAAATAATAATAAACGGATAAGTGTTTTTTAATATCATAGTAAGTTTCATAGATATTCTTCTTTGCTTTCGAACAAACTGACCCCCTTACAAGCAGGTCGAAAGAAGGGTTTAATACCCAATCAATTACATCTATATAAAAAAATGATTTCAGTTATAAATTTGTCAAATTTTAAGGATGAATTTTTTTCCGAAATAAAATTAAATATTTGAAATTAAAGAATTTTTCTTATCTTCTGCGCTTTTTAATTGTCCGCAAGCAGCCAAGATATCTCTGCCTCTTGAATGACGAATCATAGCAGTTACTCCGCGATCCATTAAGTATTTTTGAAATCGCAATACACTTGCATCGGACGGACGTTTAAACTGTGAAGCAGGATGTGGATTAAAGGGAATTAAATTTACTTTACTAGGTAGTGCGCGCATCAATTTTAAAACTCTTTCTGCATCTTCTATTGAATCATTCAATTCACCCATTAATACATATTCAAAGGTAACTCTTCTGTGTGGCCCTAAATCAAAATCTTTACAAGCATCAATTAATTCTTCGATCGGAAATGCTTTATTCACAGGCATTACCATTTCACGTTGAGCATTGTATGAACCATTTAGCGAAATTGCTAAATTCACTTTATGTTCTCTTTTAAGTCTAACATTAAGTTTTCGAATTTGAGGAACCAATCCAGATGTTGATAACGTCACTTTTCGTTTTGAAAATTTCAATCCATCTGGATTTAATAAAACTTCAATTGCTCGGGCAACATTTTCTAAATTGTGAAGAGGTTCTCCCATTCCCATAAAAACAATATTGGTAATGTCAGAATGTTTCGAAAGCTCAAATACTTGTCCTACAATTTCTTCAATCGTTAAATTGCGAATAAATCCCATTGAAGCGGTTAAACAGAATTTGCAACCCATCGCACAGCCTACTTGAGAGCTGATACAAATCGTCACGCGTTTGATTTTCTCTAATTTACCACCCGCGACTCTCAATGCCGTTTCTTCTCTTTCGCTATCTGAATCGCAATCTTCTTCACGCTCTCCTGCTGGAATCAAAACACTTTCGATTGTATGTCCGTCATGAAGTTTAAATAAAAATTTAGTAGTACCGTCGGTACTTTGCTGTCTGGCAACTTCTTTTAATGGAGAATCCAAAGTTGTTTTTTCTTTGAGCGTGGCTCTTACTTGTTTTGATAAATCTGTCATTTGATCTACATCGACGACTTTTCTTTGATATAACCAACGATATATTTGTTTAGAATGAAAACGCGCTTTGCGCTCATCAATTCCAAATGTCTGCAAATGTGCTTGTAGGTCTTCTACTCGAAGTGACCATAAATGCGGGTGATTCATTGAGGCGCAAGATACCTTATAATACATCGTGTCGCAAGATGTAGTTTTGCTAGTTATTTCAACAACTTATGCTGTAAAAATGGCCAGTTCAGAAAAATCTAAAAGTAACATTAAACGAAATTAACGTCACCTCATCGACTCGAAATTAAAATCTAAATGCACTATTTTGCATTCAACTTATTCACTAGCGAGGTTTTTATGAATAAAATATTTTTAATATTAAGTTTGTTAACAATTTTAAATTTTTCACACGCAGACTCATTTCAATCGAATCTGAATGATCCCGGTCCTATGGGCGGAATTATATTTTATAAAAATAATTACGGATCAAATGAAACTATGTTCTTAAGTTGCACTCAATGGCAAAACAATATTTGCACAGAAACAATTTTATTACGATGCGATGGAAACTTGAAATATTGTCATAAGACCAATCCATTTCCACTTACAAAATTATCAGAAGAAAAATTGAGAAAAAAATTGATACGAAAATCTGTTGTGAATTCACTTTCGCCAGATAAGCCCTTTAATTTAACAAGTGAAGCATTCGAAGGTGGGTTAGGAATTTTAGCCATCATCACCTTGCCTGTAGATATCATTACATTACCATTTGTGATTCTAGAAGAACCCTATAATGCTATATTTACGCCAAAAATTGCACGTAAATCTTTAGAATTCTTGTTAGAAGCGAATCAAGTAGGAGTTTTTAAAAAAGTAGGGCAATATCGATTTTCAAGACTGCATGAAGTTTTCTCAGATTTGAGTGTAGAATTAAATAAGTCAAAGTAGTACGTGACGAATTGATCGTTTTGATTCATATTGAATATATGAATCACTTCGAATTTCGTTTTGCGAATAATACAGACATTGATCAACTCATTAAACTTCGCTTTCAAATGCAAAAAGAAGTACATAAAGCAAATGAGATCGTATTGAATCAAAATTATAGAAATAAATTAATTCATTTTTTTAATAAAAACATAACAAGCAAATCATATGTAAGCGCGGTCGCTGAAATTGATAATAAAATTATTTCTGCCATTGGACTTTCAACATATGAAAAGCCTCCCTCCATTACAGGTGCTTCTGGAATCGTGGGCTACATTACAAATGTTTATACTTTACCTGATTACAGAGGAAACGGAATCGCATCTGAATTAATGAGAATGATTATTCAATATGCGAAAGAAAACCAATTTGATAAATTGCATTTAACATCAATAGATTCAGCCAAAAAAGTTTATGATAATGCTGGCTTTAAACGACCTAGATATATTCCAATGGAATTGATATTTTAATTTTTTCCTAAGTAAACCAGAACTCTTTGAATCATTAAATAAGCACGCAAAATAAAATTGCGGGGAGTGATTGCAGCTCTTCCATCGTCTAAGAAGCGAACAAACGTTCTCCATGGATTGGTTTGTAATGTAGATGATGTTGCAGCTGCTTGATTCATTTTCTCCCAAACATCTTTATAAACAAAAATACTAAAACAAGGTAGCATGTAGCGATTTTCTAAGTACGAACCAATCAGATCGTGGTCGCGAACCCAGTCACGCAAACGTTCATTATGAAGACTTGAAAAGTCAGGTTCATAAAACTGATCGAGCTTTTGATTGTCAAATGACAAAACCAATGCGCGATAATGACTATCTTTATTATTCGCATCGGTGAATTCAAACATATTATGCGAAAGACTTAAACGTTGATCGATAAAAACGCATACATTGAATTTTTTTGGAAAATATTTTGCAAGTTGCATTGAAAACAAATCAATAACAAAGTGATTTTTTGAAATTACGATAGAAGTTTTTCGATCATCTTGAATTCGGGCTCTCAAATTCTGCAATTGTTGATAATAATTTTGATTACCAAGAACGGTATCTCGAATAAATCGGTTCAAATCTTTGCGGTCTACGACTCTTGAATTTTGCACACCCAATTCATCATTGAAAGCAGAAGAATTTGTTTTTGAAATGTCAGTTGTGCTAACTTTCTTACCGTGCGAAGTGATCGCATCTACAACTTCATTGCCCTCTTTAATAATAAGTGCACTTTTGTTGTTTTGTTTTTTTAGAATATCATCATTTTGTAAATGAGAATCTAAAAATAGAATTTGATTTAGAGTTTTCCAATCATGTCTCAATTCCATGGAATCCTCCTTTAAAATTAAATTCTGTAGGTGTAGTTAGTTCAACCTCTGAAAGTGCCGCATCCGTGACTCGCATTGGTAGTATGCCAAGGCCTGGAACAGTCATTTCAAACATCTTGCCAACTAATAAATGTTCAGGACTTCCTAAAGATGAAACTTTTTTGTCGTCAGTAAAGTAAACCTTTATTTCAATCGACTCATTTGTAGGGTTAATGAGTGAAATAATTCGTTCATGATTATCGTTATTTGAAATCAAAGAGATCACTTTTACTCTTTGATCACTCACAGTGCATGGAACTTTAATTTCAGCCAATCCGATGAGTGATTGAAAAAAAGTCGACAATTGTTCTGGCTTTTCGTTTTTCCAAAATGTGATTGGATTATAAAATACAATTTGTCCAAGTCCGATTTCAGCAATTTCATAAGAAATTCCAAAGTTCATTCGAATTAATTTTTTAGATCTACTTACTTTTTCAAAATGACCTTTTGCTTCAGCAGTATAATTTGCTACTTCATTCATTGGTGCTGGAATCGCCACAATTTTACCATTTTGAGCTAAACTTAAATACTGTAATAAATCCACAGTTCGAATCGTAGATTTAGGATCTACAAAAACAAGTGGCTCAGAAAATTTTGAATGGCCGATTGGATACACTGTTAAATCGTCGTGGACTAACTTTTGAATCATTGAATACGAAATATTTTCCATTGAATATTTATTAGCACTTACAAATGCCACATGAAATTCGCGGCTATACTCACCTGCCAAAATTTGTTCAATCGATTGTTTCGTTTTTTTAATAAATTTTGGAGAAAATTTTAAGTATTCTTCTGCCTGAATGAATACATTTTCTGAACTCAAATATGATTCCATAAATAAAAAATATTTTTGTTGGTCAGACAAATGTCTGAAAACTCCTGCATTACTCAATAAAATACTTTCACGACGAGAGGAAGCTTTTAATATAGATTCACTGAACTCTTCGACTGAAGGTTTGTATTGCATAGCTTCTGAAAGTAACATGTGGTGCGAGTATTGTGGGTCTGCTTCGGGATTAATGATTTCAAAATTTATGATTTTTGCAGATGGAATTTTTTTAGAAACCATCATATTGGTTTTTTCACGCAACAATTTTTCTACATGAGAATGAAATTGATGACGTTGAAATTTTTCATGAGCGGCGGTTCTAAAAGCTTCATCTAATTTCTGAACAAACTCACGAAACGCAATGACATTGGCTGCCGAATAATCACCATGTGTGTTTGCATCATCTGCCCAGGCTCGATAATAAGGAAAAATTCCGTTTCCAACGTAAACTTCAATGAGATGTGTATCGTTTCCGAGACGCTCTACTTCACCTAAAATTGCTGAAAGTTTGAGTAAATAATTTCCATATGATTTTAAAACTTCAGGTGATGAAAAACTAGGAAGAGTAAATAAATTAGGAGCAATTAAATTTAAAATTGTTTCGCCTTTTTGATCTACAGCTAGTTGTGAATTCGATTGAATCACTTCTTTTGGAATTCCAGAATTAGGATAATGAAGTCCTAATGTCGGAGATACCACTACTAAAACTTTGATACGAAAATGAAGTGCTGTTAATAAAAACTTTTGTAAACAGTGATGAATATCAGACTCAACATGAGCCCAAGGTACAAAAATACTAATTGACTCAAGGCCTGCTAATTTAAATTCTTGAAGCTTTGCTTCATATTGTGAGGGTTTGTGTTCCCAATAATTAAAAACACAATGAAAACCCTGTGATTTTTGTTCTTTTTCTTTTAATGTATAGTTAAACATAGGTCTTTCATCCTTGAACTGCCTATTCAAACATTAACATTAGAAAGCCTGAGGATCAAATGTGGTTTTTCAGTGAAGAGCATAAATTATTACAAGACAGCGTGAAAAATTTTGCCCAGTCAGTATTGGGACCAAATATTGAGCATTTGGATGAAACAGAAGGATACGACAAAACCTATTTCAAAAAAATGGCTGATCTTGGTTTGCTAGGAATTACGGTTCCTGAAAACTATGGCGGAACCAACATGGGCTGTGTTGCCGCTACCATAGCGATGGAAGAGTTGGGCGCAGTCGATGCTTCAACAGCTTTGACCTATTTAGCTCATACAATTTTATTCGTGAATAACCTTGCTACAAATGGAAATGACTACCTAAAAAAGAAGTACCTTCCTAAAACTATTTCTGGTGAATGGATCGGCGGAATGGGATTAACAGAACCAGGAGCAGGATCTGACGCATTAGGAATGAGTACTCGTGCAGTGAAAAAAGGAAATAAATACATTTTAAACGGCTCAAAAATGTTTATCACCAATGCTGTAATCGGCGACGTTTATTATGTGTACGCACGAACTGGCGAAGGTAGAAAAGACATTTCTACTTTCATCGTAGAAAAAGATTTTCCCGGTTTTAAAATGGGACGCAAACTTAAAAAAATGGGAATGCGTGCATCTCCTACAGGAGAGCTCATTTTCGAAAACTGCGAAGTGCCTGAAGAAAACTTAGTCGGTACATTGAATGGAAGCATTTCATCAATGATTAAAAACTTAGACATTGAACGAATTACAATTTCTGGAATTAGCTTAGGTCTAGCACGCGCCTCTATCGAAGCGTCTGTAAAATATGCGAAAGAACGCTCTCAATTTGGAAAACCAATCGCAGATTTTCAAATGATTCAATCAATGCTTGCCGATGCACAAGCTGAATACGAAGCTGCTGCAAACTACACTTATAATGCAGCTCAAATGTGGGATAAGGGAATGCTCGATCCTAAAAACTCACGTTCCATTGGAGCAAAAGTAAAATTAGTTGCAACCAGAATGGCTACAAAAGTTGGATTAGATGCCATCCAAATCTTAGGTGGTTACGGTTATATTAAAGAATTTCCTGTAGAACGCTTTATGCGCGATGCGAAATTAAATGAAATTGGCGCAGGCACAAATGAAATGCTAAAAGTAATTACCGCTCGTGAAATGTTGGGCGATTATTAATAAATTTTTTACAACATGAATTTTGAATTAAACGAAACTCAATCTCTACTTGTCGAAACTGCAGCAAAAGCTGCAAAACAAATTTTAGCACCCATTGTAGCAGCAGATGAAGAAACTGGTAAATTTCGTCCTGAAGTTATTACCCAACTAGGTGAAATCGGACTGACAGGAATTGCAACTCCTGAAAAATTTGGTGGTGCCGATTTAGGCTACCTAGAATATGTAATGGTTTTAGAAGAGCTAGCAACCACAGGTGCCGCCTACCCGATTAGTGTTGCGGTCACAGGATTGCCTCAAATTATTTTAAGTGAAGCGGGCACTGAAGAACAAAAGAAAAAATACATTCCAAATCTAGCAACTGGCAAAGCAATTGGTGCGTTTTCATTAACCGAAAGTTCGGCAGGATCAGACGCAGGTTCTCTTAAAACCAAAGCCACAAAAAAAGGCGATTCTTACATATTGAACGGGACTAAACTTTATACCACACAAGGAAATGTTGCAGAGACATTAATCGTTTTTGCACGAACTTCTGATCAACCTGGCGGAAAAGGTGTAAGTGCATTTGTTGTAGATCGAAAAGCAGAAGGTGTTAAATGCGGAAAATTAGAACACAAAATGGGGCTCAATATTTCACCTACTTGTGAAATGATTTATGAAAATGTAAAACTATCTGAATCACAACGAATCGGACCTGAAGGACAAGGTTTTAAAGTCGCAAAAAACGCATTGGATTCAGGTAGAATTACCATTGCATCGATTGCAATTGGAGTCGCACGTGCTGCATTCGAATATGCTTCAAAATACGCAGCAGAACGCACACAATTTGGTCAACCTATAAAAGAGTTTCAAGGTGTAGGTTTTATGTTGGCTGACATGTACACACAATTAGAAGCTGCTCGTTTGTTGGTTTATAAAGCTGCATTTTTAAAAGACAGCGGAAAACCCTTTGCAAAAGAAGCTTCTGCTGCAAAACTTTATGCAACAGACACATGTATGAAAATCACAACCGATGCCGTACAAATTCTTGGTGGAAACGGTTACAGTAAAGAATTTCCCGTTGAACGTTTTATGCGTGAAGCGAAAGTTCTACAAATTGTAGAAGGAACAAATCAAATTCAAAGATTGGTAATTAGTAAATTATGTTAAACATCAAAATTGAACTAGACGCTTTAAAAGTTTCAAGCCCATCTAAAGAAGTAACATTTCCAATTTTAGAAAAATTTTTAGATGACATGGAAAAAGAAGTTTCTGGATTTTTTAATCTTCCACAAAAATCAACTTGGAGCCAAGAATTTGAAGCATTAAAACCTGCATTCGCACAACGAATTCCACAAGTTGATACGTTTGTTCAACTAGGTATTGGCGGATCGAGTTTAGGTGCTGAACTTTTAGTTCGTTCACTTGGAAATCCTAAAGGTCCTAATTTTCATTTTTTAGATAACATTGATGCAGATGCAATCGCTCAAGTTTTAGAAACAATTAATCCGAAGCGAACTTTGTTTTATGTGGTTAGTAAATCAGGTAATACCTTAGAAACATCTGCACAATTGATGATATTACTACCTTGGCTTGAAAATAAAATTGGAAGACAAACTTTTAAAAATCATTTTGTATTTTGTACTGATCCAAAACAAGGTGCGCTCAGATCATTAGCAAACGATTGGTCAATACCGACTTTTGATTTTCCTGAAACAACAGGCGGCCGATATTCTGTATTATCTCCGAATGGATTATTTCCAGCTCTCATTGCAGGCGTTGATGTTACTGCATTATTAAAAGGTGCCAGCGATGCTCGTACACAGTTTTTAGATAAAGTTGTAAAAGGAGATACCCCAGATCTAGTAACTCTTGCCTACCACTTATCTCAATTTTATTTTCATCATCAAAAAAATATTACTGTTCTCATGCCGTATTCCCAAAAATTAAAATTATTGAATCCCTGGTTTGTACAACTTTGGGCTGAATCACTTGGAAAAAAAGAAAAAGGTATGACTCCTGTGGGAGCCATTGGAGCCACTGATCAACATTCTATTTTACAATTATTGCGTGATGGTCCTCAAGATAAAGTGATCGGATTCATCGAAGTTCAAGGCTTTCAAAATATTTTCGAATTAAAATGGACGGGACCTAAACTAAAGGCATTTGATCTTTTGTCTGGAATTACATTAAACCAACTCATGGATGCCGAACTCAATGCCACTCGACAAGCTCTATCTAACGCTAAAAAGCCACATTTCAGTATGGTTATCCCTAAACTGAATGCTCACACGTTGGGTCAGCTCATATTCCAACTTGAAACCTTAACCGCTTTAACCGGTTATTTCCTCGATATTGACCCATTTGACCAACCAGGGGTCGAAGAGGGCAAAAATATCACAGTTGATCGTATTATTGCTGCCAAACGAAATATGTCTTAAAATATAGGGATATATGTGTGCATGCCCACCACCACCAGATGATGAGAACGAAGAGACAAAAACTCTGACTGTTGACTCAGACACGTTAAAGGTTGAGCTTGAAAAAGCAAAACACCAAGAAGCGTGCCTCATTGTCATTCGTGGAAGTCCACAAGGTAAACGATTTGAATTGAATAAAGAAAAAATGACGATCGGTCGCGATTTAAATATCGACGTTACCGTAAATGATTCAAATGTTTCTCGAAAACACGCCGAAATTTTTAAAGATAAAACTGAAATTAAAATACGCGATTTAAATTCCACAAATGGAACATACGTAAACGATAAAAAAGTAAAAGAAGTCGTAACCCTCCATAAAGAGGATATGATCAAAATGGGTAACACTATTTTGAAATTTCTTCCACGTGGAGAGTTAGAAGTTTTCTATATGGGAACGCTTGAATCGCAAGCTCACACTGATTCTTTGACCAAAGTATATAATAAAGGTCATATCATGGAAGCCTTAGATGCTGAATTCAAACGAGCCAAAGCACTTCATACAGACTTTTCAGTTTTGATTATGGACTTAGATCACTTTAAAAAAATCAATGATGGTTACGGACACGATGCAGGTGACTACGTTTTAAGAGAAATGTGCCAAATCGTTCGTACAAAAGTCTTACCAAAATCTGCAATCTTTGGTCGTTTCGGCGGTGAAGAGTTTATTATTTTGCTTCCCAAAACGGCACTAGAATCAGCCTCAGCTCTAGCCGAAACAATTCGTGAAAATATCGAAAAATTTAACTTTGAATATGAAGGAAAGAAAATTCCAGTTACCACAAGCATTGGTGTCTCAGAAATTTCTGTCGACACAGACTCATCTAATTCACTCTTTAAATCTGCCGACAAAGCAGTCTACCAAGCCAAAGCCGAAGGTAGAAACCGCGTTTGTCGTGGAAAATAATTTGTAACGAAATTTAGTTACATTGAACAAAAATTTCGCACCTTAAATGCGTTCATTTTTAAAGGAACTGGCTTCATCATTGCTCCCTTTACAAAAATAGACATAGCGTATGAAAAATGATCTTTCCACACATTTAAATTTTCAGGTTCATTCTCCATGAGTAATTCTACTTGTAAAGTATGATTACGACTTAACATTAAATCTATATTTTTTAGTGCCATTTTTTTAAACGTGAGCGAATCCATATCATTTGGTCTTAGTAATAATTTATAATGATCTTTGGGTCTGATGAGTCCAATTCGATTCAATGACTCAAATGTTGCCCTTCCCTGAGTTGACTTAAATCTAGATGAAATAAATATTGGTACTAATCCGTGTCGCATTAGAGTTCGAATATACGATACAGCACATGGCACTTCAGAATCAAATCTCATATACTCTGAACTCAAATAATGTGGTAACATTAGCGCTGACAATTCATTAACAAAGTTAACATCATAAATAGATGCCTTAGCAAAAAACTCATTTAAATCATATTGATTTTGATTTTTTTCTAAATCTTTTAAAGTTAATTTTTTCGCTTTCTCTACTATTTGTGGATATTTATCTCTTAATTCATTTAGTGCACTTTTTATAGATAAAAATTTTCTAGGATTTGAATTAATCAAAGTCTCATCTAAATCAATTAGAGCCAAAGGTGTAATATTACTTTCTTTCGCAGCTTTAAATTCATTCATTATAAGTTGTAATTCTTTACTTGGATTTGCTAATACAATGTTTGTAAAAATTAATAAAATAAACGTTAATAAATAGTTAATTCGTATCATATTGATCTCCTTATTACCGTTAATGCAGTATTTTTAATTATTAGTAAAAGATATAAATTTTACTTTATTAATAACTTTAAGTTATGATATAAAATGACAATGATTGAACCTCAACACTTAAAATACTTTTACACAGTTGCAAAAATGAAAAGTTTCACTAAAGCAGCTAAAGAGTTACGCATTAGCCAACCGGCAATCAGTAAAATGGTTGCTAATTTAGAAAATCAGATTGGAAAAACATTGTTTCATCGAATTAATCGAAAACCTGTATTAACTCAAACCGGTGAGTACTTTTATCATTTCAGCAAAGAACTTTTTTCAAAAATGGATCAACTCGAAGATTATATTAAAGACCAATCTAATACTTCAATCGGTACAATCCGTTTGGGTGCATCTGATAATTTAATCAACTATAAATTACCTAAAATCATACATCGATTTGAAAAAAAATATCCTCTGATTAATTTTCAAATCTACTCTGGCACTTCAGAAGCTATACAAGATCAAATTAAAAATGGATCAATTGATTTTGGAATTTTTTATACTCTTCCAATTGAAAACGAATTAAAATTATACTCAATTGAAACAATTTCAGAAGTAGAATTTGTTTTAGTTGCGCCTAAAGATTGTTCAATACACAAATTTGATATTAAAAAACTTGAACAAGAATTAACTTATGTTGGTTCACGCCCAAATGATTATTTAAAAACATATCCCGCTTTGAAAATGTATCAAAAATTAGGTTTGAATCCCAAAAAATTCATTCAAACCAATTTGCAAGAAGCACACAAACGATTTGTTATTGAAGGTATTGGATGGTCGTTACTACCTATTCACATGGTTGAAGATGAAATGAATCTTAAGAAAATAAAGCGTATCATTACACCAATCAAATTATTCAATCCAATATATTTAGTTTGTTTAAAAAACAGTCACTTAAACTCTATCAGTAAGTATTTTATAGATCATTTAAAAAACTCATTTAAACAGAATTAGAAATTTGGATATATAAAAGTGTAATATTTTTTCAATAGAAAACTTAAGATAACTCAAAAGATTCAACAACTTAATTCAATGCATTAGTTTAATATAGAACAAATTGACGCTTTCATTCTTTCCAATTAATTTCTTCTACACCTATGAATCAACAAGATCAAACAACATTGAACACAAACCATACTAATTTTATAGAGAATCCAAAAAAAATTAACATTCTCCCCAAAGAACTTTCAGAAAAAATCGCCGCAGGTGAAGTGATCGAAAGACCAGCCTCTGTTGTAAAAGAACTAATTGAAAATTCAATCGACTCTGGTGCCACAGAAATTCGTGTTGAGCTAGTCGATGCTGGAAAAAGAAAAATTCAAATTACAGATAATGGCACAGGAATGAATGACGAAGATGTCCTAATATCTCTTGAACGCCACGCAACCAGTAAAATTTCAAAATTAGATGACCTATGGAATTTACATTCAATGGGCTTTCGAGGAGAAGCACTTCCTTCAATTGCAGCTATTTCTCGATTTACAATCGACACGAAAGCAGCAAATCAAAACGGTAAACATGTATATTTTGAAGCAGGTACATTGAAAACGCAAAGCCACGCTGAACGATTGCATACAGGCACAACCATCACTGTTGAAGACCTATTCTACAACGTTCCTGCACGTTTAAAATTTCAGAAAACAAGATCTACGGAAGCCGCATTTATACGTGAAATGTTAGAACACTTTGCTCTCACGCATCCTCAAATTGCATTTACCTTAATTCATGACGATCGAAAAAGTTTTTCGTATTCTGCTCAATCAGAAAAGTCAGCACGAATTCATGAAATTTTTGAAACCAAAAATGATTCGGATTTAGAATATTTTGAAAGTAAATATCAAGAGATTGAAGTATGTGGATGGCTTGATCGCAATGCCCGCATGCCGAATTCAAAATCTGTATTTGTTTCTGTAAATGAACGCATTGTACGTGATAAACTTTTACTTCAGTCAGTATTGACTGCATTAAAACCACGAATGATGGAGGGTGAATTTCCAAGAATTGCTCTCTATGTTCAAGTTCCTCCTTCAGAAATAGACGTGAATGTGCATCCAACAAAATCAGAAGTTCGTTTTCAAAAATCTAAAGATGTTTTTCAAGTTGTACACGGGGCTTTAAATAAGCTTGCTACCATTGCAACCAAACCTTATTACTCAACATCTTTAGTAAAAGAATCAAAAGTAGAAGCATTATTTCAAGAACCAATTTTTTCAAAAGATATTTTTCAATTTAAAACCAAAGAGTTTGATCAATCTGAAATGAGTCAACCAAGTGTTGCCCTCTCCTTTAAGAGAGAAGCTTCGAATCAAACTGTATCTATGCAAAAGTCACAAATCTCTGAGACAATAACTACTTCACAAACATCTAATCTGCATTACATTGGACAGCTGAAAAACACCTATCTCTTATTTCAAGACAACGAGGGAATGGTTCTCATTGATCAGCATGCCGCTCATGAACGAATTAATTATGAAAAAATTAAAACTAAATTTTTTGCAAATTCAATTCAAAAACAGCCTCTTTTAATGAGTATTACAGTTAAATGCACTCCTGAAGATCAAGCATTTGCAATTGAAAATACTTCCTTTTTCTCAAAATTAGGATTCGAGATCGAAACATTTGGAGAAAAAAGTATTTTATTAAGAACGATTCCTCAAGGTGTTTCAGATAAGCATGCTTTAGAATTATTCAATCAGCTTTTATCTGAAATCAAAGAATCAACTCCTGAAGAAATTCTAGAATCTGATCCATCAAAAATTTCTGCTCACCTAGACAGAATGTTAGCCACCACTGCTTGCCACTCAAGCATTCGCGCCGGTCAAACTCTTTCATCTTGGGAAGCTAAAGATCTCTTCAACCAAATGCAAACCACTGAATCATCTTTGAATTGTCCTCATGGCAGACCTGCAAGCATTCAATTGAGTTTTGATCAAATTGAAACTCTATTTAAACGCAAAGTTTAATGCGTGGGCAATATGAGTAAAATTGTTGCACTCATCGGCACTACCGCTTCTGGAAAATCAGATTTAGCAATCAAAGTAGCACATCAAACGGGTGCTCATATTTTAAGTTGTGATTCTTTATTAATTTACAAAGATCTTAACATTGGCACCGCAAAACCTACCGATAAAGAACAAGAAGGGATTCCTCATTATGGAATTAATTTAACTGCGATTCGAGATGCTTATTCTGTTGGCGATTATGTACGCTATTCACAAAAAACAATTAAAGAATGTGTAGAAAAAAACATTCCCCTCATTATCGTTGGAGGCACAGGATTTTATTTAAAAGCACTATTGCTGGGAATTTGGGATGTCCCCCCCATGGATTCAACCTTACGTGCTGAACTTGAGAAACGCACTTCAGAAGATCTATTTGAAGAACTTAGTAAAAAAGATCCCCAATATATAGACAAAATTAAAATTCAAGATCGCTACCGACTCATTCGCGGGCTTGAAATCATGATTCAAACCGGAAAAACGTTAACCGAAATCAACGAAATCACCAGACTTAAAAATGCATTACCCTACCCCGTTACCGTTTATAATATTGAACGTGAACAACGTGATCTTGAACGACGGATCATTGAACGAACCAATAAAATGTTTGAGCAAGGCCTTATAAATGAAACAAAAAACTTACTTTCTAATTTAATTGGTTCCGTTGAGTTGGTTTCAGATTTTGAAGAAAACCCAAATATTCCAAGAGCTCTCCATTGCGTTGGCTATTATGAAGTTATGCAATTTTTAGCTGGAAAACTCACTCTTCCTGAATGTCGTGAACGCATTGTAATTTCAACGCGTCAATTAGCAAAAAAACAAAGAACATTCTTTAAAGGAATGGGTATTCCTTTTGAATCATTTAAATTTCCATCACAACAAGAAGAACTTGAAAGATTGCTCTTTTCAAAATTAAAATAACCACATGTCAAAACCAATCACAATCATTACCCATGACTTACCCATTTCAACGAATGATTCTATTTTAAAAGAGCTTTCTACACTTTCAGAACTTCATTTTACTAAAAAACCGCTTTCAAAAGAACCGAAACTAAAATCAGCTCATGCACTTATTACTTTTGTCACTGATACTGTAGATGAAACTTTACTTAAAAAATCTCCACAATTAAAAGTCGTTTCAAACTTTGCTGTTGGATTTAACAATATTGATTTAAATGCATGCTCGAAAAGAAATATTACTGTTACCAATACTCCTGATGTTTTAACAAATGCTACGGCTGAAATGACCATTGCACTACTTTTTGCTGCTGCCCGAAGAATGAAAGAAGCAGTTGAAATCATTCAAACTAAAAAATTCAAAGGATGGAAGCCAGATTTTTTATTGGGAAAAGAATTAAAAAACTCCACATTAGGAATTATAGGAATGGGAAGAATTGGAACTGCTGTTGCTGCAAAAGCCAGAGCACTAGGAATGCATGTTGTCGGTTGCAACCAAATGAGCTGGAAAGAGGAAAATCTCTTCACAGCACGTATGGGATTAACGACTTTTGAAAAAGTATTAGCTCAATCTGACTTTATTTCAATTCACACGGCTTTAAACAAAGAAACACGTCACTTATTTAATGCAAAAACTTTTAAATTAATGAAAGCTGGATCCTTTTTAATCAATACATCACGGGGTGAAGTCATTGATGAAAAAGCACTTATTAAAGCACTTGGAACCGAAAAAAAACCAGGACTTCTCACCGGAGCAGCTCTTGATGTATTTGAGCATGAACCAAAATTAAATGAAGCTTTACGTAAACATCCAAGAGTAATCGTACTTCCCCATGTAGCTTCAGCTACAAAAGAAGCTCGAATCGGAATGGCACATTTAGCAATGTCTTCAGTCATTGATACTTTAAATGGCAGAACTCCCCGAAATAAGGTAAACTAAAAGTAAGTGGAAACGCCCAAAAAAGAACTTCGAATTATTGTCTTATCTGATGGAACAGGAGAAACAGCTGCTCAAATCACGAGAGCTGCCATGGTTCAATTTTCTGACAAAGAAATATATTTTACTCGTTACAAAAACATTCGAACAAAAGCACAAGTAGAGGCAATCTTTGAAGACGCTGCCATTCATCACGATATGGTTGTGTACACGATTGTTTCAAATGAATTACGAGACTTTATTACCCAAAAAGCTGTAGAGAAAAACGTTACCTGTATAGATATTTTAGGACCTTTATTAAATTCAATGGCTGCTTTCTTTAATTTAACTCCCAAAGCAACACCGGGTTTATTTCACCAAGTGAATGACAAATATTTCAAGCGAATCGAAGCAATGGAATATACGATTGCTCACGACGACGGCAAAGACTTAACCAATTTAGAAGCGGCAGATATTATTTTACTTGGAATATCGCGCACTTCTAAAACTCCCCTTTCTATGTATCTTTCTCACCAAGGCTGGAAGGTTTGTAATATCCCACTAATAAAAGATTTTGATGTTCCAGCAGAAATTTACGCGGCGGATCAAAAGAAGATCGTGTGCCTTACAATTAGCGCTGACGCACTGACTACAATTCGAAAAGCACGTCTTGAAAGATTGGGTCAAGAAGATGGTGGTGAGTATGCAAGTATTGATAAAGTACTCGACGAAATTGAGTATGCTGATCAACTTTTTCGCAAAAACAAACGCTGGCCAGTCTTTAACGTAACTGGTAAAGCATTAGAAGAAACCGCCAGCGAAATCATTAAGCTTATGGTTGCTCGAAGAAAGCAATTAGGGCTTTCGTCTCCTGGCGATCATTAAATAGCCAAAACATGTAATTTTTATTTAAGGGGACAACATCAATGGCTCAAACACCAGAAAGAAATATCGGTAAGGTTGTATGGTGGAACGGAAAGTTCGTTGCACCAGAAGAAGCTAAAACTTCTGTTTTTACTCACACACTACATTACGGTTTAGGAGCATTCGAAGGAATTCGTTGTTACAAAACTCATGATGGTAAGCTTGCGATCTTTAAATTAAAAGAACACGTTCAACGCTTATTTGATTCATGCAAAATATTGGAAATTAAAATTCCATATTCATTCAATGAAATCATGACTGCTTGTATAGAAACCGTAAAAAGATCTGGCTTAACTGAGGGAGCTTATTTACGTCCGCTCGTTTACATTGGTGATGGTCCTTTGGGAGTATTTCCAGGTTTCAATCCACCCGTAGATGTTGCCATCATGACATGGAAATGGGGCGCCTACTTAGGAGAAGAAGCTAAACAAAAAGGTGCACGCATTAAAATCTCAAGTTTCTCACGCGGTTATGTGAACGCATCAATGACCAAAGCAAAAGCAATTGGCCAATATATCAACGGAATTTTAGCAAAACTTGAAGTGAAAAAAGCAGGCTACGATGAAGCATTGTTACTCGACGTAGATGGATATGTTTCAGAAGGATCTGGCGAAAATATTTTCATCGTACGCAACGGAGTACTCAAAACAACTCCATTAACTTCAATTCTAGAAGGAATCACACGCGCTACGATTCTACAAATCGCTGAAGAAGAAGGTTTAAAAGTAGTAGAAGAAAGATTCACAAGAGATGAATTGTATTGTGCAAACGAAGTTTTCTTCTGTGGTACAGCTGCCGAAATTACACCTATTCGTGAAGTGGATAATCGCACAATCGGTGAAGGCACGGTTGGTAACTTAACAAAGAAGTTATCCACAAGATATTTTGATATCGTATTAGGAAGAGACCCTCGCAAATCTGAGTGGTTAACCTATCTATAAAAAATATTTTTTACATCAATTGAACGTAATGTGCGATTGATGTTACACTCATTGAAGTAGTGGTTACATTAAGTCGTAAAATTTAAAAAGCGCAGCTCTTCACCTCAAAAAGTAGCTGCGCTTTTTTTGTTTTTAACATGTAAACAAAGGCCAAAATGTTAAAAGAAAATCAAGCAGAACAAATCTCAGAAAAAGCGATCATACTTTTAATTGCAGCAATTCAATTCGTAAATATTCTAGACTTTATGATGGTCATGCCATTAGGCCCTGACTTTGCTAAAAGCTTAGGCATTTCAATGGACCACTTAGGTATCATCGGAGGAAGTTACACCGCTGCCGCTGCTGTTTCAGGTTTTTTAGGTGCATTTTTTTTAGATAAATTTGATCGTAAAAAAGCACTTTTGGTTGTTATGTTTTTATTAGCACTTGCCACAGCGTTAGGTGGTTTTGCCGTTGGACTCAACTCACTATTAGCCGCACGAATTTTAGCAGGAATTTTTGGTGGACCTGCAACTTCATTATCGATGTCGATCATTTCAGACGTCATTGCTCCACAACATCGCGGAAAAGCTATGGGCACTGTGATGGCTTCGTTTTCATTGGCATCTGTCTTAGGCGTTCCACTCGGCTTAGAATTAGCTCGAATGGGCGGATGGAGAATTCCATTTTTTGGAGTTGCCTTTTGCGCGCTCATCGTAATGGCAATCGCATTTAGACTTTTACCAAGCATGAAAAAACACATTGCTTTAGAAAAACCTAAAACAAGTGATTTGTTTTTTATCATGAAGCGACCTCCTGTATTGATTTCTTTTGCAATGATGTTTTTTTTAATGGCCGGTAACTTTATTTTGATTCCAAATCTTTCAGCATATTTGCAATTTAATGCACATTTCCCCAGAGAAAAATTAGGAATGCTTTATATGATCGGTGGAATTGGTTCTTTTTTCATCATGCACATTACAGGAAAAATTGTAGACCGTTTTGGATCAGTAATTGTAAACTTTGTCGCATCTTCTTTTTTAATCACAGTTGTTTATTACGGATATGCTTTTGAAACACCTCAAATTCCAATTATTATTATGTTTGCAGGTTTTATGTGGAGCGCATCCATTCGTATGGTAGCGATACAATCTCAATCAAGCAAAATTCCAAAACCACATGAACGTGCACGATTTCAATCCATGCAGTCTGGAATTCAACATATAGCTTCCGCATTAGGTGCCTTTGTAAGTACAATATTACTACACGCTGACACTTCGGGTTTTTTACATGGAATGAACCAAGTGTCTACTATTGCGATCTCAGCAATGGCTACTGTGCCATTTTTTGCATTATTATTAGAAAAATATATTAAAAAACAATCACATTAACTTAACTTTAAAGAATCAAATTCCGAAATATCATTGATGATACTTAGATTCTATATAGGAATATTTTTCCTATTTCTGTTTCAAATCAATATAAGTTTTGGAACAGACAAATCACTTACTAAATGTAATGTATTCCTTCGTGTTGGAGACAGTAGGATTTTACATGACGCGATTGCAGACAGTCCAAAATTTACACCAGACGAAAAGAAAGTATTAAGCATCTTACGTGCATTTGATAATACATCTCATGACTGCCTTGCAATATCTGACTTAAAAACAAAAAAGCAAAATTATGAAATGATCGATCCATACATAAATCGACAATATCCAGGAGTAATTGTTAAAATTTCTGCCGATTCTAAATTCGCTTTATTTGAACCCCCTACTCAATATAAAGCAAATCCATATATGTACGACGTAAATTTAGGAAAATTAATTGAAATCAAAGAATTACATAAAGCAACCCAACTAGAATTTACAAAAAATGGACGTTGGATTATTGCACACTTAGAAAATGGAAATATCGGAATATATGAAACAACTTCTAAGCATTTTAAAGAATATGTACCATCTGACAAAAAATGGGTTCAAGTTGAAATCGGAGATTCAGATCAATTTTTAATCATTAACAAAAATTCGCAACCACAATTGATTCTAACTGACTATGAAAAAATAAAAACACTAGACATACCTATTCAACCTGAGTCAATTCAGACTGCTTCACTTAACAACAAATCAGTTGGATTATTTAAATATACAGTTCAGAACTCAGATGGCTCAAATTATTCACAATATATTTACACAGATTTAAATAGAAATACTGAAATTAAGTTCACGACTAAATCAGATGAAACCATTCAATTATTAGAGGATGGGGTTCATTCATTGCTAATTCAAGACACAAAAATTTCGATTTACAACATCATTACTAAAGAAAAAATTGAAATTAATAGTCAATTTTCTGGTGCTTTTCAAACTTCAACGGATGGTAACTATTTACTAACTAGCAATAAAAATGGCTCAATTTCAATAATAAATTTAGTAACTAAAAAGATTTCAGAATTTAATATAAATTCAAAATCTAAAATTACATCATTTTCATTCTTGAGATCTAATAATGAAATACAAGTTCAAACAACAGAAGACAATAAAAGATATATTGCTATCGTTGATATAATTTCAAATCAAATTAAAAAGTGGCAAACTCCTCATGAAAACTATCCAATATTTTCTTCTGACAAAAATAAAATTTTATTCTACTTTTCAGACCCTGCTTATTTTAAAGGCGGCACAATTACTGTTCATGATTTAAATGAAAATCAAATTCAAGCACTTACTTCTAGTGCTAAACCTGAGTCATATTACATAAAACTTTCAACACCAGGTTCAATTAACCTTAAAAATCAACTCGCAGAAGTTTTTACATTTTTTGATAAAGGCCTACATCTTAAAAACAAAAGATTAACACAAAAAATATTGTTAAATGTTTTATCTAAGTCTACAGATCTATATGAATTTATTATTAATCGTTTTCCAGAATTAGGTAATGAATCGTTTTTTGCCAGAAGAACTTTTGATAATCCAACTCCTATTTGGAAAAATGCTGTTAAAAAATATTTAAACTATTTCATTGTAACCAAAGCAAATGCTCATGGAATTGTTGACAGTATGAAATACTTATATCCTATACAAAATTATTTTAAAAACTTAAATTATGATGATGTATTTACTTTTTCAGACTTTATAACAGAAGCATTAGCAGATGTAGCTTACCAAACCGAATTTAAAGGCATATTTAAATCTATGTTATACAAGTTTTCAGAAGAAAAAGTGAATAAATTATTTTTTAGTCCAACTAAAAAATTGACAGACATTACTTTCATACGAAAGCCATATGAAATTCACCCAGTAATTTTTGGAACACAGCCAATCAATGATATTGCTAAAACTCAAAATGCATATGGTTTTTATGACTTTCATTTGCCTAAAATAAGTATCCCGAAATATGCTAAAACCGGCGATATTATATTAAAAAACCACAAAATTGAATGGACCATGAATGGAAATCCGTATAAAGCCATTCTAAATATTAAAGTAGTAGGTGAATCTCTTGATTCTGTTACTCCTAAAATAAATAAAATTGATTTAAATAAATTAACAAAAGACAAAAAGCTAACAGGAATGATTGTATTTGGATCTAACTTAACTGGTGAATTCGACTCATCTGTTAAAAGTTATAAAGAATACTTCATCAAAAATGGATTTACATTTGATAAACGAGGTAGCGTTGACTCTGAATTTAAAGATACCTTTCAGCAACAAATTGAATCAGGTGAAATTGATTACTTCATTAAAGAAGCTCACTCCGATGGAGATGAAAGAAATGTATTTCGAATCAATAAAGAAAATAAAATTTTTAGGGCAACTAGAAAAACAAAAGATGGATTTGATGAAATAGTTTATATCGTAATACCAGCTAAAAGTTTTGATAATTATACTAGTTCAAGACATTCTGTCTTGGTTAGTAATGATGAATTTGCAAATTGGGTTCAAAAAAGAATGAAAGATGGTCATGGTGAATTTATAATGTTCAACACTAGTTGTTGGTCAATCAGTAAAGCAGCTCAAGAAATTGAAAAAGTTTATAATAAGAAATTCATTGATATTTCTTCAACTACTCCCGTGAGTATGTTTGAGAACTTACCTGACAATGCTGAATACCAACTATTATCTGACTTTAGAGCTGGAAAAACATTTGAAGAAATTGAAATGAATTTAAAAGCAAATGCAGATAATTTTCATGGAACCGGAAATAACTTTACACTGTATCAAAGTGAAGATTTTAAAAAGTATGTATTAGACAACGCAAAACCTGCACTAGATATAGACATTCAGTTAATTGGCCCTGATGGCAAACCAATTAATATTGATGAATGATTTTATTTTTTTGCTATCAAATATCTAACAATATCTTTAATTGATAAAATACCAACTAACTCAAAGCCATCCATTATGGGAACATGTCGAAAACTACCCTTCAACATCATTTCTGGAATTTTATCTACATCATCATGTAGTTGTGCTGTAATTAAGTCTTTTGTCATAAAATTAGAAACTGGCTCATTCACAGAAGCACCTTTTGCTACTACTTTTTTCAAGACATCTCTTTCAGTAAAAATGCCAACAGTGTTTCCTTCTTTATCCTTACAAACCAATGCACCTATATTGTTTTTTGCCATTATTTTTGCAGCATCTTGGACAGACTTAGATTGATCTATTGCTTTTATGTCTGCCATCATTAAATCTCGAATTAATTTCTTTTTCATTTCATCTCTCCTATATAAGTACTGGATATAACAATAAATTATATAATCTTACAAATTAACTCAAGTTTTTTCACTAAACTACCGAAAAGTATTTATAGAAAGGATACTCAAAACACATGCAAACACGTCCTAGAGTAATTGTTTTATTAGCTATCATAATGTTTTTAGCTCCTTTTTGTAATTTATATATTAGTGCTAAATACGCACATGTATCTGTATTCAATTTCATGAAATACGAAATATATTTGATGGGATTTTGGCCATTCTTTTTTAAAGAGTTTTTTGGACATTTAACAATGGCTGCCGCACTTTTTGCTATGAAGTCGTGGAGCTTACCTTTAGCAGTCATCTCAACTACTTGGTTCTTATATAACACCTCAAGCATTTTCGATACTTATGCAACCAGTTATGCAAAAGCAATTATTATGCTTTCTCATATGACTAATTTAAGTATTTTAGTTTATTTCCTACTGCCAAAACAAAGGACTTTATTTTTAAATCGTCGTTTACGTTGGTGGGAATCAAAACCCAGATATACAATTAATACTGGTGCATCAATTCAATTTACAAATACTAAAACTAAGCACAAAGCAAAGATTCATGATATTTCAATCAATGGATGCTACATCAATGGCACTAAATTAGATAATTGCAAAGTATCTGATACACTTAATTTAGAGTTTAAATATCAAAATATTGATTATTTTTTTCATGGAATTGTAGTCACAAGAAATCTCGCTACAGATTCTTTGGGTGTGAAATTTCAAAACATTGACTCTATCATGATTAAACCATTGAAAAATCTTTTATGGACTTTAGAAAACGATTTATCAATTGAACGTAGACCTGAACGTGTGAAACATCAATTTATCAAAATCAATCCAAAACAAATTATTGAAGATAAAGTTTTTAAATTATCATTCAAAAGCAAACAAACTAAAAGTAAATCTAAAAAGAAAAAAGCAGCTTAATTGATTTTCAAATCATAACATTTTTCAAAAAAAGGTATGAACTCTTTATAATCTGCGTATGTCCAAGGCATTGCTTCAAAATGATGCTTTTTACGAATCAATTCTAGTTGCCCAAAAACTCCATTTCCTAGATAAACTCTGTGTGGAAAAAGCTTTCCTGTAGATACTAGCAATTGCTCTTCCGTCATGATCATAGGGTCAATGTTTATTTTTCTATTTTCATTTTCATCTAAAAACTGATCTTCGTTTTGTATGGCCCATAACTTCACATCAACTAATTCCATACGCTCAATTTTTGAATCAACGAATAAGAATTTTTTGAGTAACTTTAATCCCATTTCCTCTTTGTAATAATCTGTAGAACTAAATTCAAATACATCTGAATGGGCTATGATGTTTCCATATTTATTCTGAATTAAATTTTCAGCTTGTTCCAATAATTCTGCTGATTGAGAAAAAATTGCAAATAATAATTTTGCTTTAGTTGGAAATGTTTGTTTTCTTCTTTTGCTTTTCATTTTGAGACTTCACGAATGAAATATAATCTTTAATTTCTTGCACTGTTACCGTAGCAGTACCTCTTTTACCAACCACTACTCCTGCGGCATAATTTGCAATTAATGCCGACTCAATTACAGAAGCACCTGACACTAAACAAAGTGCTAACGTTGCAATGGTAGTGTCTCCTGCACCTGACACATCAAATACTTCTCGAGCAAAGGTCGGAATGAGAACTGGTTCTGTTTCACCTCTGGCAAAGATTGCCATTCCATCTTTTCCGCGAGTAATGATAACAATTTGAGAATTTGTTTCTTCTAAAAATTTATACCCAGCCAAATAAAGTGATTCACGATCAACAATTTTAATACCACTTAAATGTTCTACTTCGTTAATATTTGGAGTTAATACCGATGTGCCATAGTAAAGCTGAACATTTGAATTTGCATTGGGATCAACAAATACAGGGATTTTCTTTTTTTCAGCTAATGCCACCAATTGCCGGCAAATAGAAACATCAACCAAACCCTTTGCATAATCTTCGATGATGATTGCATCGGCTTTTTTAACTGCTTTTTGTAATTTATTCCAAACTTCTTTTAATGTTTTTGAGTTTGGTTTATTTTTTGTTTCATGATCGATACGTACCACTTGCTGATTTTCAGCTACGACTCGTTCTTTCAAAGTAGTTTTTCTTTTACGGTCGACCACTAAATAAGAAGAATTCATTTTTTTACGTTTCATTAAAATTTTGAAATCTTCAGCTTCGTTATCATCGCCGATCATTCCAACAGTTAGAACTTCTGCTCCCAAAGTTGTTAAATTATCAGCAACATTTGATGCAAGCCCTAATTTTAATTCTGTTTTAATTACTTCAACGATCGGAATGGGCGCTTCTGGTGAAATTCGAGTCACTTTGCCCATTGTATATTTATCAATTCCAACATCTCCAAAAACGACAATTGTTTTTTTTGCAAACTGATCTGTAATTTTTTTTATTTGAGAAGGTACTATTTCATTCATGATTCTTTACTTTCTAAGTGATCTTTTACTGCCGAAAAAGCGTCTTCAACAGACATTCTTTCCATGCAGAAATAAAAAAAACATTTTGAACCCGCACATTTATAATCTTGCCCACATAATGCATCTGGCACAAGAACTTTATGATTATCTTCATGAGAACTATAAGGTCCCCAACGGATTGCACTTTGTACTTTAATTGGTGGATAAAATGAAACGGTGCGTTTACCAAGTGCTACAGCAATATGTAATGGTCCAGTCGAAGGGGCAACTACCACTTTGGATAACGAAAGGAGCCCGATAAAATCTGATAAACCTAGATCAGAATTTTCTCCAATATATTTAGATAATTTAATCTCCCCAGTTAATCCTTGGGCTGAATGCTCAATCACTCGATCAACTAATTGTTTCTCTGTTTCAGAACCAGTAATCATAACTGGCATTTTTTGAAGTAAAAGTCGCTTCACTAAATCGATGTAATATCCTTCTGGCCAATTTAATGCGGATCCTCCCATTCCTGGATGTACGACTACGAACGGTGCGATATCTTCTTGTTCAGAAAACTGAAACGTTTTGCGAACATACGAACGCATTCGTTCTTTAGAATCAGCATCAGGAGTTATGTGTGTTTCAAATGAACGAGAAGCAACTCGAATTCCAAGTTTTCTTAATAACATTAAATTATAATCGGTTTCATGCATTCCAACTGTAGATCTTTTTTGACGTTTACCTTTATTAAAAATTAAAAATGAATACCATTTTGAATAAGGACCAATTCTAAATGGGATTCCTGCAAAAAAGACCGCCCAAGAAGGCTTGGCTTGAACTTGCAAAACTAAAACCACATCATATTTTTCTCTTTTAATCGCACGCCATAATCTAAAAAAGCCCATGATCCCTTTATGTACTGAAGTTGGGCGATACGTAATCACTCTTGAAATGTGAGCATTATGACGAACAACTGGAACAGTAAGATCTCTCACTAAAAAATGAATTTCAGATTCAGGATAAGATTGCTTTAATGCCTCGAGAACAGGCGTAGATAAAACTACATCACCAATTTTATCAGGACGTACAATCAACATCTTCAATTTCTTGTTACGTGTTTTTCTTAAATGTTGAAGTCCAGGAATTCTACGAGACATGATTATTTATTTTCTTTTTCTTTCACAATTTTTTCAAGCGTTTCTACAACTTGCTCAACATTCATATGAGTTGTATCAATTTCGATCGCGTCACTAGCCTTTTTCAAGGGAGCCACTTTACGTTCGGTATCTCCCTTATCGCGCTCAACCACTTGCTTTTTAACTTCTTCAAAATCTAAATAAGTACCCTTATCCTCAAGCTCAATCATACGTCGTCGTGCGCGTGAATCAACAGAAGCGGTTAAGAAAAACTTAACTTCTGCATTCGGAAAAACAACAGTGCCAATATCACGACCTTCTAAAACAACCCCACCTGACTTACCCATCTCACGCTGTAACCCTAATAAAGCTGTACGCACTTCGGGATGAGCTGAAATTTTACTAGCCGCCATGCTAATTTCGGGAGTGCGAATTAATTTTGCAACGTTTTTACCGTCACAATGAATTTGATTTCCTTCTTTGAATTGGAGTCTGGTTTGTTGGGCTAATTCTCCTAATTTTGCGCCTTCTTCAATTCCGATACCACAATCGAATGCTTTGTATGCAATTGCTCGATACAATGCGCCTGTATCAATATGCGTATATCCTAATTTTTTTGCTAACATATGGGTTACAGTAGATTTACCACTACCCGCAGGGCCATCAATCGCTACAATCAATCGTTTAGCCATTTTTTTCTCCTAATACTTCACTCATAGCCTGTAATAATTTAGCATTTTCACCAGGCAAACCTGCTGAGATTCTAAAAAACGTTGGCAATCCATAATTAGCAACTGGGCGTATAATTACTCCTCGTTTTAAAAACTCGGGGTACAAATCTTTTGAAGGTTTTTTGAAATCTACTAATAAAAAATTAGTTTGAGGTAATTCGTCTTCATTTTCAGTTTTCGGATAAACTTCGACATTGAATTTCTTAAGTGCATTTTTTAATCCACTTACTGACTTAATATTTTCATCAACAGACTTTTGCACAAATTCAGAATCATTCAAAGCTGCAACCGCAGCATCTAATGCTAGCGATGAAACATTGAACGGTTGACGGCTTTTTTCAATGTTTTTTGTGATCTCATTTCGTGCAACCATATATCCTACGCGTAAACCTGCTAAGCCATACACTTTTGAAAAAGTTTGTAGAATGACAACATTCGCGTGTTCTGCAAGCATTTCTTGTGGTGAAGGAATATTTTTATTGGTTACATATTCCCAGTATGCATAATCTAAAACCAACAGAACTTTTTGTTTATCTAATTCTTGAGCCAAGAAATGTAACTCATCACGTTCAATATAGGTGCCGGTTGGATTATTGGGATTCGCAAGAAATACGATTCTAGTTAATGGATTAATCACTTTTAAAATCTTATGAGAACTTACATTGAAATCTGAATCAGCTTTAGCTTCAATGACATGACATCCACGAAGTTGCGCGCATAATTTGTAGGCAACAAATGATTTTTCTTGAACAACAATATTACTTTCTTCTGCGCAATAAACCCTGATCAATAAATCAATCATTTCATTTGAACCACAACCGATACTAATTTCTTGGTTTGTAACTCCATATTTTTTGGCGATTGCAGATTTCAATTCATAATGTGAACCATCTGGGTACAAATGAAGATCTTTCATTTTTGATTCAATTATTTTTAATGCTTTTGGTGAAGGACCAAGAGGATTTTCATTACTTGCGAGCTTTACAACATTTTCTAAACCGAATTCACGTTTAGCTTCTTCAATCGGTTTTCCAGGTGGATATGGAGTTAAACTCTCAATATTATCAGGAATTATCGGTGTCCAATCAAGCTCTGGTGCATTTTCTAAAATATTTTTCATAAAATTTAATTAAACCGGTCTTACTTTTACGCATGCCATTTCAATATCGTTTACTTCATCTTGAAATGCTTTTATTAAATCATTTGCAAAGTTTCTAATTTGTTCCACATTCCAATCAAGTGCATTTAACCCAATTGCTTTCACGGGTGCGCCGGTTGGATCAATATTGATTCCCCAATGGATTAACGTTGATACAGCTGAAGCTGTCGCAATTGAAACAGAAAGTTTTGCATTGCCCACCATTAAATCATCACCATTTCGGATAATTTCAGAAAAAGCTTTGTGTTTTGATAAAATTTGTTGAGCATGTTGCATGAACAATCTCTGATAGAGCACTGTTGATTCTAAGTTACTGCCATAAAATTCTGCTATAAAATGGAGCATTTTTTTTGATTTGATAAAATCTGAATTCAAGCGATCTTCCCAATCAACTAGCTCTGAAGTTTTCACATCGCAAGAACCTATAAATGCAATTATGCTTGATCCGTATTTTTTTGTATTTTCTAAAACAAAGTGTGGACGAAGTTGCGTTCCATCATAATTGATTTCTTGTTTTATAAATTCAAATTGAATATTTTGTAACATTTCTTACCTTTTAAATAACATTTTTATTACATCTACAGACTGCGGTTCAGGCAATCCTCTACGTACAGCGCGCTCTAATCGTAAACATGACTCACAATCACCACAATGCGCTGCTAAGGATGAACTAGGCGCACGATAACAACTCCAAATTAAATCAAATGGAAATTTTATATGCGATAATCTTTCTACAATTTGCTCTTTTGTGAATTCGGCCGTAGCACTCACAACTTCTACTTGATTTGCGGTAGAATATTTAAACGAATTGGACATTGCCTTCATATAATCTATTGTGTTGTCCGGAAACGTCTGAGCTTCTTCAGCATTAAATCCAACACAAACTGCATGAATTCCTCTACTTTCAGCAAGACTTGCTGCCAAAGATAACATCACTGCATTTCGATTGGGAACCCAAACTGCTTTTGCCGACTCTTTTGTTTCTGTTGCAGAATCTAAATCAAGTGGAGAAGGAAGCTTAGTGTCTTGTCCTTTGAAGAGTGCGCTTTTTGCATCCACTAATTCTGAAAAATTGCTTAAATTAAATTCAACGTGTTCAATTCCGTAAAAAGAAGAAAGCTTACGTGCTTGCTCTAACTCTTTTTGAGCCCCTCGTTGGCCATAATCGATTGTTAACGTAAGCTTAATATCGATTTCATTTCGAGAAGCGAGCGCAAGATTTGCTGCAGAATCTAGTCCGCTAGATAAAAGTAAAACGGCAGTTTTCATTTACTCTACTCCGTAGCTCGCAGCCGATCTGTCGTTTTCCCAAACTGTAACTTTACGTAATTGAATATTTACAAGTTCTGGAATTCGAGAAGCCTTCGATTCTAATTCTTCAAAAAAGTACTGAGACAATGTTTCAGCTGTAGGATTCATTTTTGTAAATGGCTCTACTGTATTTAAATCTTGATGATCAAATCGATCTACTAATTGTTTTGTTAATTTTTTTAAATCTTTAAAATCGAATGCGATGCCGATGTTGCTTAATTTTTTTGTTCTTGCTTCAACTTCGACTTTAAAATTATGTCCGTGTGGACGTGAGCACTCACCATCATAACCATTGATGTGATGAGCGGCTGAAAATTCAACTTGGACCTTTACACTAAAAAAACGTTCCATAGAAATTTCCTTTTTAATTTCAATGACATTACTTAAAATTACCGCATTTAGTCAACGGTCAAAAATGGTGAATTTAGAATTCGTTTTTTTGGTCTATAAATAGGGTCATAAAATAAGCATCTTCGCCATTTTCATAAAACCCTTTTTTGATGTGATCGATAAAAAACCCTGATTTTTGATATAGTTTAATCGCTGCGTCATTTCCTTTTCTAACCTCAAGCACTATTTTCTTGCAATTACTGCGCAGCGCTTCTTTTTTTGCAATTTCAATGAGTTTTAAGCCAAATTGTAGGCCTCTATAGTCCAAATTCACCGTTATATTGTGAATTGTGCATTCTTCAAACATGATCCAAAACACTGTATAACCCGCAATTACAGAGTCTGTTTCATCATCCGTAAATACAATTACATGCGAAAATGGTTTTTTGAGCTCCTCAAGAAACGCCTCTTTTTTCCACGGTAGCGGATAAGATACATTTTCAATTTTTAAAATCTGCTCCACGTCATCTTCTGATGCAGGTCTAGCAGAAAAGTGTTCATTCTGATCAGTCATCTGCTTTTATTTAAGCACAAAATGCATTAAAGTTAAATTTATGTCGCAACAAAAAACAGAAGCCCCAAAAACAGAGGGCCTTGAAGAACGGGAAATTACAAACGATTTAGACAGGCTTAGGCACTCCACTGCTCACGTTTTGGCTCATGCAGTAAAGCGCCTTTATCCAAAGTCAAAGTTTGGAATTGGTCCAACCATTGATGATGGTTTTTATTACGACATCGAACTTGAAACACAAATTACTGTAGAAGATTTTCCAAAAATTGAAGCAGAGATGAAAAAAATCATTGCTGAAAACAACCCATTTATTCGCGAAGAGTGGCCCGCTGAAAAAGCCACACAAATGTTCAAGGACTTAAATCAAGATTTTAAAACTGAAATCATTCGCGACTTTGGAAATGCAACTTACACAACTTATAAAGAAGGCGAGTTCATTGACCTTTGCCGTGGTCCACATATTAAGTCTACAGGCTTAATCAAAGCTTTTAAATTGATGTCAATCTCTGGCGCGTTTTGGAGAGGCGATCAAAAAAACAAACAGCTTCAACGTATTTACGGAACTGCATTCAAAAGCCAAAAGCAACTAGATGATTATTTATTCATGCTAGAAGAAGCAAAAAAACGAGACCATAGAAAACTAGGAAAAGAATTAGATCTTTTTAGTTTTGATCCGGTTGCGCCGGGAGCTCCGTTTTTTCATCCCAAAGGGACTATTATATATAATCGCCTCACTCAATACATGCGAGATATTTATAAAATCTACAATTACGAAGAGATCATCACTCCTCAAGTATTGGATGTTTCTTTGTGGCATAAATCTGGTCACTACGAAAACTATAAAGAAAATATGTATTTTACAGAAGTAGAAGAGCGTGAATTTGCAGTTAAACCAATGAACTGTCCTGCTTCAACTTTTGTATTTGGATTTAAAAAACGATCATACAGAGAGTTGCCTTTACGACTTGCGGACTTCGGAAGACTTCATCGATTTGAAAAATCTGGAGCACTCTCTGGATTAACTCGTGTACGCACATTTTGTCAGGACGACGCTCACATTTACTGCACACCTGACCAAATTCAAAGTGAGATCACTTCACTCATAGACATGATTCAAAGAATTTATGTTCTATTTAATTTTAGTGACGTAGAAGTATTGCTTTCAACTCGTCCTGAAAAACGCGTTGGCTCTGAAGAACTTTGGGATCAAGCTGAAAAAGGATTAGAAGAAGCATTAAAATCAAAAGGAATGAACTATCGAATTAATAAAGGCGATGGCGCGTTCTACGGACCAAAAATTGATTTCATTGTAAAAGATGCTTTGAAACGTCCTTGGCAATTAGGCACCATCCAACTTGATTGGAATTTAGCAAAACGCTTTGAAGTTACTTACACTGGAGCAGACAATTCAGCACATACTCCAGTAGTCATCCACAGAGCAGTACTTGGTTCTATCGAACGGTTCATGGGCGTAATTGTAGAACACTATGCCGGAGCATTTCCATTTTGGCTTGCTCCTGTTCAATGTGTAGTTTCATCAATTGCAACGGAACATGCAAAATATTGTGAAGAGTTTGTAGCTAAATTAAAAGCTGCAGGCATTCGAGCAGAGGCGGATATTCGTAACGAGTCTATTTCACTCAAAACTCGTGAAATACAAATGCAGAAAGTTCCATTCATGCTTGTTGCGGGCACTCGCGAAGTGGAAGCTAATACGTTTGCAGTCAGAAAATATTCTGAAAAAACTTCTCCTGTAATGTCACAAGATGAATTAATTAAAACTTTTGTAGAGTTAAATCGCGCAGGAATACCCACTTAATTAAGAAGGAACGAGATGATAAAACCATTCGGACAAGTATACGATTCACTTTATGGATTTATTAAGTTAACTCAGACCGAACAAGAAATCATCAACTCACCTTTTTACCAAAGACTTCGTTGGATTAAACAACTAGGATTTGCAAATTACATTTTTGATGGAGCTGAACACACAAGATTTGCTCACGCATTGGGAGTACTTCATTCTGCTGACCAAATGGTGCGCTCTATCGGGAAAAACGTTTCTGACGACAGACTTTTTAATTTAAAAGCACAAGACCCAGCTTCTGTATTTCATAAAAGCATACGCATCGCAGCCCTTTTACATGATATTGGAACATTTCCGTTTTCACATTCGATTGAAGGGGCCTACATACGTCATGGTGAAAAGTTACAAAAAGCAGGAAAACTTCCGGGCAAGCAACTACCGAACAATCATGAACATCTTGGTTCGTTTATTATTAAAAATACAGACTTCGAAGATGGAATTACTCGAATTTTAAAAAAAGGTGGAATTGATCCGAAAGAAATATCTAAATTCATTAAAGGCGACTCGGATAGTATTTTAGCAAATCAAATCTTACATTCGGACATCGATGCGGATCGCATGGATTATCTTTTAAGAGATGCCCACCATACAGGAATCAAATATGGTCACATTGATCGTGACTATATCATGTACCACTTGACCACATTTAAAACAAAAGTGCGTGGCAAAACCAAAGAAGTACTTGCGGTTAAAGAAAATGCACTTCACGCTGTAGAAGATTTTTTAATTGCACGCTTTGCTTGGTATTCACAAGTAGTTCGAAACTCAAGTTCTGCAAAGTATGACGTATTGGCTGCGCACATCGCGCAGTATTTATTAGAACAAAAACATATTTATTCATATGAAAGACTTTTTGATTTAGTTGTCAAAAATCCTGAGCGTTTCTTTGGTTTCAACGATGTGTACTTTATGAGCAAAGTTCAAGATTTGTATTGGGCCAAAGCAGTAGAAGATCCAATCTTAAATGAAAAAATGAAAATGCTAATTTACCGAATTCCACCTCGTACCTTACGATTTCCAGAAGTTGAACATAGAATTCTAGAAGTGGGATCTGATGGTGAAATTGCTGACAAACCAAAAGCTGTAAAAGC
Organism: uncultured Bacteriovoracaceae bacterium; assembly: GCA_964572865.1. Taxonomy (GTDB): domain Bacteria; phylum Bdellovibrionota; class UBA1018; order UBA1018; family UBA923; genus CAZNGN01. Next base: position 28,165 of record CAZNGN010000014.1, on the reverse strand, counting down.
ATTGCAATCTCGCATTGACGAAATACATTCTCTATTTAAAAAGTTTGGAAAAGGCAACGAATGGGTCATTGCAGACATTCCTTCAAAAGAAGTTATTTTTACTAAAGACGCACACTCACTTATGACAAGAAAATCGGGTCAAAATGTTTTTGAACAAAGTGAATCACTCAAAGTATTAGACAAATACGGTAAACCAAGTTTACTTGTAACATCTCAAAATGCGTTAATTGGAAAACTTTCTCATTACGTTAATTTCATTCCGAATGTATACGCAAACGAACCGGCAGTAGAATTATTAAAAAAGAAAAAGTTTTTTAAATAAATTATTTATACAAACAATTCGCACGTTCTTGATCATTTTGTTGAAGATCGACTTTTACTTCACCTTCACCCGAGTCATTAAAGAATACAGTGGGAAACATAACTGTCGCAACCAATGAATTACCTGAGTTTGCATCAGGACACGCTACATTCGGAAGCCCACTTCTTAAAGCTCCGCAAGAGTGGTCAAGGCCGATAAGATGTCCTAACTCATGAACTGCAATACTTTGCATGTCAGGCACTTTTCCGGTCGAACCACCCCAATAGTTTTGATAGTTAAATTTCATAATAGCATTTGTCATCCGAGGAACTTTTCCGCCAGTATTTACAGTACAAAATAATGTAACTGCAACGGCTGAGCCCCCATGTGACCATCCCGATGCTACTTTATATAAAACCGTTCCATCAGCTCCAGCACCAGCAGAGCAATTGGGTGTCGCTTGATTTAATGAAGAATCAGAACCAACTTCTAATATTGTTAAATCTTTTGATGCAGTAAAAAAACTATTCCAAACATCAGCGGCAGCTTGAATATCTGATTTATCAGTTGATGAAAACTCACCAGAATGAAATGAGATCTTAATCGGTGGAGTTTGCCACTCACCTTGCAATGAATTTGCTTGATCAGAAGCTAAAACACATTCTTTTGAATATATTTTATCAGCGCCAATCCGTTTTGAAGTACCACATGATGAAAAAATAATGGCACACACAACAATCAAATTGATTGTTTCTAGAAATGTAATTCTTTCGAATATAGGTGATTTACGTGCCACAATTCTCCCTCTCACACTACATTATATCGGAAATCTGATTAAAAAACTCAAGTTAATTTATAACATTGATATCACTATGTTTTTTAAGTTTAAGCATATGCTCCATATAATTGGTTTCGTCGCTTTGGTAGCGGGTAAAAATTTCCTGTTTTAATAATAATGCCAACTCAAAGTGAAGTTTTGCAACTTTGTGACCAACGAATCGAGCAATTACATTAGCCAATTCACTACATTTTTGATGGTATCTTTTTGATTTATTTTGATTCATATCAAATTCATTCATACTTTCTGGAAATACATTTTCTTGTTCCCACATTTTGGAAATTCTACTTTGCCATAATTCTTGATTTAAAATATCTTGCACTAATTTATTGAGACTTTCTGTAATCATTGAATCTGTGTTTGATCCGATCATTAACGTCATGTCAAAACGGTCAAGAATTGGTCCTGAACATTTTTGTAAATATTCATTTCGTTTTGATTTGGAACATTTACAGTAATTACCTCTCACGCCCATTTTTCCACATTTACACAAATTTGTGCTCGCCAGAAGCTGAAAATCTGCAGGTAATTCTGTTTTAAATTTTGCTCTTTGAATCAAAACCTTTTTTTCTTCAATCGGTACTCTGAACGCTTCAATTACATCTTGTCTAAATTCTAAAAATTCATCAGCAACAAGTGTTCCTAAATGTGCTCGAGTTAATTCTCCTGCTATGATTTGCCCATTAGACAATATAGAACCCTCTAAGCCTGCACGAGTTATGTTTGGCTGAATGTTTACAACGGGTACTATGTTTGAAGCAGATGTCATTCCCATCATTGTATAAAGTGAATTTAATTCAATTTTTGCGTCATTTTTAAGCACTTTTTGGCATTCTAATATAGATTGAATTAACATACTTTTGCCGGTTCCATGTGGACCAGCAAAAAGAACAGATTTACGAGCTGCAATTGCCATAAGTGCCGCACATACACCTAGCTTTTCATCTTTTACTTTTCTTAATAAATCAAATTTGAAGAAATTTTCTTTTTTCACCACTAAATATTTTGCATTTAAATCTTCTGCATTTAATTTCAGTGATAAATTCACCAACTCTTGCCAAGCTTGTCTAATATTTTGAGCAGGAATCAATTCAATTTTATTTTTTAGATTTGGATTTATTAAATTAATTGATTCGATATCTTCATCATGTGCAATTATTACTTTTGCATTATGATTTTCTAAAAATGGTACACATCTTGATAACCAACCACAAGGACGAATCTCTCCAGACAAAGAGCATTCACCAAATACAAAAATATTTCTCAATTTAGTAATGAGTGACGATTGGCAAGCGAGTACACTTAAAACCATACTCAATTCAAAATGAGTTCCAAATTTTGGCAAAGCTGCAGGCAACATGTTGATCGTTACTTTTCTTGCAGGCCAATCAAAGCCAGAGTTTTGTACTGCAGATTTAATGCGTTCTTTACTCTCTAGAGTGAGCTGACTTGCAAGTCCTACAATAACAATTTGTGGAATTTGATATGTTAAATCAACCTCACAGGTTACTATTTGCGGTTGGAGTCCCACTAAAGCGATTGAATTTAATGAATATACCATCGGTTTATTACCCTTACTTTCAGCGATCATTCACCGAAAAAAGTATCAATTGTTTCACTGATTATGCCAAAAAACGCCTAAATTCTTAAAATAGTTAGGTTTTCATCACTTGTTTTTTAACTAGGTAAAATTTTCTAGTTTCGCTATAATATAGAGTAGAGCACAACATGAAATACTCCGATAAGTCTTTGTATACATTTGTATTTTAGACTTGAGCAGCACGTACAAATGGTGGGGGAATAAGTAGTGCAATTTAAATTTTTTATATTTTTAATTTCTATTTTATCCTTGATCATCTTACCAGGATGTTTTGAAGATAAACCAAAGCCAATTGGTGGCGCAGTCGTTTCATCTTCATCTGCTGAAAGTTCATCATCTAGTTCAGTAAATCAATATTGTTCATTATTTTCAGGCAATTCTAGAGATTATCAGCTTTGTTTGGGATGTTTAGTTTCAACCAATTCACATGACTTAAACACACTTGCACTTTGTGTGCACGCAAATGCAGGTACGACAGGAGGAGCTGGTTGCACAGGTCTTTCTTGTGGCGCAGGTCAGATTCCCAATTTTGGAACTTGTTCTTGTCAAAGTTCAACCACAACAACTTCAGGTGGATCAAGTACACCAGGGTCAGATCCCACAGATATTACACCATATTTGTTTACAGGATTTTCAGCTACGAATCGGTATTGTCCGAATGGAGCTGGATTTAAACCAATTGATTGTTTTTGGGGTTGGTATGGTGGATCTCATAATTACCCACAAGATTTTAGTACTCCACCTCCAAATGTAATAACTGATTCCGGTTACATTCGTTGGGATTTATCTACTGATAACTCTCAATTTACTGCAATGTTTCGCGATGATTCAATAACTGATGATTACTCGGATAGTAATCTACCATTTAAATATTCTTCAGCAACATTTCCTGGAAATTTTTCTCTCACATATGTTTTAAAACCCAATACTGCAATTTCTAGTGCAAATAATAATCAAATTAAATTTTGTGATTGCGTTGAAAACTACTCAAATGAATTATCTTATAATACTTTAAATCAACTTGTTTCAACAACACCATCTAGTAGTTGTTTGACTGCACAATATGCTTGTAAATCAGATGTTAATAATACTAACAATACGGCGTACTACACTTCACTAAATGGCAGCACTAATGGATTATCAAAAATTTTAAATGTCTCATTAAATGGTCCTGCAGCAAATTCAAATCTTACCGTAACTGATAATTCTGCGGTAACAAATAACTTGAAACTAAATGTAGGTATGGGTAAAGGTAACCGACAGCAAAAACCCGGACTATTTTCAAACGTAGGATATTACCGCTATACATTTGGTCCACTTCAAATTACTAGACCTGGTTCAAATACTGTTATTAACACTGCATCGGCTAGTGACTTAGTTTCTATCAACACTAATCTTGGATTTAATCCTGTATCTGCCGTGGAGTCATCTGCATTTGGAATTGATTCTGCAACATTAGGTACAGTTACCACAAGAGATTGTACCGACATTAGTGATCCATGTGTAGTAACTGCGTTTTATCGATCATCAGGCGGAGGAATCAATTATCGTTCTTTTTCTCCAAAGTTTCCTTCACAAGTAAGTACCATTGGTACATTACCAATTGGAGTTACCGCAGTTTCAACTCCAAAAGTTGTTGAAGATGATTCACAGTTATCTGAAAATACTTCTCCATCAGTTGCTAACGGAATTAAAAAACCTTCTCGATTAAGAGTATTTATACGTGCCTCAGATGGTAATATCTACATGACATCAGGAAGCGGTGGAAATTGGACAAATTGGATTTCTCTAGGAAGACCTTGGATTTCATCAAAAAATGCAAATACTTCAACAATTCCACCTGTTGAATGGGCATATACTAAAACTTTTGCAGATTCAATTCATGCTGACTCTTCCTTAATTGGATCTGGGCTTACTTTATCTAATGGTATTCACATTCAGGGTGAGCCAATGGTTGCGTATTATAAATATAATGCAACACCTAGTTCGAGTTCAAACCAAGCTGTTATTATTTTAACAGTTAGAGTTTCTGAATATGGAAATGCTACAGACATACCTGGACCTTATCATAATTCAGTATTTTATATTGTAGGAAAAGCCTCTGGTTCAACAGCCACAGGATCATTTGACAACAAATTTAATTGGAGTCGTTGGATGCCGATGCTTGATTCAACCAATCAAATCGTTCGCATTCAAGGCAACCCCACAGTCACTACACTTAATTACGGAAACGCATCACCATTTGCAGTTCTAATGGCATCATTGATACCCACATCTTCTTCTACAACATTACAATATTTACATCCTCCAATTGGCTTTCAAAATTCTTTTAGTGGAAACAATAATGCAATATATTCGGGTGTAAATTGTATACCTTTTGCAAATTGCGCTGCAAATGAAGCATTTGGAAATTGGTTTCGATATAGTACTCAACCAATGTATGCTCATTTAGATTTATCAAAATATTTTAATGGAACTTTTTTATGTTCTTATACTAATGATACATGTTCTAACACTGTAAATAACGTACAAACTCAAGTTAGCAGTAATTGGACAGTGAATAAATTCACAACTAGTACAGAGACATTAGGTGGTGTTTACACAAGCGATTGGACATTTGTAAAATATCTTGATGCAAGTAACATCCAACATATTAAAATGCTTTCAAATATTTTAAATGGATATAAAACAACAACAAATGCAAATTGTATAACAAACTCACCCTCATTTACAGCTCCATTTAGGCAAAAAAATAGTTGCGGTATTGCTGATAATCGAAATTTTACAGGGTCATTTGAGTTAAAATATTCAACACCAAACCCTTCTTCGTCTGCGACAGTAATAACAGAACAATCATTTCAATATACAAAAACAGATTTTATTGGAACGCCGAATGCGATCGCATTGCCTCAAATTCGATATGCAGCTACAAATACTAATTATAAAGAATTTATAGATCCTGAAGCTAATTTAAATTCATGTGGAGCTGGATCTTGCACGGCACATAGTTCTTATAATGCAGGAGCTCCAAATTCAACTTATACATTTTATTCAAATTCAACTGAAAAAGAACGCAGTCGTTTAATCATATTTGGAAGATTTTTAAGAGAAAAAGTTATGACTTCTTTACCAAGCATTCAATATATGACTACTTCGTACCCAGCTAGTAGTAGTTCGAATTATACTACCTATTCTACTTATATGTATGACAAATCATTTATGTTTGGAAATTATGGTGAAATTATGACTCATACTATAAACGAACCGGTCAATGGCTATTCTAGAGTTCAACCTGTATATCCCAGTTCTGATGTCATTCCAATATATAGTAATAGTTTAATGAGAATGGGTGTAGATGTACCTATTTATGTTTTTACGCGTGATCAAGGTGGAAATCTCGTAATGGGGTTTTGGGGTAGTTCTAACAATGGACAAGGTCTTCAATCATTTTTATTTACTGCAATTGATGGTTATATAAACTAATTTGGTACTTAGTTTGCACATTTGGTTTACGTGGAAAAGTTTGTAAACCGAATCAATTTATTTCTTCAGTTTGAAAAGCCAATTATTATTCTAACTTTATTAACTATGATTTCTGTTGGCTTTTATTTAATAGGCAAAACCAATTTTAAATACAAAAATGAATTCAATCACAATATTAAATATAAGCATCAACTGGTTCGTTTTAATTTATTTACAAATTGGCGGCAACGTTTTGAAAACGAATGTTCAAAAGTAGACAATACTGGTTTAGTCTCGGGAATTTTTTTAGGAAGCGATCAAAATATTTCTCAAAATACACGAGAAGAATTTTATAAATCTGGATTAACACATTTACTGGCAGCAAGTGGCTTTAACTGTTTTATTGTAGCCATTTCTTTCACGATTTTTTTAAGACTTATTTTACATTTTTTAAGTTTTCATTTGAGTGTATCGAAATTAAATCAAATGTATTTATTTACTCAAAATTATTTACCTATCATCGGTGCTTGGTTATTTTTCTTTTGGTCAGATCAATCACCACCCATATTACGTTCGAGCTTAATGATTACGGTCACGTTGATTTTAAATTCACTTGGAATCCTTCCTGTTTTTTCACGTTCACTATTAATTCATTATTTATTTTTTCTTATATTTTCACCATGGCTCATTTTATCAGCAAGTTTCGAACTCACATTTGGATGTTTGTTTGGAATACTTTTAATGGAAAAAATAAAAATTCTAAAACCAATGGATACATTTCTAAAAACGATTCGTTGCACTAAAGATAATAAAATTTGGCATTTTGCAATTCATTCTATCTTAACAAGCATTGGAGCCTGTTTAGGCACTATCCCAACCACTTGGTTACTTTTTGACAGCATTAATTTCACAAGCATTTTTACCAATTTTTTTGCTGTTCCTATAACCACATTTTTAATTATGCCGTTTTCATTAGTTGCAATGCTCATTTTAATTCCCATTAGTTCAAACCCATTCATCATACAAAGCAAACTTGCAAATATATTAATAATAATTGCTCATTATTCTTCAACTATATTGCTTAAATCAATCCATTGGTACAATACTCATGGAATCATTCTTCAATATGTAAATTAATTTGAAAGCCCTAAGTTTGAGCCTGCATTTAATTGTACTATATTTATAATACTCATTTGAAGTATATTTAAATCAGAAGTCGACATTGAATATTGTGCAGCCATACCAACCACATTATAATTATTTGTATTTGGATTATAAAATGCATTTGCAATATAATCGTTGCGATTACCTATTCCATTAAAGGTTTGTTTATTAAGTACTGTTCCTAGATCGCTTGAAATTCTCAGTACTGACATATCGTTATAAAATGATGAATTATCTTTCATATTTGCAGCTAATATATATTTTCCAAATTTATCTTGCTTAATTGAAATTCCAAAATCGTTTCCTGAAGTATTTCCACTAATCATTAATGAAGCTATATTTTGTCCTGTATTGAAATTAACTTTACCAATAAATGCGTCTGTACATTGAAATGTATTACATTGTTTTGTTGATTGTTTATATCCTGTCAAAACAACATCATTATTTGAATCAATAATAGCGTCTGTTGCTTGAGGAATATCGGACATGTAATTCAAGGATGAGTCATAAATCATTGACCAACGCTCATTCAGATTTGAATCTAATCTCATTACTCCAATGCCAATTAATTGATTTGAATTATTTAGTGCTGTTCCTGCCATAATTAAATCACCGTAAGGAGCATTCATTAAAACATTTTGAATTCCGTAATTAATTGATGCATTATTATTACTTGTGAAGGCTCGATCTATATTGATATTACCTGAGGCAACATCAATTTGAACCAATCGAATCGCATCACCATTTATATTTGTAACTTGTCCAACCATGTTCAAATTTAATTTTTTTGTATCTAACACTGCTTTGCTTAACGTATTGTTCACAACAAATGGAGCATTAATCAATGTGCCAGTTAAATATTGTTGCCATTTAATATTTCCTTCAAAATCTACCCTTGCTACATACCAGCCTTGTTGTCCTTGAATATAACCCTGTAAATTATAATATGTACCTGTTTCACCGGCGACCAAGTAGTCTTGGCCAATTTGGAATATATATTTTACATGATCATTCATGTGAGCAAATTGTGGTAAAGTCAAATAAGGTTGTATTATATTCTTTGATACATTTATTGAAACATTGTGCATAATTGCACCATTGGTAGAAGATATTTCTAAAATTCCAATATTTGATTCAATATCATTCAGAGTACACAATCCAGTTGGGCAGCCTTCTAATATTGTTGCTCCTATCAATATTGTATTTGAATTACATTCAATCGTTGATCCGAAACTATTTCCATTTGACTGAGATAATTGAAATGTTTTTTCAAATTCAAATTGTTCAGTTGTTGGATTGTACTTGGTTAAATAAACCTGGTCTTTCCAAAGACCACTTGTATTTCGATATTTTTTAGATCCTAAAACGTAAATCATACCTTTTGAATCTGTGCAAGAAGCTGTCGTTTTAGCAGATTGCTTAAAATGTGACATTAAATTTAACTGAATAGCATTTACTTGTGGAATGAATGCAACTGAGAATATAGCGGTTACTATTAGATTGAAAAATTTCATATAATCCTCTCTCTGATATATCGTCTTTATAATGCTCAATTTATGCCAATTTTATCGTCATTAAAGTCTCTATATTGCTTTATATTAGTTTTTCTTAAAATGTGATATACATGTGTATATAAATTAGACGCTATATGATTGAAATAATTTTTGAAAACAAAGACATAGTCATAATTAATAAACCATCCGGAGTTGATTCTCAAAATTCTAAAGAGTCACGCGAATCCGTTGTGGGATGGCTTGAATCTAAATATAAATTTAAAGGGCTTGTACACAGATTAGATTTAAATACATCTGGTGTGATGGTTTGTGCTAAAAATTCAACTTCTGCTAAAAAATTAACTGAAAGTTTAGATCAAGGAAAATGGAGACGCATTTATCGCGCCGTTTGTTTAGGAATCATTACCGATAACCAAGGTGTAATCAATTCTGATATCGAAGAAGAAGATGGAAAAAAAGTTTCTGCCATTACACACTTTAAAGTTTTAGAACGATTTGGAAACGCTACCTATTTAGAAATTGAACTTGAAACGGGACGCAAACATCAGATTCGTCGCCACTTTTCTTCGATTGGTCATCCATTATTGGGCGAACATCGGTACGGCAAATCTCAAGCAAAACTTTTATTTAAACGACCCGCTTTGCATTCTTTTCGTTTAGTTTTGGATGGAAAAACGTATGAAGCAGCTATTCCAAAAGACTTTGAAGATCTTTTAAAACGTTTAAAAGGAAGATAATCAGTTCATTGAAATTTGGTCGTGGGTGTTGCTGATTCGATTATTATTAATAAACTCGTCACGTGACGAGTACATGTAATTTTTTACAAACAAAAAAGGACTGGCAACATAAAGTCACCAGTCCCAATTTAATTAATTTCGTTATAATGTTTAATTATAAGTGAAACTGTTCAGCTTCGGTTGAGCCTTTCAATGCTGCTGTAGAAGCTTTACCTGAAGTAATTGCCATCAATACTTCGTCGAAATATCCAGTACCCACTTCACGTTGGTGACGTGTAGCTGTGTAACCGTCTTTTTCGCGAGCAAATTCTTCGTGTTGCAATCTTACATACGCAGGCATTCCTTCTTTTGCAAAAGAACTAGCTAAATCAAATGTGTAATAATTGATTAAGTGCCAGCCCGCAAGTGTGATGAATTGGAATTTATATCCCATTGCACCTAACTCACGATTGAATTTTGCAATGTCAGCTGCATTCAAGTTCTTTTCCCAATTAAAAGAAGGGGAACAATTGTAAGCTAACAATTTGCCTGGATATTGTTTATGAATTGCTTCCGCAAATTGTTTTGCTTCTTTCATATCTGGTTTTGAAGTTTCAAACCAAATTAAATCAGCATACGGAGCATACGCTAGTGCTCTTGCAATCGTAAGCGGCATGCCACATTTAATTTTGTAATATCCTTCAGGAGTACGCTCACCTGTCATGAATTCACGATCAAGTGGATCAATATCAGATGTTAAATACGTTGCTCCTAAAGCATCTGTACGTGCAATAATTACTGATGGAATGTCCATCACATCAGCTGCTAGACGTGCTGCTGTTAAAGTGCGAATGAATTGAGAAGCGGGAACTAAAACTTTGCCCCCCAAGTGTCCGCATTTTTTCTCAGAAGCCAACTGATCTTCAAAGTGAACACCAGAAGCACCCGCTTCGATCATGCTTTTCATTAATTCAAATGCGTGAAGTGGTCCACCAAAGCCTGCTTCAGCGTCTGCCACAATTGGAATGTACCAATTGGTTTTGCGATCACCTTCGACAGCAGCGATTTGATCTGCGCGCATAAGAGAATTATTTAATCTTTTAACTAGTGCAGGAACTGAGTTGGATGGATACAAACTTTGATCAGGATATGTTTGTGAAGATAAGTTTGCATCAGCAGCCACTTGCCAACCTGACATGTAAATTGCTTTCAATCCGCCCTTAACCATTTGAGCAGCTTGTGCACCTGTGAGCGTTCCTAAAGCGGCAACATAATCATCTTTGTTAATCATGTCCCAAAGGCGTTCTGCTCCTCTGCGAGCAAGCGAATGTTCTACTTTAATCGATGGACGCAACTTAATTACGTCATCTGCAGAATAATCGCGTTTGATACCTTTCCAACGAGCATCTTGTTGCCAATGTGAAGTTAATTCTGCTGCTATTTCTTTTGATTGTTTCTTTGGTGAAAACTCAGCACTCATTGTTTGATCTCCCTTATTTTTCATAATTATATTTACTCCTTACCTTTCTAATACAAAAACTCATACGCAGGAATGGTGAGAAACTCATGTTTCCACTCACCCATTACAAGCGAATTTAAAATTTGAACTGCAGTAGAATACTTTTGCATTCCAACTGTTGTATTTTCGGCTAATTTTTGAACTTCTTCTGCGCAAAAACGTTCATACGTTTTTTCATCCAGAGTACAAGTATCTAATGCAACTTTATGGTGAACCCATTGCCACAATTGCGCACGTGAAATTTCTGCGGTTGCAGCATCTTCCATCAAATTATGAATTGCAACAGCGCCAAGGCCTGCCACCCAACGTTCAATGTATTGAAGAGCAACATTAATATTCAAACGCACACCGTTTTCGGTTACTTTGCCGTTTGGAATATTGAAATTGATTAAATTATTTTCAACTTCTTTTGTGTTCATTTGCACTTCAGGTCGCAAGCGATCTTTTTGATTTGGTTTTGTTCCAAGAACTGCATCAAACTTTTCTTGAGCGATCGCAACTAAATCTGGATGAGCAACCCAAGTACCATCAAATCCGTCAGCGGCTTCTCGCTCTTTATCTTCGCGAACCTTTGCCATTGCGATTTCATTTACTTTTGCATCTTTTCTAGATGGAATAAAAGCTGCCATTCCGCCGATTGCGTGTGCTCCTCGTTTGTGACAAGTACGTACCAGCAACTCAGTGTATTGTCTCATGAACGGCACAGTCATTGTGATCTGCGCACGATCTGGAGTGATTGCAGACTTTTCGTTTCTGAATTTTTTAATAGCAGAGAAAATATAATCCCAACGGCCAGCATTTAATCCAGCCATATGTTCTTTTAATTCAAACAAAATTTCTTCCATTTCATAAGCTGCTAAAATTGTTTCAATCAAAACAGTTGCTCTGATTGTACCTTGAGGAACTCCCACTTCTTTTTGAGCAAATTTAAAAACATCGTTCCAAAGTCTTGCTTCTAAATGGCTTTCCATTTTGGGAAGATAAAAATAAGGTCCCGTTCCACGCTGAACTGCTTCAACTGCATTGTGGAAAAAATACAATCCAAAATCAAACAATGAGCCTGACATTGGCTTTCCATCTACTAGCATATGTTTTTCTAACAAGTGCCAACCACGTGGGCGAATCACAAGAGTTGCAGTTGTTGGTTTCAGTGAATATTGTTTTCCGTCTGGAGAAGTAAATTGCAATGTCTTTCGAATCGCCTCTTTGCAATTAATTTGGCCTTCGATTGCATTTTGCCATGTGGGAGAATTTGCATCTTCAAAGTCTGCCATAAATACTTTTGCACCTGAGTTAAGCGCATTGATCATCATTTTACGTTCAACAGGTCCTGTGATTTCAACTCTTCTGTCGTTTAAATCTTTGGGAGCAGAAGCTACTTTCCATTCAGACTCACGAACAGATTTAGTTTCAGCTAAAAACTGTGGACGCTCACCTTCAATGATCTTTTTCTGACGTTCGATTCTAGCGGTAAGCAATTTTTCACGATTCGGATTAAACTCTCTCTGAAGTTTTGCTAAAAAATTTGCAGCTTCTGGAGTTAAAATTTGTCTTACATTTTCATCATATTTTGTTGTGATTTTTACACCGGGTACGATTTCGGTGAATTCTTGAGACGACGTCATTTTGCTCGTTTTTGAGCCATTGGTTTCGGTAAGCATGATCCCTCGCTTTCGACACCACAATACTATTATGTATTTTTACGAAACCAAAGGGATTTTAAGGGATATTTTTGATTTTTAAACTCAAGCGGCAGATCACCTGACTGAATTTCACAACCATGATTTTGAGCTATTATTTTCATCTCCTCATTAAAGTCTTTTAAACTCCAAGTTGAGAGGTTTGTGCTAACTAAACACATCCCGTGAATAGCCAGGCAATTTAGTGCCAGTGGTGTCATTTGGGGAAGCTCTTTTTCGACTTTAAATACTTTTCCATCGGAACGAGAAAAACTAGGCGGGTCTATAATGATCACGTCATATTTTTCGCCTCGCTTAATAGCTTGTTTTAAAAAGTTTCTTGCATCTGCTTTGATGGTTTTGTATCCGCCCGAATGACTATTCAGATTTTGAATTTTTTCTTCCCAATTTAAATATCTAGAACTGACATCAACACTTAACGTTTCAACATTCTTTGTTCTGGCAATAACCGAAAAGACACCGGTGTAACTAAAAAGGTTGAGAAGTTTTAAATGGGTTTTCTTTTTTTGCAATTTCTGAATATGTTGCAACATAATCTTACGATTTTGGTTTTGATCAAGAAATAGACCTGGGTTTAGAACATCATTGGCTTCTAATAAAATCTTTGTACCTTCTTCAACGCAAATCAAGGGACATACTGATTCATACCAGATTGGTTCAAGCGGCTCAGATTCATTTTTAGTTTTAAGCGCTCCGCTAATGCAAATAATTTTACCTAACTTTGATTCATATTTGGATTTTAATTCTTGAGCCAATTCAGTGAATTTAATTTTCTCTGATTTTAAGTAAACAAAAATGAATCCGCCATGTTCACATTGAAAAAAGTCGGCATCATAATTTTGTGAGAAAATAAATCGATGATTTTTCATTCGCATGATCTCACTTTATTTCAAAATACGTTTTAATTTTTTCAGCATTTAAAACGATCGGCAATCCAAGCTCTTGATACCCAGGACAATCTGTAAATACTAACTCTACAGCCCGCAATGCAATCGCATCAGAAATAAATTCAGCTTTTGATCCATACAATGTATCTCCTGCAATAGGGTATCCGTGCTGACTTAATGCCACTCTCAATTGATGAGAGCGACCTGTTTTTGGTTCTAATGTCCAATCGAGAAATCGTTTTTTACCCCATTGTACTCTGCCTGTGCACGTTGCTTTGGTTTCTGTTTCTTTTCCACGATCAGATTCATAAGAACGTTTTTTTCCTCTGAGCATTTTAATTTCCCAACTATATTGAACAGGAAACTTTCTTGTTTCTTCAAAGTCACCTTCTGTGAGCGCTTCATATTTTTTTCGAACTTGTCTGTTTTCAAACCAAAGATTGGCGGTTCTGTGTGCGTTCACGTTTTTAGCTAGCATAATTATACCGCTCACTTCTTCATCGAGTCTGTGAACTACAAAAAGTTTTTGATCTTGAGAAAGTTGAGTAAGCAAACAAGGTCTAGGATCTGTCACAGTGCGCGCAGGAATCGTAAGCCATCCTGGTGGCTTATCGACCACAAGAAAATGATCGTTTTCAAATATTGATATTACTCTATTTCCCATCAAATGCTTTTTGTAATTTTGAAATATCTAATTTTTTCATTTTCATCATAGCCTGAAACACACGAGTTGTTTTAACTTGATCATCACTTTTCATCATATCCTCAAATGCTTTAGGTATGATTTGCCAAGATAAACCATACTTATCTTGCAGCCAGCCACATTGAATTTTTTTACCACCACCTGCTGAAAGTTGATTCCAAAGGCGATCTACTTCTTTTTGGTCTTTACATGAAACAAACAATGAAACGGATGAGTTAAATTTAAACATGGGTCCACCATTAAAAAGCATTAACTCTTGTCCTTCAATGTCAATGAGCACTGAATTTGCTGATCCATCTTCATTTGCATCGGTTATTTCAATTTTTGCGTTTTTAAATACTGATTTATAAAATTTGGCAACTTTTGCCACATCGCCATTATACCAAAGAAACGGTCTGATTTTTTTAGATTTTTTCATTTATTAATTCCATTCTTTCTTTAACAAATATATAAAGATTTTTACATGATATCTACACTATTCTTACTTTTAGGGAGCTTCATACATATGTCAGATGCCACAAATTCAAACTTTTACTCATTTACAGCAACTTCAATCGACGGAAAACCCGTTGCATTAGAAAAATACAAAGGAAAAGTTTCAATAGTCGTCAATACTGCCTCAAAATGTGGACTTACTCCTCAATACGAAGCTTTACAAAAAATTTATGTAAAATACCATGATAAGGGTTTTGAAATTTTAGGATTTCCAAGTAACGATTTTTTATGGCAGGAACCTGGTTCAGATGAAGAGATTAAGAAATTTTGTGAATTAAAATATCAAATTTCATTTCCAATGTTCACTAAAAACAAAGTGAAAGGTAAAAAGAAACAAGAAATTTATAAGTACTTAACTGAGCAAACTAAATTCACTGGTGAGATTTCATGGAATTTTGAAAAATTCTTAGTTGATAAAAACGGAGATGTAATCGCACGCTTTAGTCCGAAAACAAAGCCAGACGCTGAAGAAGTAATCGCTGCGATTGAAAAGGCATTAAAGTAGTTGAAGACATTTTGAATTAGGTCTTAAAACTATAATTTCGTTCCTAAATAAAAACCTAAATTAAACATAAAATGAACTAGTACAGGTGTTTGCATTTTATGTGTTTTCAGTTTGCCGATTGAAACCCAAATACTTAAAAAAGTAGCATAGATGGTTTGGTAAATAACAAAGCTTTTAAATTCTGCTGGAACATAAAAGTAAGCAGTAAAATGACCTAATGCGAATAAAAATGTAGTTATCGTGACAAGAGTCTTAGGTTTATTGCTAAACGCTTCCACACAATTCCAAAGTGCTAAACGAAATAGGAGTTCTTCTACTACGGGAGCTATCACTAAAAGCTGAAAAATAATTTCTGGTGACTTGAAATCAAAAGGCACTTGTATTCCCAGAGAAGTGGCAGTTTTAAAAACGAGTAAGCCAAACAATCCCGCAAGCGGTGCCGTGGTTACATCAAAACGTGTGACTGGGCCAATCCAATTGATTTTGGATTTCAGTAAATAAATGGTCGCGAATACGAATAGTAATTCAAAAGTATACAGGTAATATTCAGAAACATTTTTCCAAACCAAATTATCTAATGCGTAATGAGAAATAAAATATATTACAATGAATCCAAACGCCCATGGTTTTTTTTCTGATTTGATCATTATAATATCTCCGCTAACAACTTATCCTGAATAGTGACTAATCACTTTATCCTGAATAGCGACTTATCACACTTGTACCTGCACGATATGCTGAACGAAAACCGATTGCTTCAAGTACGTTTAATTCAATATACTCTCGAACTTTAGAAAACTCACGTCCCCATTCTACTATTCTAGTAAATGGGCGCGCATCCCAAAACTGATCTATCAAACTTGCTGAGCCACGTTCTGCGTTTAATACGATTCGCGCGATGATACCACTCAAAGCACGTATAAAGTGTAAATATGCTTGCCGACTTACTGGCATAACTAACAAATGCAAATGATTTCCACTGTTTGCAAAACGGTACACTTTAACTCCAAATCGATTCGAAAGCGATTTGAGTGTAACTTGAATGCGCTGTTTGTTCTTACTTTGTTGCATTGAAAAACTTCCCTTTGCAAAACTTGAACGCAACACTACGTGCATTGGCTTTTTGGTTGAAACTGGGCGCTTTGTACGTGGATTACCCTTGAGTAAATTACCACCAAAAGCCTTATTAGCTTTGTAATCGAAGTTCTTAAATAGAGACTGCGGTTTCATTTGTACAAAATAGCCTCGATTTTCAGCGATGTCAATTATGAGATTATGATTGTACAGATTAGACAAAGTTAAAACAAAAATCAGAGAATAGAAATCAAACCAAAGGACTGAGGTAGAGTTACATTAGACAGTAATCACAACTTGGGAATGTTGTGGATCTATAGATCTACGCGGACCGGCAAAAACATTTTCACTCGAGGTCGATCAACTTTAAGCGGAATGAGTTTTTCAATGTCAGAATTTAAAGACTCACCTGTAATACCACGTTTGACTAATTTAAGCTTTAAGTCACCGCTCACTTCACTGGGATGATACCTCAAAACCTGAAAGTCTTTTGGAAGAGTAGACCATGAACGAGTATCGGCTGTGTCTGATGCGTACATTCCGAGCTTAAATAATAATCCAATTGTGGGATCAACTTTTTTTGAGATTTGATCAGCGACAACTTCTTTTGCTACAACTCCAGCAATTTTTTTTGCAAGCAGCCCACCATATTTTTCATCCAAATTTCGAATGGCAGCTCTCTCTACGTCATAAGCTGAATACGATCGTTCTGAATCGACTGAAACATATGATATCAAATTTTCTCGTGGAACAAACGTAGGAATTGCTTGCCATTGAGGCGAAGGAATTTTATGTGGAGCTTTTCCGTTTTCAATTATTAAGACAACTTCTGGATTTTGAATCGATGATTCAATGGAACTCATTTCAGAAGTTGAAAGTTGAAAGGCCGAAACCCATCGTTGTGTATCTTGAAAATTTCGAGTTAAAAATGCCAATCGATAAAGATCTTTTCGTAAGTAAGGCAAATCAGGCATTTGATCGTACACTGCTTTATAGTCAATGTAAGCATCATCATAACTACCCCTTGACTCATAAATCATTGCAGCCAAATATCGAGCCATTGCATTGAGTTCGTATTTACGCTTTCCGTCTGTTATGAGTTTATAGAGTTTATGATTCACTCTACGGCATTCAACCAAAGCATCTTCCCATTTACCTAACATTAAATAATTCATCGCTAGGTATTGCGAAATTAAAACGTATTCAAACTCTTCACCTTTATAGTGTTTCAGCTCCTCTGTAGTAAACAGTGTAGCTGCTTCGGCAGACAAAGAAGTGTAATCATTGATTTCTGCTAGTTTATCGGCTTTTAAGAAATCTTTAATGCTCTCTTCATATGCACCTCCTAAATATAGCGCTGTTGCTCGATCCAGAAGATATAGTAATTGATCTTTACCTTCTGTGTGCGCACCTTTTTCAAGCTTTTCGGCAGCTTCAATGTATGCACCCGATGAAAAGTTAGATCGAAAACCAGAAGTTTTTGAAACGTAACCTCCACCACATCCCATTATGGTCGCAAGCAAGGCAAATGATATGGCTGATTTAATTTTCAGTCGTGCAAAAAAATGCGATGAATTGGTAACACTTTTTTGCATTGAGTGGCACTCAACTAATTGCTAATGCGCTTTTTCTCAAAATACTTACGAACTTGTTTTTCTTCAGTACAATCAATGGTTGAAGTTTCCATATTTGTCATGTTCATAGTTAATTTATAATAAATGAACTTATCTTTTCCAACTTCTTGAACATTGGTAGCCATTGCTCCGCTCATGATGTAGTCCGCGCCAATTTGATTACCTCGTTTTTTCTGTGTTGGGCCTGAAACATTTCCACCCTCATTGTATTTATATTCTTCGTCTAAAGTGCCACGTTCTGGTTTATTCACAAACCGAACTTTTCCAGTTTTAATAAGAGCAGTACGTATCATATCAGTCATTGAAACCATATCAATGTGTTCTTCCGTACGGTTTTGAACTTGTTCTACAATCACAACTGGAGGTTTTGGTGCTTTTGCAACATACGGACAAGCAACCATTGCTTTCACCATTGTATCTGCCATTTGTTGCATGTCGGCTTCGTTGAATTTATCGTCGAGCAACTCCACTCGGGTCGGATCATCGTATTCGCCCTTTTGAAATGCTTTAGGACCACCGCATCCGAACGCAGAAACTACAACAGTGAGTATGCAAGCCAATTGAAATAGATTTTTTGTTTTCATTGCAACATTTTGAACTGGAAAGCACGTTATGACAAGACCTATAGTATTAACATGCAAATGCTCAATTCGATTACGCAAAAACAAATTTTTATATTAGGAAAGGGTGGAACGGGTAAGACGGTATTTGCTAAAGCACTTGCACAACATCTCGCCGCACAAAAAAAACGAGTACTCATTTGTCATATATTACAAATAGAGACCATTGAACAAAAGTTAACAAAACCAAATGAGAAAGTATTCCCATCACTATTTGAAATTACATTAAACTCATCATCTTGTTTTGAAGAGTATGTGCGATTGAAGCTTCCATTAAAAAAATTGGCAGATCTACTTTTACATAACCGTATTGTTCAATATTTAGAAAAGTCAGCACCGGGCGTTCAAGAAATGGTTTTAATGGGAAAACTCTGGCACGACTCTCAAGACTTTGATCATGTTGTTATCGACATGCCTTCTACTGGATATGCTCTCACGATGATTCATACACCTTTTAATTTTGTAAAACTCTTTCCTGGTGGACCCATTTATCATGATTCTTTAGAAATCATTAAATCGTATCAAGATCCAACTCGCACAAAATATATTATCGTTGCACTACCTGAAGAAATGCCGCTGCAAGAAAGTATCGAGTGTAAAGCTGAAATGGCAAAACTCATTCAAAAAAATGAACCCATGCTTGTGGTCAATCGTATCATTCGAATGAATGCTGAATCTAAATCTTATTTTGAACAAAACTCAGAAATTTCATCGCCCGTACAAAATACAATTTTATGGAAATCTTTAAAACATCAGTACTTCAAAGTTCAAAAACAAATACGTCAAATTGAACAACTCAAATTAAATTGGAAAAATCAGTGGTTAGAACTTACTGAATTTCCAGCGATCAACGAAAGTGAAATTGTAATGAATCTTGCGGAGCAATTGAATGCCTAAATCTTCATTAAAAGAAGCTTTGCAAAATCATCGAGTAATCGTCTGTTGCGGAAGCGGTGGTGTTGGCAAAACGACAATGAGTGCAACATTAGGAATTCTGGCTGCAAAATTAGGCAAACGTGCAATCGTCATTACAATTGATCCTGCCAAACGTCTTGCCACTTCGTTAGGCCTAGAAACACTTTCTTCTGAACCAACAGATCTTACACCAAAGTTATCTAATCACTTTTCTCTAACTGGTAGCTTGCATGCTATCATGCCTGATTCAGAAAAAACGTTTGAAGCATTCATTAAAATCATTTCAGCGGGGCGCGAACACATTGCGCAGAAAATACTGAAAACTTCAATTTATAAGATTTTTGCTCAAGAATTTTCAGGCACCAATGAATATTTAGCGATGGAAAGATTGTATGAGCTATATAATTCAAAACAATATGACCTCATTATTTTAGATACACCACCGAGTGCGAACACATTAACTTTTTTACAAGCTCCATCAAAATTGTCTCAATTTTTTGACGATCGAGTGATCAAATGGTTTGTTGAGCCGGGCTCAAAACTACTTGCTACCGGATTAAAACTTGCACTTTCTGTACTTGAAAGAATAACAGGAAAAGGCTTTATCGCAGAACTTTTAGAATTTACTGCGGGATTATTTGAATTAAGAGCTAATTTTAGTGAAAATTTAAATCAAGTTTTGAAAATGCTTCACCAGTCAGATGTTCAGTTCTTAATGATTACTTCACCGGAGCGTCTCTCTAAAAAAGATACAACTGAATTTGTTGAATACTTAGCTGCCAACAATTATCCCTTTTGGGGTTTTATAGTGAATCGCACTTTATTTGCTAAGTTAGGCATTCAAGCGCATAGTTCAAATTCCGCGTTTGAAATTCAAAATTTAATCGCTGAATTACCCGCGTCTCTCAATGAGACTCAAAAAAATATATTAATTGAAAACTATAAAATGCTTTCGCCTAGGCTTGAACATGAAAAAAATGCATATCAATTTTTAAGCAATTTGAAATCTACGCAATCTTTATTTGTGCCAGACTTAAATACCGATGTACACTCCATCGAATCACTCTTACAATTAAATGAGGCCATTCAATAATGCCAACACATCATCCAGTGAACCATAATTTAGAACTTACAAAATTTATGGCTGAATTTTCTCGAACTTACATTGCATCGGGCGGACCAACTTCGCGCCTCGAAGATGCACTTTCTCAAATTGGAAATTCGTTAGGACATAAAACTGAAATTTTTGCCACTCCTACTGGGGTATTTGTAAATGCAATTCATCCAGATGGTTCTGTTTCTTCTCAACTTTGTCGAATTAAATCAGGCGGAACTCACCTTGAAAAACTTTGCTGGTTAGAATCCATTTTAGATGACGTTTTAACAAGAAAAATTACACCTTCACAAGCTACTCGAATTTTACATTCACCTCAATTTGCAAAAAATACATTCAATGTTTTACAACGAGGTGTTGCTGCCTTTTTAGCAGGTTTCGCTTTGAGTTTTTTATCTTATGCAAACCTACTTTACGGAATCATTGCAGGCATAATTGGCAGCTTAACTTGGCTGATCAATGGACCCCTTTTAGAAGATAAAATAGTAAGCTCCATTTTTCGTGATTTCATAGGATGCATCGTAACACTTTCACTCGCAGCACTAGCACAATTCATTGTGCCTGCACCCTTTGAAGCATTTACCATCGGAGGCATCGTCATTTTAGTACCAGGACTTGCCCTCACCAACGCAATCGCAGAACTAGCTGATCAAAACTTAGTTTCAGGTACTTCGAAGCTTATGCAAGCGGTACTTACTTTGCTTGCACTGGGTTTAGCTTATTTATTGTTTTCTGAACTTGCGGCATCACTGGATATTGAAGGGCTACTTGTTGCTTCCACAAAAATTAAATTACCTTTTTGGAAGCAATTCTTATTCATTGGAATTTCGATTTCTTGTTTTGGAGTAATATTACGTGTTCCGAAAAAATCTTTGATTTGGTCTACTTTAGTTGGACTTTTAGGATGGCTACTACTTCATAAATTAAACATCAGTAAATACTCAGTAGCTTCGCCTTTCCTCACTTCTTTACTAATTGGAATCATCAGCCTTACTTTGGGTAAACGTTTTAAAATTCCTTCACAAGTTTTCTCTGTGCCTGGCATTATCGCCATGCTGCCGGGTATGATGGCATTAACCAGCATTCAATCATTTGCATTAGGAAAAGAGACCGCGGGGATAGAACTAAGTTTTCGTGTCGCACAAACAGCTGCTTCCATTGCTTTTGGACTATTTACCGCGCGCATACCGTTTGCGTTTCAATCAAAAAAAGAATAATAAAGTCTACAAATGGAATCAAACAATCATTTACTCATCACTAGAGCTACGATCATTGAAACCATCCGAAAGTATTTTTGGAATGAAGGCTTTATTGAAACCGATACTCCTGCCATGGTTTTTTCTCCCGGCATGGAACCTCACATCACACCGATTGAAGTGCATGAACAAGGGGTAGATTTATGCTCCCATCGAGCTTTTCTACATACTAGCCCTGAATTTGCGATGAAAAAAATCCTAGCAAAAGGCTTTGATAAGATTTTTCAAATTTGCAAATGCTACCGGGCAGAACCAAAGAGCACAACTCATGAACCTGAATTTACAATGCTTGAATGGTATCGAGCCAATGCTCAATACGAATCGATTATGGACGATTGTGAAAAATTATTTCAGTCAATTTCAAAAGCACTCAAACAAAAAGTTCATACAAAATGGCCACGCTATTCGATTTTAGAATGTTTTCAGAAATTTTCAGACATAGATTTAACAACATTGCTCCCCGCTAATTCAGAAACAACTAAGAAATTTTTTCAAATCTGCAAAAAAAGAAATTATACAAACGATTCCCATCTGATTTGGGATGATTATTTCTTCTTAATAATGATGAATGAAATAGAACCTAAACTTGCCAAAGAAAGTACTCCTGTCATTATTCATTCATATCCTGAGTCTCAAGCGGCACTTTCTAACCTATCCACAGACTCAGGTGGCATTAAATGGGCAAAACGCTTTGAAGTCTATGCAAACGGCTTAGAGCTTGCCAATGCATTTGATGAACTCACAGACTCTACTGAACAAAGAGCGCGCTTTGAACGCGATCGATTATTTCGTAAAAAACAAACTGGTCATAGCTCACCTATTGATGAAGATTTTTTAAATGCCCTTACAAAAATGAAACCTTCTGCAGGAATTGCATTGGGTGTTGATCGACTCATTATGTACTTTACGAATCAAACTGATATTCAAAATATTATTTGGCAGAAATCTTATTGGAATTCGCACGACCACAATCACTAATTGTTTCTGATAACAATATTGATTTAGGCATTCCTGCTTCTATTAATGTGATTAAAATTTCTGTTTCTTTTTGATCATCAATTTGTTTAGGACTCATTTGGATTTCAACTTCCATATCTTGTACAAAAGAAGGTTTAATTTCTAATTGAGCATATTCGTTCGGACTTATTTTCAGCATCCATAATGGTAATTTTGTTTTAGATTTCAAAATTTCAGGAAAATACTTCACACCCTTTGAGTTGGTTTTTTCTAAGCTTGATATCCATTTGGATATATTAACCAAACATTTAGGAATCACTGTTACAAATCCTAAACCCAATTCGGATTTAGATATTTTTTGTTTTTCATTTAAAAACGTTCCCAATTCACTTTTTGAATCCACACTACCTATCTGCCATTTATATTTAGAATCAATGTAAGCTCCATTGCTTTCTAAAAATGTATTGAATTGAACCGTAAAATCTTCCATCCGTTCGCTACTCAATACTGGTGAATTTTGCCACTCTTTCAAAGCCTCTGTAGAATCAGGTAAAATAGCACAATCTTGATTGAGTGAATTTTTATAACCTAACTCATCTGGAAATTTCACACAGGCAATATTATTTCCGAACGCTAAGTGATGCGCTGACTTCAACGTAGATGTTCCATTGATGATTGCTCTCACATTTCCTTCATCATCTACAGCGGGTGAACCTGAATTACCCGGTATGATGGGACAATCCGTAAATGTAGCAACAGGACGATACGGCTTGCTAAATGTTGGTAAAGCAATTGTATTATAAATTACTGAGCACCTTCTGATTTTCATATCACCCGCTACACCATTTTGAACTAAAACTGGATCTACACTTAGTGAGTATACTGTCAGATTCGATTGTAAACCTTTTGAACTTAATATTAATGGTTTTATGTTTGTGTTTTTTGAAAGTCTTAAAAATGCATAATCCATAGATAAAACAGGATCAATTTTGTTAATCGGATAATCATCCGTTGAAAGTTTTAAAATACTTTGCACTGGAACTCGAATATTCGTTTTAGAATTCGCAAAAATCGCAAACATTCTTTGTGAAACCAAATCTGGTAGATTGATCAAACTATCAGGTACACAATGTCGGTTTGTAGCAATGATGCTTTCGGTTACTAAAAAAAATGTACATTGACCTACACCAAACTGTTCTTCTTTTTGAACTACTACGGTTAACAATCCCACTTGCTCATTACAGGTTCGACCAACATCGCAATTTAAAACACCTGTACGCGCCATTCTTGTAGCATCTTCAAGTGAAAGCGCTTTTTTAACTGGTACATTTTCTTCATAAATAACTCTGGTTTCAACTTTAGACTCTGAATCAGAACGTTTCGCGCAACCAGAAATAGTGAATAAAATAGAAAGTAGAACCCCTACACTCAAAAAATTAAATTTATTCATGAAACCCCTTTTATATGGCCTCACTTAACCTTATGCGTTAAAAAACTCAATAAAATTAAGAGATGACCGCTAAGCGCTTGAAACTACATAGTTATTTTATAATGTAATGCATCAATAATTCTATATTATTTTAATCAACTATATGTTATAACCTTCGTACTTATGAAAACAGCGACTTTAATTTTGTCTATTATATGTACTCTCTCAATCAATACACTGTTTGCACAAACAGCTCCCCAAGCGACAAAAATAAAAAAACCCGTTTGGTCATCAGGAAAAATCGGAACGATTTATTTCAAAGACGACACTTCAAACTTAAAAAATCGTTATGAAATCACAAGAATTAAAAATTTATCTCATTCCACTCGTTTTGATGGAAATGATATTTATAAAATTTTAAAAAGCTTTAATACACAAACCGAGGATCAAGAAAAAGAATTAATCACTCAAGCGTTTGCTTTAGCATTAGTTCAAAATATCTTACAACATGAAGTAGAACTCAGTCCATTATACATTGGTGTTAGTGATCAACGTGTTGATTATGTACTTCGTTCCATTTTATCGTATGCAGCTACTGCTACAAATCACATTAAAACTAAAAAAGTGCCGGTATACGACTCCTTAGGAAACCAGAAGAAAAATTCAAAAGGTGAATTGGTGTTTTCTACCATCGCAGACGAAGACACTACTAAACTAGATCTTTCTACAATGTATGGCTGGTTCAAAAAAGATTTAATTGGTTCAAATTATATCAGTAAACTCAATGTAAAATGGGACTATAAAGATGGTGGCTTAGACAAAGCATTAGCAATGTTAAATGCGACGGAACCATTTTTATGGAAAAATATTACGTTTTTTGATCTTGATCTACCTGAAACGATTGACCAGTTTAGAGCGAAACTAAAAGAAATGTTACAGCAAGCATACGAACAAAATAAAACTAAGTGGATTTTTTCTACTTTGAAAAATAAATATGTTAATCCCAAAACATTGGCTGCAATCTCAAGTGATATGAAGATTCCCTCAATCACAAAAGCAAAACGCATTTTAAATGAAATGAAAACTCGAAAAATGGTAAAACCTGAAACAGAAATTTCTGATAAAGGAACCCTTACTGCTATAACAAACTTAATGTTTAATAATGCAGAAAATTATATTACTCGTGAGTTGATTTTCAATTTACTAAAACAAAATACTTATATTGAAGATTTTGAAATTTGCAAAATGGACGATAAATGGTCATGCGTGCAAACTGACGCAACGAGCTTAGCAAACTCACTATTTCCAGAAATTCGCTATGACAACAGGCAAGATAAAACTTCTTTAAATCATTATACAGACTTTAGCACCAATACTTTGCAAATCTCTGGAGATTTCATCAGCTTCTTGCTTTCTCTGTAAGACAAGGTACGATTTACCTATTCAATGCATTCTTTTGAGAGAAGGAGCTTTCTGATGAATCGTAGAATCTTTTTATTTTTAGCATTATTACTATTTGGATATTCTAGTTTTGCATTTGAAAATCCACTTCCTGAAATCAAAATTGATAAAACACAAATTCAAACAAACCTAAATGCAGTTCTTTTAAACCGAGATGCTGCCTCACCAAAAGAGATCCAAGTTCAAATGTTGGTTCCTATGGTAAACAATGTTTGCACTCGATACGAGACAAAATATGTTTATGGCCAAAACCCATATTGCGGATATGAAACCATACCTGTGTGGAGATGCTATCAAGTTTGTGAATACTGGCAAACAGATCCAAGAACAGGACGCTCTAGCTGCGTACGTTGGGCTCAACATTGTAACTACTATCCTGAACAAAGAATGCGCTATTGCGAATATCCGGTTCAATACTGTGCTCAATCTGAAGCCGTGACTTCACATGAAGCACGTGAAATTGGAATTTCATTTAAAAAAGCTGAAAACTTAAAAACAAACGATCTTGAACAATTTCAATTGGTCGCAACTCAAAAAGAAGTAGATTCATCTACGGTACATTTTGAATTAACACCAATTAAAACCGTTGTTCCATATGAGATCACACAACCAATCTTCAGTTCAAAATTGGTAGTTAAAAAGAAATAATTATTTTAAATGAAAATTGTAATTACGGGCGCTTCCGGTTTTATCGGACGCGCTCTTGTTATTAGTTTAGCTAAAAATAACCACGAAATCGTTGCTCTTGCTCGAAATCCAAAATCGATCAAGGATCTTCCTTGCGATGTTGTAGAATGGGATTTTGAAAAGACATTACCAATCGTAAATTCACTCTTAAATGTGGATGCATTTATACATTTAGCAGGAGAATCGATTGCCTCACGATGGACAGAACAGAGAAAAAAACAAATTTACCATTCTAGAATTCATAGCACTCAAAAAATAATTGAATTTTTTAAATCAATACCAAATGAAAATCGTCCCAAAACATTTATTTCCACAAGTGCAATTGGATTTTATGGAAATAGAAACGATGAACTACTCGATGAATCTTCTCCAGGTGGAACTGGCTTTTTAGCAAATGTTTGCAAAGACTGGGAAGTAGAAGCAAGCAAGGCAAAGGAACTACAAATTAGATCCATTATTTTTAGATTAGGAGTCGTTTTAGGCAAAAACGGTGGTGCCCTATCACAAATGAAACCAATCACACTAGGTTCGGGCAGACAATGGATGAGTTGGGTTCACCAATTTGATGTAGTTGAAGCAATTCAATTTGCAATGAATCACAATAACCTAACTGGTGTATTCAATCTAACAGCTCCGAATCCGATTACAAATCAAGATTTTACAAAAAAACTCGCACAGTATTATCCAATACAAATTCCTATTTCAACACCTAAGATTATTCTTAAAATAATACTTGGTGAAATGTCCTCGATGCTTTTCGATTCACAAAATGTGAGTTCAAAAAAGTTACAAGAGTCAGGTTTTCAATTTAAATTTTCTCATTTAAATGAAGCTTTAAATAATTTAATTGGTTCTAGTAAAAAAAAAGTAAATCAATTTGAAAGTACGCAGTTTGTTAAAAAAAACATAAAAGATGTTTTTAATTTTTTTAGTGCAGCAGAAAATTTAGAAACCATTACTCCGCCATTCTTATGTTTTAAGGTTTTGTCGAAAAGTACACCAAATATTCAAAAAGGAACTATCATACAATATAAACTTAAAATTCATCATATCCCAGTAAAATGGATCACCCATATCACTGAGTTTGAAAAGAATAAATATTTCATCGATTCACAAGAAAAAGGTCCATATAAAAAATGGGTACATAGGCATTCGTTCGAAGAAATTAAAAATGGAACTTTAATTCATGATCAAGTTGACTATATAATTCCTGCAGGAATTCTTGGACAAATGTTGTTATCGAGATTTATTAAAAATGACATTCAATGCATTTTTAGTTATAGAAAAGAAGTGATTGAGCGGATTTTTAAATAATGGATCAGTTTGGAATACATTGGTTTCGTAGAGATTTACGCATTCAAGGTAACACTGCTCTTTTAGAAAATCTAAAACAATGCAAGGGCAACGTACTTTGTGTTTTTTTTATTGATAAGACTTTTCTAAAACGTGACGATTTCTCTCATAATCGATTTACATTTTTCTTAAATACTCTCAAAAAATTAAAAGATAAAATAAATGAATTGGGAGGAGAACTACTTGTGATCAGCGAACCTCCCTTAACAGGATTTAAACAATTTATTTCCAATTTAAATACAAAACCTACTTTGATTACTT
>CAZNGN010000013.1:0-75672 GCA_964572865.1 uncultured Bacteriovoracaceae bacterium | reverse complement strand
TTAAAATCTATTTTTTAATAGCAATAGATTTAATAATCTCTCTTTTTCTTTCATTAAATGAAAAAACAATTTCTTTTGAGCTTGAGTGGTTCCCACACGTACTAACCTAAAGTTATCTAGAATGTATTTTAATATATAAGACTTAATCCACCAACTAGCGTAATATGATAATTTAGCACCTTTTGAAGGATCAAATTTTGAGACTGCTTTCATCAATCCCACATTACCTTCTTGAATTAAATCCATTACGTTTTGATATGTAGACCTGTATTCCATAGCAATTTTTACAACTAGTCTTAAATTGGCAGTTACTAGTTTTCTTGCGGCTTCAACATCACCAGTGCTTTTTAACTGTATCGCAAGCTTATATTCTTCATCTGGACTTAATAGAGAGTACTTTGAAATATCGCGAATATATTGTTTTAATAAATCTAATTGAGCTTCTGGTAATGATGAATCTGTTATGGGAACAAGTGCTGACTCGTCAGAATGATTGTCTACTATATTATCGTTGTTTTCAGGGCTCTTTTCATTACTTGTCCATTCACCATCAATCACTTCTGATTCTTCTAAGTCTTTGTTTTCAGACAAGTCTTCATCTTGTTCTAATTGAGCTTCAATGACTTCAGGGGTAATTACTTTAGGAAATGACGCAGATTTGGCTTTTGCCTTATCTTTAGGTTTCGATTTTACAGCTTTAGACTGAGTTTTAACCTTTTTAATAGCCATTTGTGAAAAATAATATGTGTATTTTTTATGCACTTGTAAAGGTCTTGAAATTAATACTATAGCCACTTTGACACTGGCATTTTGACCCCAAAAACCTAAATAATTGAAATCTATGATTTTTAAGGTTTGCATATCCGTTTTTTTACTTGGTATAAACATTGCTTAAGCACACGGTGGATTGCTTATTATTAACGGACCTTTTGGAGGCATAATGAAATCATTCTTAATTAAATCTACTTTAACAGCTACTGCCGCTATTCTGATGATTGCAGCAGGAGCACATGCTCAAACAACAACAAAAAAGAAAGTAAGTAACTCTTCAGTTGCTACTGTTCAAATGGATGAACAAGGAAAGAAAAAAGAACTTCCTGTTTCTTTGTCTGATGACTTGTACATTTATGGACCACCTGTAAATGACATTACATCTAGTTCTACTGCTGATGATTCAGTAGACTCAAAAACTGGATTATCTACTCGTCATAAAATTGGATTGAAATATAAAGTAACAGATACACTTTCTATTACTCCTGTTGCTGATTTAATTTATCAATTAACAGATCCAAATAACGGCGGCGCAGATCGCGGAATGCACAATAAAATGAACGATCCGTACTTAAAGATTTCTAAGAAAAATGTTATCAATGGTAAAATTGGTGCAAACGAAATCTCTACAGAAGCTCAAGTTCGTTATTATGCTCCGATGAGTGCAAAATCACGTGATAATAACTTAAATGGTAAAGTTGAACTTGATTTATATCCAACAATGAAAATTGGTAAATCACGTTTCAGTGCTGAAATGTTCAGCTTTGCTCGTTTTTATATTAATTCGCAAAAATTTGATTCAGCTACTGGTTCAAGTGCATTAACTTCTGCACTTTACTATGTTGGACCACAAGTGAATTATTCATTGAACGACAACATTACAGCGTTTGTATTGTATGAAGCTGCTTTACCAATCAATACATTGGGACAATCTGCTAATACATTTGCTCCGACTGCTTCATTGACTGACCTTGAGCCAGGAATGAGCTTTCAAGTAAATAAAGCTATATCAATTACCCCATTTTTAAACTGGTATACAAACCAACAATTAAAAACTACTTCAATCAATTTGAATGCAACCATTCAAATGTTATAATTGAAGACCTGTTTTAGGGTAATCAATACTTAAGGCGGAAAAGGTAACTTTTCCGCCTTTTTTATTTCTATTCTCAAAGTTCAATGAGCAATTTTTACCTAATGATAGATACTCATTCTTTCTCCAAATTTTTAATTTTTATTATTTTCTGTTAAAATTTTTACTGGAGGCATTAGGATGGCCGGGCCAGAAAACAGTGTTTGGTATTACAAAAATAAACTTGAACAACTTGTTGGACCTTTTAAGAACCAAGAAATCTTAAAACTCATCATGGAAGGTGTGATTCAAGTTGAAAATCCAATCTTCAATGCTCAAACAAATGAATGGGCTGTTGCAGCTGATGTTATTACATTAATGAAAATGGAAGAAGGTGATATAAATCATGAACCTTCGATTCACACAAAATATATTAAGTTACCTCCTCGCCCACAGACAATGAAAGATGTGCATGTAGTTGATCCAAATGCAGAGCAAAAAGGACATGTCGATTATTTTGAATTAGTTAACGATATGATGAGAAAAAATAATGAAAATTTACGCTCTCAACAAGGCTACTCTGCACAAAAGAGATTTCAAAAAGACGCTAAACAAGAAACACAAACAAATGAATCAACTGATGAAATAAATGTTTCTCAAGCTTTATCAGATGGAAGTTCATTTTTTCATAAATTTACATTAATACTTACACAATATAATCGCCAATTGGTTACCGCAGCATCTTTAGCTTTAGTGTTTTATGGAAGTTATAATTTTATTAAATCAGTTTCTGACAAAAAGTCAGATCGAAATATAGCTAGTAAAAAAAATACTGAAACTCATTCGAAAGAAGAGACTGAAAAGAAATCTGAATCAAAACCTGAAAACTTAAAAATGGCCACTTCAAATACAGTTGGAAATGGTGCTCATAAAATAGAAAGACCAAGTGGTGGATTTAAATCTCAAAACAATAACACTACTTCTAATGTGGAACGCAATAATATATCAAATTCTAATACGAACGAACCTACCAATAATCAGGCTCCACAATATTATAGTAGTTCAGAAGAACCATTCAATGAAACAAACGATCAACGCAATACGGCAAGCGTTCCCAATGAGCAAAACCCGATGAACCCAGCTAACGTAGATATGAATGGTGCTGTCATTCCACCTACTTTTACAAATCAACAAGATCCAGGTGCTACAAATGTTGACGCTCCTCCTCAATCCAATCCTGATCAAGGCTCAGTAACATATTGACGTGCCACTCTAAAATTCGATAATTCTTATGAATGAGCAAAACATCAGGTGTATTTGTCACTCTTGAAGGTGGTGACGGTGCCGGTAAATCTACTCTTCTTTCTAAAATAACAAACGCTTTCATAGAAAAGTCTATTGAACATTATTGTACTCGTGAGCCTGGTGGCACTTTAGTTTCTGAAGCAATCAGAGAAGTAATTTTAAATCCAAATCATCATATGGAGTCATTAACAGAATTGCTTTTATATGAAGCCTCAAGACATGAACATGTTCAAAAAGTGATCTTACCGAAACTAAAACAAGGAATACATATCTTGTGCGATCGATATACAACTTCATCACTTGCCTACCAAGGTTATGGACGAAATTTAGGATTTGATCTTGTGAATCAATTAAACTCAATTGCAACAAATGATTTGAAACCAAACATTACAATTTGGCTAAAAATAGATCCCAAAGTTGCTAAATTGAGAGCGGAACAACGGGGTAAAAAAGATCGGCTTGAAACTGAATCTGATGATTTTCATCAAAAGGTTTTTAATGGTTTTTTAGAAATATCTCAGAAAGAAAAAGATTCATTCATTATTCTCGATGCTACTCAAAAACCTGATGATATTTTTAACGCATTAACTTCTCATTCATTGTGGAGAAAATATTTTTCATGAATTATTCGTTAATGCCCATTTCACAAAATGAAAGCTGGAATCAATTACTTTCATTGAAAAATAAAATTCCACAGTCTTTACTTTGCATAGGGCCTTCTGGTGTTGGAAAAAAAAGAAGTATTCAAGCATTATTTCAAGTAATCAATTGCCTAAAACTTAACAAAGACGAAGAGCCTTGTGGAACTTGTGTACAATGTAAAAAAATTTACGAAAGCAATCATTCAGACATCATCACAATCACTGCTAAAGGCGAACAAATACTAGTCGATGATCTTCGTGAAATGAAAAAAACAACTTATTTTGCTCCGATTGAATCAAAAGTTAGATTTATAATCATCGATGAAGCACATCGATTAAATTCAAACTCAGCAAATTCAATTCTGAAATTACTAGAAGAACCACCAGCTCATACTCGATTTTTTTTAATTACCCACGAACGAAACTTAATATTACCTACTATCTTAAGTAGATCACAATTTATTTACTTTGCTCCACTTTCCAATATTGCCATTAAAGAACTATTATTAAAAATGGAACTTACGATTCCTCCCAAATATGAAACGATCATTTTAGAATTACTTTCAGGAGGCCTTTCGAGAGCTCAATGGCTATTACAAGATGAACAACTAGCATTTATAGATAAAATCACTACGCTCAATCGAAATCCTGATTTGATTGCAAGTTTTTCTGAACAAGTTGCCGGCGATAATGATAAAATTCAATTAATGATAGATTACCTTTTAATTCAAAAACATAAAAATAAAGAGAATCTAAATTCTAATGATTGGATAAAATTAAATGATTTATTTAATTATCAAATCAGACTTAACCGCAATGCTAATAAAAAATTAATTTCATACCTAATTACTGAACTCTACACATGATCCACATCAATCATTTATCTTTTTCATATAATTCGAATGATCAAAGCTCATTTCAATTAAAAGAAATCAATTTAAACGTCAAAGAAAACGAAAATTACGGAATCATAGGATTAAGTGGATCAGGTAAAAGTACATTACTCAAATGTATTGCAAATATATTTGAACCACAGTCTGGAAGCATATCCTTACAAAATCAAAATATATCAATGGTATTTCAACAAAATGCTTTATTTGACTCAATGACAGTTTATGAAAATTTAGCGTTTCCTTTAAATGAATTTAAAAAAACAAACTCTGATGATATTATTTTTCATTTTCTTGAATCGGTTGGATTAAAAGAACACATAAATAAAACTCCATCAGAACTCTCAGGTGGTATGCGTAAAAGATTAGGTATTATTCGTTCTTTAATCATCGAGCCTAAAATTTTACTTTATGATGAACCAACGGCAGGCCTTGATCCCATTACTTCTCATAAAATTACAACTTTAATTCAAGAATTAAATCTTAAAAATAAAATTACTTCGATCATAGTTTCTAGTGATTTTTTAAATTTACAAAGAATGACAGATCGAATGGGTATACTGGTACCGATGAATGGTTCAAGTACACTTCTTGATTTAGGTGAATCTAAAAATATATATAATATTAAAAATGAATATTTAAATCAATTTATCAAAGGTTTAAGTACAGGACCTCTTACAGCATGAGCATTCAATTTATTTCAGTTACGAAAACCTTATCTAATAAACCAGTTTTAAAAAATATTTCATTTACCATTTCTAGTGGAGAAATTTTATTTATTTTAGGAAAATCAGGAGTTGGAAAATCTGTAACATTAAAACACATTGTTGGTTTAATGAAACCCGATTCGGGTGAAGTAATATTAGATAGTTACCCTATTCATACGATGAGTGAAGAAGAACTTTTAAATGTGCGATCATTTTGTGGAATGGTTTTTCAGCATCCTGCCCTATTAGACTCAATGAATGTTTTTGATAACATTGCATTTGGAATTCGCAATAAACCTGAAATGTCAAATCCTGATGTTTTAAATAATAAAGTAGTAGATTCGCTAAAACCGCTTAATTTAAAATCTGATGTGTTAACAAGAAAACCTTATGAATTGAGTATTGGTACACAAAAACGAATTAGCATCGCTCGTGCGATTGTTTGTGATCCAAAGTATTTATTGTTTGATGAACCTACGACTGGTTTAGATCCTGTAGCTACAAATTCAATCAATGAACTTATTTTAAAATTAACAAAAATGCTTAAAGTAACTTCTATAGTTGTTTCACATGATATCGCCTCTGCAATGAAATATGCAGATCGAATCCTATTCATTGATAATGGAGAAATCATTTTCAATGGTAAGCCAAAAGACATGTACCAATCTTCGCAACAGATAATAAAAGAATTTCTGCTTGAGGTTCCTAGAATATGAGTTTTTTTAAAGAATTTTTTGCAGAAATGGGAGCGATGGGTTTATTTCTCATAGAATTATATAAAACATTTTTAAAAACTAAACATCGCATTAAAAACTTAATCGGCATTCAAATCACATTGGTAGCCTATCGTTCAATGGGAACCATTTTATTTGCAGGTTTTTTTGTAGGTGCAATTTTAGTAATGCAATTTTATTTAATGTTATCCAAATATGATGCAACATCATTTTTAGGTGGCTTATCTACATCAGCTACGATTCGTGAAATTGGTCCATTGATTATTTCATTTTTATTAGCTGGTAAAATTGGTGCATACACAACTGCCGAATTAGGAACGATGACCGTCACTGAGCAAATCGATGCCATTCGTTGTTTAGGAACGAATCCGATTGAATATTTAATTTTACCAAGATTTATTGCGATTATTGTTTGTTCAACATTATTATTATTTTTTGGACTCTTAGTTGGACTAGTTGGAAGTGTAATGATTGCTGAAGTATTATATAATATTAATGCGTTACAATTTTTAGAATCAATTCCTAAATTTGCAGGATTTTGGAGTTTATTTGGTGGTGTGTTTAAATCAATTTTATATGGAACCATCGTAGCATTAGTAAGCACATATAAAGGTTACACTACTTCAGGTGGCGCCAAAGGAGTTGGTATTGCAGTTACTCAATGTGCCATTTATACAAATTTATTAATTACTTTGATGAACTCATTTAGCTCCTTTTTCTTAAATTTATTACAGTCGATGGTTCACAATTTTATGGGTGGTTTTTAATGTTTAATAAATTAAAAACAGAAATCGATAATATATTAGATTTATTAATATCAGTTTCTCGTTACTGCATTAAAGGCCCGTATCGTAAAAACGAAATCATTAGACATATGTCGATTATGGGTTATGAGTCATTACCCATTATTGTAATAGCAACTGCTTTTGCTGGATTGGTTGTTACTTCTGAAATTTCGTTTCACATGGATTTAGCTTTACACAGTCATGATATGATCCCTGGATTTTCTGCTCAGTTTATTTTTAGAGAATTAGGTATCGCTATTCCTGCATTACTTTTGGTTGCTAAAATTGGCGCATCAACAACAGCAGAAGTTGCTTCTATGAAAATAACTGAACAATTAGATGCTTTAAAGTTATTACGAGTAAATAAAGTAGAATATTTAGTGTATCCTCGTTTTGTAGCAAGTATTGTGATTACATCTTGTCTTACTTTAATTTCAATTTTTGTTACATTAAGCTGTGGAATTATCTATTCTGTGATTAATCATAACTATGGAATTGGTGAATATCTAAATAATATGACTCCCTTTATCGGCTTTGTAGATATTATATGTGCACTAGTTAAAGGAGCTGTTTTTGGTGCAATAACTCCTATTATCTCGTGTTATTACGGATTTAAAGCTCACGGAGGTACTGATGCAGTTGGGGTGGCAACAACCAATTCTGTCGTTGCATCTACAGTTACAATTATTGTTTTTGATTTTTTGCTAACCTATCTATTTTCGAATATAATTTAAAGGAATCATATTATGGAAAACAAACCAGCACATGAAAACCGAGTCACAATATTAGTTGTATCAACCCTATTTATCGTAGGATTGTTTGCATGGCTTTTAGGTGCAAAAAATCCATTTCGAAAATCAATTGATATTTATGTTACTTATAATTTTGCAGGGGGCATTGAAGTTGGTAGTCCCGTACGAGTTGCTGGTATTAAAGTTGGAAAAGTTGAGAAAATTGAATTTTTTTCACCTGAAGAAGGTACATTTAAAGTTGAAGATACAAAACCAAATGAAGTACTTACTCCATTAAAAATTAGACTTTCAATAGCAAAAGAAGCCGCTGAAAGTGTTCGTAAAAATAGTAAATTCTATATTAACTTAGCAGGTATCATTGGTGAACGTTATATCGAAGTCACTCCCGGAACTCGTGAATCAGAAAAAATTAAATTTGGTGAATCTGTTCGTGGAGTTGACCCTCCTCGCATTGACCAATTAATTTCACAAAGTTTTGATTTGGCAGGAAAAATTCAAAAAGTGATTGAAGAAAATGAAGGTGATATTACTAAATCGATTAAACTATTGTATGACCTTTCAGCCAATATTAATAAAACCGTAACTCAAATTGAAAAATCAAAAATATTTCAAACAAATCTTGCTGAATTAATTTCAAATATGATTGCAATTACAAAAGATATAAAAGATTTAACTTCTAAAACTCAGACGCCTGAAGGTAAAAAGACTCTTGATTTGATGTACAAACTTCTTTGGCGCTTAGAGCCATTAGATCATGAAGCAATTCAAAAGTTTTTTCAAAAAGAAGGCATTCGTACAAAAATATTTTAGGAGTTTTTATGATGAAAGAATTTGTAACATTTTTAAAACAATATGGTGTTGTGGGAATGGCAATTGCTGTAATCATCGGTGGTAAATTAAATGAATTAGTGAGTAGCATCGTAAATGACCTGCTCATGCCACTTGTTTTTCAACCAGCACTTAAAGCAGCACAAATCGATGATATTAAGAAATTAAATTTTCATGGAATTATGTACGGTAAAGTAATTGGAACTGGCATCGATTTCTTTATTGTAGCCTTGGTCGTTTTTTTAATTGCTAAAAAGGTACTTAAAGAAGAAACAGTTACAAAAAAATAACTAGAAATTAAAATTATTTTTCAATTTCTGTTCTATATTTTTTGTTTCTTTTTCAATTCTTTTTGAATCCCACTGAAAATAATCAGCAGTAATTTTCGACACTACTTCAAAAGATCTTTCTTCTAGAATGCGCATTCCATGTAACCACATAGGCATGCGCCTAAACACCACATCGTCTAAAGTAAGTGGACAGTGATATTGTAATTTCCATTTAACCCAATCTTCTGTAAATCTTCCCCAAATGCGACGATCGCCAAAACGAGATTTATAATCTTCTGGAGTTGATAATTGAGTATGATTTGAAATTTGAAGCTTTGAGTCTGGAAATGCAAAATCTACTATTTCTTCAGCAATATTTCGAAACGTAGTATATTTACCACCTGCCATGAAAACGACACCTTCTTCATTTCTCCAAATTTCATGTTCTCTTGAGGTCTTTGCTTCAGAATGTCCATCATCGATGAGTGGTCTTACTCCTGCGAATGTTGTACATAAATCATTCTTTGTAAGATTAGCTTTTGGAAAATACTCATTTAATTCTGCCAACAAATAATCTACATCACTTTTATTTGCACAAATTTGAGCAGGATCACCTTCTTCTTTTGAATCAGTAGTTCCCACGATTAAAACTTCTGCCCCCTCACCTAAATCTAATCTAGGCATCGCAAAAATAATTCTTCCATCTTGAGATTGCATGACAAGACAATGTTTCAAAGGCAATCGTGACCAAGGTAAAACAATATGTACACCTTTTGATGGTTTTAGTTTTTTACCACTCCCACCTACTATTTGAAGACTTATCTTTTCTGTCCATGGTCCAACACAGCTAATTACATTTCCAGCTTGAATCTCAAACTCTTCTTTTGTGATTTGATCGGTAACTTTCAATAAATATTCTGACCCATTTTTTTGAACATTTTCAACATTGCAATAAGAAATGGCTCTTGAATCATTTCTTTGAACGGCGTCGTAAATACACTCTAAAACCAATTCATCATCGAGCATCATTGCGTCTGCATAGTAGAGAGAATATTTTAAACCATCATTTTTAATTCCTGGGAATATTTTCAAAGCATCTGCTTTTGAATGTTTTCCATGACGAAACGGAGATCTTCCCATTGCTAGAAAATCATAAAGCCAAAGTCCGATCGATAATACAAAACCTGACCTAGAACCTTGAGGTGCATTTTCTTTGTTGAACACCGGCAAATTAAATTGCAAAGGAGTTACTAAATGGGGATGAGATTTTAAAAGCCAATGTCTTTCTGCTAATGCTTCAAACACAAGTTTAAAGTCCATCATTTCAAGATACCGAAGCCCACCGTGAATTAGTTTACTTGAACGAGAAGAAGTGGCGTTTGCAAAATCAAACTTATCTAACAATGTAGCTTTGATGCCACGTAAAGACAGTTCTCGTAAAACGGAAGCTCCCACAATGCCGCCGCCAATGACAAGTACATCCGATTTATTAGATTTGATTTCTTCTAAATACCGACTGCGAGTTTTATATGAAAACTCTTTCATTTTTTATGTAGTCTTTTGAGGAAGTTTTAAACCAATATGTAATTCTACTAATTGTTCTGGAGTAACTTGTGACGGAGTATCACTCATAAGATCTTGTCCACGTTGGGTTTTTGGAAATGCCATCACTTCTCTGATTGCATCGGTTCCACACAAGATCATCACTAATCGGTCCATTCCAAACGCAAGACCTCCGTGAGGAGGTGTTCCGTATTGAAGACCTTCAATAAAGAATCCAAATTTATCTTGAGCTTCTTTTTCAGATAGCCCTAAAGCTTTGAACATCGCTCGTTGTACATTTTGGTTATAAATACGTAAACTTCCACCTGCAACTTCATTTCCGTTTAATACTAAGTCATACGCAGCTGCTCGAATTGATCCCATGTCTTTTCCGTCGAGAAGTTTTTGAGTATCCTCAGGATTTGGTGAAGTAAATGGATGATGGCAAGCATACCATCTACCATCAGCAGGCTCATATTGAAGCAAAGGAAAGCCTGTAACCCATAAAAAATTGAATTTAGTCTTATCGATTAAGCCCAATTTATCACCTAATTTAAGGCGAATTTGCCCCATAGCATCGTTTGCAACTTTTTCTGAATCAGCAACAATAAAAAGGATATCCCCTACATTGCCGATTCCTTGCTTTTTCAATCCTTCAATTTCTTCTGGTTTTAAAAATTTAGCAGCTGGACCTGAAATTCCATCAGCATTGAATTTATACCAAAGCATTCCTTTGGCACCATAAGAAGCAGATAGTTTTGTTAATTCATCTAGATCTTTTCTTGAAATTTTTTCAGCCTCTTTTGGAATACAAAGGCCTTTCACTAATCCATTCATCTGCATGGTCGATTTAAAAACATTGAAATCAGACTTTACAAAAACAGAATTTAATTCACAAAGTTTTAATCCAAATCGAGTATCTGGCTTATCTATACCATAGTCTCGCATTGCAATTTTATAATCCATTCGCTCAAACGGAGTTTTGATGTCTAAATTGAGGATTTTTTTGAAAACATCTTTCATCATGCCTTCAAAAATTCCAAAGATCACTTCTTCATCAACAAAGCTCATTTCAATATCGATTTGAGTAAACTCAGGCTGACGGTCTGCACGTAAATCTTCATCACGAAAGCAACGTGCAATTTGATAATAACGATCGTAACCAGCAACCATTAATAATTGCTTTAAAGTTTGGGGAGATTGTGGGAGTGCATAAAATGTTCCTGGGTTCACACGTGAGGGAACAATAAAATCGCGTGCTCCTTCTGGAGTGCTTTTATATAAAATTGGAGTTTCAATTTCAAGAAAGCCATTTGCATCTAAAAAGTTTCGAACAATTTGAGATGCTTTATGACGAACCTGTAAGTTTTTCTGTAAATTTGCTCTTCGTAAATCTAGATAACGATATTTTAATCGCAAAGTTTCAGAAACATCAGATCCTTCTTCAATTGGAAATGGAAGTGGTTTAGATTCTGACAATATTTCTACTTCGGTAATTTCTACTTCAATCTCTCCAGTAGAGAGTTTTGGGTTTTTCATTCCATCGGGACGAGCTCTTACATTCCCTTTTGCAAATACTACATATTCATTTCTAATTTTTTCAGCTTCTTTGTGGGCAGCTGGATGTTTGGGGTCAATTACAATTTGAGTTAAACCATAGCGGTCGCGAAGGTCTACGAAAATAACCCCCCCATGGTCGCGGCGTTTGTGTGCCCATCCCATGATAACTACTGTTTGTCCTACGTTTTTGGCTGTTAATTCTCCACATGTGTGGGTTCTGACTTTTCTGTTCATTTTTTACGTCTCATACTTACATTACATCGATTGCATAGCTCCGATCACATCTTGAGGGCCTAATGTGTCAGAGATAAATGTAGCTCCTAATACTTTCTTATGTTTATTTTTACGTTTCATGGTTGCGCGCATGTGTGGTTCAAATGTGATTGATTCATTTACAATTGATTCACTAAAACCTGGTATTGCACGCTCAATGGCACGTTTAGAATGTTTCATTTTTTTCAAGATTTCATTATTGTCTTCTAATTCTTGATCATTTAAAAAACCAATCCACATGCTAGACATTTCGCCATTTTGATCTTGGTAAAATTTACCAGCTAAATGAGAAATTGATTTTGTATCAGTTGGATTCACTGTCATTGGAACAATTACCATTTGTTCTAATGCTTGATCAAAGTTTTTATGTTTAAAGTGTAAGCCAAAACCTGC
Organism: uncultured Bacteriovoracaceae bacterium; assembly: GCA_964572865.1. Lineage (GTDB taxonomy): Bacteria > Bdellovibrionota > UBA1018 > UBA1018 > UBA923 > CAZNGN01. The sequence goes on along the minus strand of CAZNGN010000013.1, from coordinate 63,150 downwards.
GTGATACACTTTTCCTTTGAGAGCCATCGATATGGCTTCAGATGCTTTTTCATCTTTAATCAGATGTGCAAAATTTTGATCATAATCACCTAAAATAAATTCAGATGCAAAAAATTCGCGATCATCTGCAATCACAACAGATGAAATTTTAGCTGTATCAATATCACCGCTCACTTTTAATTCATGAATTGGCAATTCAATGACATGAAAATTTTCATTTTCTATGAAAGTTTGGGAATTAAAAATCTGATCTGCAACATTCCATAAATTTATATGATTTGATTCAGATTCTTTCATTACCGATTCAAAATAATCTTTTTCATGTGGACCAAACTCTGGTTTTACTTCGTTAATTTTCTTTAATCTACGTGTGTGTTTTGCATCATAATACGCTTCTTCAAACTTTGAATTTTCAAAATTTTGAATTTCATTTAAATTAAATTTTTGTGAAAACCATGTTGCACTTTGTGCATCAGCATTCCAAAACCACGCATGTTGTAATAAAGCACGTTTCGGATTTGCATCTTTATCTGAAGTAATCCAAAGAACTGATTTGTTTTGCGATAATAAGTACTGGCATAGAAGACGTGAGCTCATCCCGTTTCCAATGACACAGGCATCCCAAGTTGTTTTATTCATTTGTAATCCATTCGTGATGAAATGCTTTTACTACAGTATTAATATTTGATTCCAATATAAAAACTGTAAACGATTGGGCATGGCAGGTCAAACCCACACAAGCAATTGTGTTAGATTTTAATATTTCTAACGCTCTGCGCTGGTGATTCAAATTTTGTTGCAATTGATATCCCACGCATGACACGGCGCCAAGAGACTGTTTTGTTAAGTTATTTTTATAAACTTCGTAAAAATTCTTAGTTTCAGCTGCATCTAAAATGATTTCACATGAGTTATTTGAATTTAACTTAAAATCATAAACCATTAGGTTCATTTGCTTGCAAGTCTCTAAAACTTTATCAACTTCATTTGATTTAAACTCATACATATTTAAACCAACTTTTGAAGTAATAGCGACTACTTTTGGAACTTCCATTTCATTTAATTTTGTTGTTTCAATCATTGTTCCCACTCCTGATTTAGTAGAACCTACAAATAATGGTATATTATACTCTCGAGCTATTTCGATAGACCTCGGGTGCATCACTTGAGCTCCCAACGTTGTTAATTCTAAAGCAAAAGAATGCGAAATAGATTTAAATCGTTTTGCTTTCTCAACCATTCTTGGATCAGCTGAGTAAATGCCTTCTACATCTGTATAAATTTCACATTTTGCGTTTAATTTAGATGCCAATGCAACAGCAGTTGTATCAGATCCCCCACGTCCTAATGTTGTAATTTCTTTAGACCTAGATACACCTTGAAATCCGGCAACAATAATAACTTGATTTCGTGAAAGTGCTTCTTGTATTCGAACCGGTTTAATTTCTAAAATTCGTGCTCGTGTATGACTTTCGTCTGTGATGATACCTGATTGAGATCCAGTAAATGAAATGGAATCAATTTTAAGATCTCTCAATGCCATCGATAGTAAAGCCATTGAAATACGCTCTCCTGCTGTGAGGAGCATATCCATTTCACGTTCATATACATGGGAACTTACTTGTTGAGATAATTCGATTAAATCATCAGTTGTGTCAGCCATTGCAGAGACAACCACAACTAACTTTTGACCATTTAGATGAGCATTCGCAATTTTTTGTGCGACAAATTTTATTTTTTCAGGACTACCAACAGAACTTCCACCATATTTCTGAACTACTAGGGACATGCTGAATTAGTCTGCTAAGACCCTCGTTGGTTTTCGTTTAGAAGTTTTTTTAGCTCCAGAAACTTTAAGATAAGGTGATGTACTACGATATCTTGATGTTTCTGTGATACTAGTTTTTGAACGCACTCTAGCCCGATGAGTTCTTCGATGACGACGAACTTTTCTTTCACTTGATGGCTTTTCATCATACATACTTGCAATGACACGTTTATATCCTAAAGGTACAGGCAATAAAATGGTTGTTCCAACTCTTACATATGTTGATCCATTTGGAAGATTATTTAATTCTCTAATTGGATCAGTTTCAGTTACATATTTCTTAGCTATTTTTTGAATACTATCACCATTTTTTACTGTGTACGGTTGGAATACAACTTTACGATCAAAGTTTTCATCATTGTAAGTAGAAAGAAAACGATCTTTTGAAGAAAGTGGTAATTTAATTCTATATGTTTTCATTGTGGGAGGTGTAATCCAACGTGATAATTCTGGATTCAATAATTTGATTGTAGAATATGGAATGCCAGCTGCTTTTGATACAGCAAATAAATCTGCAGGACCTTTTACTTCAAACTCTAATATTTGTTCATTAGGATTTGAAACCATATAAATAGATGGTGTTAAAGTTGGTTCAGGTGCTTTAGATACAATTGCATGATCTGAATCAGAAGAATCATCTGCATTGTCTTCTTCTTCATCAGCATCAGTTGATGCAACATCTTCACCTGTATCGGCCGGATCATCTACTGTTTCTTCTTCAGAGGTTGCATCTGCTTTAGCAATTTCTTCACTTAACTCTTTTGGAGTTGGTTCATCATCTGCTTTAACAGTTTGTGTTTCAGTCGATTTAGGGGTTGCGGTATCATTTGCAATTAAATTAACTGTTGGATTTAAGACTGGATTAGAACCTTTTCCAAATGGGTCTTCAAACGCAAACATTTCTGGATTTTTAGTTATGATTGCAGCTGCCATAATTTTTGGCACATAATCACGAGTTTCATGTCTAAAAAATCTATGTTTAGCGATTGCCCAAAAATCATTCGTTCTATATTTGCGAATTCCACGACGAACTTTACCTTCACCTGCATTATAAGATGCCGCAGCTAATTCCCAACTACCAAACTCTTGATATAACTCACGCAAATATGCAATCGCAGCCATTGTTGCTTTTCTTGTATCTCTTCGCTCATCTAACCAATAATTAATAGTTAATCCGTATCGTTTTCCAGTTCCTTTAATAAACTGCCAAGGACCTACTGCTTTTGCATGAGATCTAGCAGAATTATTAAACCCACTTTCAATCATTGCAAGATAAACTAAATCTTGTGGCATATTGTTTTGCTTTAAAACTTTAGCAATTTCAGGAATAAAATATCTTCCTCGTTCTAAATATTTAGAAAAATAAAATCTACCTTTACCCGTAAAATATGTGATCCATTTTTCAACTGCAGGATTAGACAATACCGGATAATCAAATCGATTTACTTTTAATTTTCTGCCAGCAATCTCATCATCAAGCACAAAAGTAGGTAATGTGCCGTTTGTAGTAATGGTAGGATTTTTATTTTCTTTAGATGGACTTGCTTCTTTGATTACATTTCCAATTGCATCATTGTTTGTATTTTGAGCACTTGAATTGGTTCGCATTGTAGCGCAACCTGAAACATAAAGTGAAAGTACCAATACAGATAAAATAAAATGTGTTCTAAAATGAAAGAGTTTATTTCTCAATTTAAAATTTTTCATATCGCCGATTGTAAACCTAAAGTTGCAAGAAAATTGAGAGGTTCCGTCCATGGATCCATCCTTCATATATTCATAAATTAATAAAAATTTAAATAATCGAACATCTAACTAGCTAATCTAAATTGTATGGAAGTGTTGTGATCGTGTCAATTAAGGTTATCAGATACTGCTTCAACATCGAGTGGCTTATTTTGTGAATCAATTTCAATATTTAAGTTCTTTCCGGCAAGTTCTGCCTGCTCACCCGTTTTTTTAGTTTTATGATTTAATTTCGAAAGCGATTGATTGGCTGCTGGTTTACGATTCTCTAAAAGAGTAGCCATTTCTTGAATCATAAATTGAGGGTTTTTCTGATGCACAATTGGCATAATTACATTTAAATCTTCTTGTAATAAATCATAATCATTTTGAGTAGGTTTACCGTTCAATGCATTTGATGACATTGGAGTGGTATATTTTAGCAAAATTGGTAACGCCGCAAATAATAGTATAAAAAGACCTGGCTTCATCCATTCCCAAAACATAACTAATTTTTTAAGTTTTTCGTTTTCTTTTTTACGACGTTTTTTCATTAATTTGCATTCCCCAAGGATAAATAAATGCAAATTAAACGCCAAAATTATAGGCAAATTAAAAATTATAAGTATATGATATTATTGTATTTTTTAAAAATAAATTCAAAATTATAGTTAAAATTTATGTATATATAATATACACTGAAAACGCTATAAACATTTTAATAAACTTTAAAACAATGTCTTTAGTGCAAATAAAAATGCTGATTGGCTAACACCATTTGATATTTCAATTGTTTGATTATTATTTCCAACCATAGAAGTATAATCATAATTGCTAAATTCATATGTAAATTGAAATGACAATTTCTTTGAAAAATCTATTCCTGCAGAAATAGCTGGTGTTAGAATCCCTCCATAAATATCAGTGACGGTATATGGATTTGAATTTTTAGAAAATTTTGAAGTAATGTTGAATGGCAAAATATAACTTAATTTGGGGCCAATAAAAAAATCATTTATGTGCATTCTCCATGAAAATTGAAAGTCTATATTATTGTAAGGATCTAAATACTGATCAGTTTGAGCACTATTTGTTAGAATTTTTCCAGCAAAATAATGAGTTAAATATAAAGATAATAATAAATCACTTATACCAGTTTGGTATCCATAATCATTATATATTGTAAATGAATACGATGAATCACCGTTATTACCATTTCCAGAACTAGTTACCCCATCATAAGATTTTAAAGGTATGAGTCTTGGCTTAACAGATAATCCTACATCATATGTATTTTGAGAGTTGTTTTTTGTTAAAACTCTATATTTAGAATATAAAGTGGGGTTTGAAATTCCGCCGTTTGATAATTCAGGATATTTACTATTATTTGTTTCATTTTTATATTGTGTTTTACCGCTAGTTAAATAGCCTTCTTCAATTCCAAAAATTAAATTTTCTTTAAAGCCATAAAAGCAACTTGCAACTAATTCTGTTGCGTGCAAATTTGCTGAAATAATTTTACGTTCAGAAGGTTTTAATGTTTGTGTTAAATCTGCGTCTGATGAATTTAAATTAAAAGTACACATTGTCTGTTGAATTGGTAAAAAATAATTCAAAGAAGAAATCTCATTTCTAGCAACAAATGTATGTTTTTTATCTGAATCATCATATAATGGTTCTGTTAATGTTAAATCTCCTCCATTTAATTTATTTTCAGTTCGATTTTTCTTTGTACGTGGATTATTTAAAGAAATTCTTTCACGATTTTGAAAATTAACACCTGTAGGAGGAACTTCAATAATCGTCATTTCATCTTTAATGCCAATGACTTTAACAGGAATACTGGAACCTTCTAAAAATACTTTCATACCAGGTTTTAGTTCACCCATGTTTCCATCAATCGTAACTTTTCTGCCTTCTTGCTTAATCACTGTGTAATATTCAGCAAAAGAATTAATGCTTAAAAAAGTTAATGCTATTATGAATAGTTTTTTCATTTGGATTCACTTTCTGTTTTAATTTGCACTTCATCTTTTTTATCAAAACTTACTTCAATATTGATTTTCATTTTTTGGCCTTCAAAAAACTTTCTAGCCTCTTTCGATAGATCAACTTGAGATAAAATATTAGCAGCTTCTTTTGCAAATAAAGCAAAGAAGTCTTTTTTTGTTTTTGCCGCATTTTCTAAAAATCCACCCCAAAGTTCTTTAGGTAATTTAAATTCGGTTAAATAATTTCGAATTGTTTCTTCAGTTAAAAATACTGTGCCTACACCTGTTAAAATCACTTTTTTCATTGTGTCTGCTAACTGTGATTTTATATCAAATTTATCATTTTCATCGTTGGCCATATTTTATCCTCGATTATACTTTATTTTTTAGCTTGATTCTCAAAGCTATCTAACATTTTAGGAAGTGTTGATTTCACTAAACCACTTAACATAAATGACGGAACCATAATTTTGAATTCTAAAGATAGTTCATAATTCACTTCAACTTGATCAGATCCTAATGAACGAACATCCCATGAACCTTCATTTAATTTTAAAATATTACTTTCAATACATTTCCAAGTCATACGATTTGGAATTTGCGACTCATCATGTTCTAAAATATAAAAAATTTCTTTTCCCATTAATTCAATAGCGTATTCTACCTTTGTTTTACCTTGGGATTTTTCTAATATTTTTACTTTTTGTACACCATCTACGAATTGAGCATACGATTCATAGTTGAGTATCGCCTTCCAAAGCTTTTCACTAGAAACTGACATCAATTTTTTATGGTTTGCTTTTGCCATAATAAATTAAAAACCTATTGCAAATGATGGTTTGCGATCAAAATGATGTTCAGCTTCTATATGCCGAATCGTTCCACTTTCAGAACGCATTACAATTGAATGTGTGTAACAACCTTTTGAAAACATTCGAACTCCTTTTAAGAAGGTTCCTTGTGTAACACCTGTTGCACAAAACATAACATTGCCTTGTGCAAGTTCATTAATTTTATAAACTTTATTTATATCTGCAATACCCATTCTTCGGGCACGTTCCACTTCATCTTGATTGCGTGGTTTTAAACGTCCTTGAAAATCTCCACCGACACAACGAAGAGCTGCAGCGGCAATGACTCCTTCAGGTGCCCCACCTGTTCCCATCATTACATCAACTCCTGAATCAGGCATGCATGTTGAAATGGCAGCTGAAACGTCACCATCTCCAATAAGCCAAATTCTACATCCAGCACGTCGTACTTCTTCGATGAGTTGTGCATGTCTTGGCCGATCTAATATAATTACGGTCAAATCTTCAATGTTTTTCTTTTTTGCTTTTGCTACTGCTTGAAGATTTTCTGTTGGTGTCGCATCTAAATGCACGACTCCAATTGCATCAGGTCCAACCGCAATTTTTTCCATGTACGTATCGGGTGCATGTAAAAACTTTTCGTCTTCACTGATTGCAATCACTGAAATGCTGTTAATTCCACCGCGTGCGCAAATACTGGTTCCTTCTAATGGATCTAATGCTAGATCCAGACGTGGACCGTTTCCCTGTCCTACTTTTTCACCAATGAAAAGCATAGGCGCTTCATCGCGTTCACCTTCACCAATGACAACTCTTCCATCAAATTGAATAGAATTTAACATATTTCTCATTGCATCGACTGCCGCTTGGTCAGCTGCTTTTTCATCACCACGGCCCATCCAACGAGAACTTGCAATTGCTGCCATTTCAGTCACACGTACAAATTCCATTGCAAAATTACGATCCATAAATTCCTCTTTCTACTAGTTACCTTTTAATTGTTGTAAAATTTTATTTTTTAATTTCGAATCAATGCCTGCTGATTCAACAATCTGAATTGCCCATTCTACTTTTTGTTGATCTGCCGATTGATCATGATCAATTTCGATAGACTCTAATTGTACTGGTTCATCTGCTAAAAATGCAGGCTCTCGTTTATCAGCACCAAACGAATGACAGATTCCGGTAGTAGCGTTTTTTTGAACCCATCCGTAGTAGAAGTTTGCAAAAAATAAATCGACTTTATTGATTTCACCACTTTCACCTAAACGGATCAATAGATCTGTATTACAAACACCGTGAAACCAAAAGTCAGCCAACGGTAATTTTTCTCGAATTAATTTTAATGAAGAACCCAATCGTTTAGGACTCAACGCTTTTGAAAGTACCGATTTAGAATACGTTGAAAGTGCTTCTAGTTTTAATGCAGCTCGATCGCCATAATAACCCAAAAGTCTTGGGGTAATTTCAATGCTTTCTGGATTTAAATTTAAGATCCCTTGAATGATAGAACCTTCTTTCCAAGGTCTATCTTCAACTTTGATAGCAAGACCATTTAAACTTAAATCGAAAACTGTATAAATTTTACCGGATTTTGTTTCTCTAAATTGTTCGTGCGTCAGCAAAAACCTAGGATGTTTTCTTTTTTCTATCAAACGAAAATCAGTACCAATTACTACAGAAGGCATTTCCTTTGTTCCATCGGTATATGATTTTTCAGTTTCGATTGAACTTACTTTTAAATCAGCCCGAGTAATCGATTTATTCGAATCTGATTTTTTTGATGTTGAACTTTTTGACTTCCCTGTCGTTTTTTTTGTTTTTTTAACCGTCATGTTATTTTCTTTTTTGTTTTTGATATTCACCTTCAATGTAACTTCTAAAATTTCCAGAAGCAATGCCCAATAGCATCTCAGAAAGTGGTACAGCAATCAATCTTAATGCAGCGGGAAATAACGCTTTTGCATTTGGTAATTTACCATTCATGGCAATTACAGTTTTTGACTCTTTTTTCCAAAGTTGAGTAGTAATTTTAAATCCAAGCATATCTCCCTTTATGACTTCATAATTAATTTCATCATAATATTTATCATCAACTTTTATTAAACTGTGCGCTCGATACCCCCCAGCCTCAGCAACCATCTCAATTATTTTTTTCTTTTCATCATATTCAAATTTTTTAATCGATGACGACATTTTAGAGTAAACTGAGTAATCAGAGATGGTTTTTCGAGTAAAATTATAAGACGCTCCAACCAACATTGCTGCAATAAATTTGAAGCCATTTTCTTGATCAACCCATTCTGAATTTATAGTTACATCTTTTTCTTCAAGTAATCGTTTAAGAGATTTCTCTTTTAAAATTTCTTCATATTTAGGTTTATTGGGAGAAATATTACTTTCATTCGTTTCTGCAAATAAAAATACAGAAAATGAAATGAGTACCCATTGAAGTATTATGAACTGTTTTAAAATCATTCCATCATTGACACTAGCAGCATGACGATTAAAGTTAAATTGAAATGGTTAAAGTAAATGAGTGAAAATCAAGATCTCAAAATTGACACACTACCTAATAGGCTTTCATTTTTACGCATCATTTGCGTACCATTTGTTGTATTTTTTTTAAGAAATGATGACCCGTGGAATAATTTTTTTGCAGGTATTATTTTTGGAATTGCTGGTATCACAGATTATTTTGATGGTTATTACGCTCGAATTCAAAAAGCTGGAACTGTAATAGGACAACTCCTAGATCCACTCGCAGATAAATTTTTAGTAGTTGGTTCATTAATTATGCTCATGTATTTAGGAAGAATTAATGAGTACATTGTAATTGTTTTAATTTGCAGAGAAATGGCAATTACAGGCCTACGCTCAATTGCATCATCTCAAGGAATTATCATTCCTGCTTCAAAACTTGCTAAATGGAAAACAGCCACTCAAATGACTGCAATTCCAATGTTAATGTTACACAACACTTACTTAATGATTCCATTTCAATTACTTGGAAATATATTTGTATGGATTTCTTTGATCATCTCACTATGGTCAGCAAAAGATTACATTGTAGATTTCTTTAAAGGAGTTAAAGCAAGATCATCTGAAGCAGCTCTAAGAAGAAGAGAGAGGAAAGCTCAAAGAAAAGTATGGCGGCAAAAGCAAATTGAGGCTAAGAAAGCGGAATTTAATAAGAAATACCCAAGTTCTGACTCATAGCGTAAAACTTAATCTAATAAATTTAGACTTGCCGAATTCAGTCAACAATCGTATTAATTCAAACTCTTCTCTTGTGTGCGGGCTTAGCTCAGTTGGCTAGAGCGTCACGTTGCCAACGTGAAGGTCGAGGGTTCGAGCCCCTTAGCCCGCTCCATTTAAATTTTTGAAAATTAATTTTAAATTCATCATCTACCTTCTTCCTCCTGCAAAGGACTAATTGTCCATTTTAGTCGGTCGTCGTCAGCTTCTTCGTTAAAATTGATTTTGAAAAATTTAAAGTGAATGGATAGGGCTCGAACGCGAAGATTACGGCTGCGAGTAATTCGAGCAGCAAAATGCACGTGAGGTGCATTTTAGTAATCGGAGGGGAGCCTACGCAGTGACCGAGCTGGATGCGAGGAAACGAAGTAGGTCGAGCCACTTCACATTACATGCTCCATTTAATTCATTTGAAATTTATTGTTGTGGAATCTGGTCGCGATATCGATTCATACTGCGATTTTTGCTTCGATCACGCCCGCGCGCAAATCCATTCATTGGTCTATTGTTTGGACGATTCGAGCCGAATTCTCGCTCTCGTTGCATTGAATTTCTTTCACGAAAACTACTTCTGTTATCGCTTCTATTATCTCTGCTATTTTCATTTCTGCGATCACCTCTAAACTCTTCTCGCCCACCTCTTCTCTCTCTTCTGCGCTCATTACGATTGCGATCGCGAGCAGATCCTTCTTGAGCGGGTTTGCCTGGCATTGTTGCTACAACTTCTGCTTTTTCATTAAATATTTCAGGAAATGACATTGTTAAAAATCTCGCAGCAATTTCTTTAGAACTCATTCCATTGAGTGCATCACTCCAAGACTGGTCTAATAACTCAATTGCTTTTGAAAATTCATTTTGAGCAAGAAACAATTCTAAACGTTTTGATATTTTTTTAAATCCAATATCTTTTCTCGTTGGAATTTTACCTTCGGTCATTTTACTTTTCGTCATTTGTTCAATGCGCCCTACGAGCACTCTGTGACTTGGAGTTACTAAACTCATTGCAAATCCAGTTTTTCCACTGCGTGCAGTTCTTCCAATTCTATGTACATAATTATCAAGTTCACGAGGGAGCGAATAATTGATAACATGTGTGATGTCTTTCACATCAATACCTCTTGATGCAACATCAGTGCAAATCAATATATTAATTCGCTTTTCACGAAAGGCTCGAAGAGTTCGTTCACGAGCATTTTGATCTTTATCTCCATGTAAACTATCTACTTTATATCCTTGTGCGTGTAAATAAGCCGCCAAATCAGAAACTAAAGACTTTGTTTGGCAAAAAACCAAACCGTAAAAATTTTCAGCTGCATCTACTAATTTTCGAATGATTTCTGGTTTGTCTGATTCATGAACCATGTAATAAATTTGCTCAACTGTAGCTGAGAGCATTTCTTTTTTATTGATATGTACTTGTTTTGGATTTTTTAAATAACTATCTGCCACATCTCGTACTCCACGATCCATGGTTGCAGAAAATAGCCAAATGCTTCGAACATCTTCTTGTGTATTATCTAAGATTTTTTCTAAATCTTCTTTAAAGCCCATAGAAATCATTTCGTCTGCTTCGTCTAGAACAACAATCTGAATTTCTGAGAGATTTAATGTTTTTCGATCAATGTGATCTACCAATCTTCCAGGAGTACCCACTACAATCTGTGCGCCAGATTTTAATCCATGAATTTGATCGCCGTAACTTGATCCACCGTAAATTGGAATAGCTTTGATTCCCAAATATTTTCCTAACATATTAATCTGACCGGTTACTTGAAGGGCAAGTTCTCGTGTTGGACAAAGAACTAAAGCTTGAACATATTTTAAAGTTGAATCAATTTTTTCAAGCATTGGAATTGTAAAGGCAGCGGTTTTACCTGTTCCTGTTGCTGCTAATCCTAAGAAATCAGTTGGCTCGCCTAATAATATTGGTAACGCTTGAGCCTGAATCTGACTTGGCTTTTCATAACCCATTTCTGCGATGGCTTTTTTGATTGAAGTATTAATTGCTAGTTCGCTAAAATTTTCCATTTATTCCCCTTTATATATGCGATGCGTAACACACGACGCGCAAAAAGGCCTGATAAAATTAGAAAAAAAATTCATATTTAATCTTTCATCTATGTATTTGATTATATTATGTTTTTTACTAAATACTGTAAGCGGATTATTTAAGTATCATCAATAATACAATTGTCATTAAAACCCTGACTACCTTTAGACCAAAGTAGAGAATCTTTTTCATTCGTTAATGCATACAAAATAGCAGAACAAAGTTCATACAGATTTCCATCCAAATTGTACTTTGGTAACGATTCAAATGTACCTTCTATCATTCCACTGAGTGGCATTCCTAGTTCTAACGAAACGGGAATCATTACTTTGGCTCTATTATTTTCAAATGAGCTTTTACACTTTTTAACAGAGAATGAATGAGCCATTCTACAAGTCAGAGGCCTATTTTCATATACAGAGCAAATATTGTTTTCAAGCAACGGACAGACTGTTTTATTATTTATATTTTCTCGAACTGAATTATTCTTAAATTCGCTCAAACGTTTTTTCATTTTTGAAATCAATAATTTTAATTCTGAATTCTTTAGATTTAATTTCAAAATATTTGCAATGTTTATAGCTTCAAATGCAAATAACGTAACAGGTTGATGGCAACAATAGGAACATCCGCTTTTACAATCTGTTTTAATTTTTTGTGTATATTTATTTTTATACTTTTCATACTCTTCATAAGTAGTTTGAGTTAATTCAATGACTAAGTTTTGATTTGAATGCTTATCAGCTATCTTACTAATATTTTTAAATTGTTTAAATTTATAAGTTTCATATAAAGTCATCGAATGATCCATTTTAATTATAAATTAATTACTTCTCGAAAGTTCCTTGATTAACTTGGACTTTTTGGGACATAGTTTAAGTAATTCATTTGATTTAGCTAAAATAAAGTCTCTTTCATCAAACCCAGGAGACATTGTAGTTCCCAATAATGAGTACTTTCCATTCTTTTTAACGCGCAAAGCTTGCCATGTATTTGCAGGTACTACATATTGAATGAATTCACCCTTTTTTAAGTTATGCCCTAGTTTAATTTTATTTAGTTTTCCATTTTTACTAATTAAAAATAATTCAGCAGTTTCACCAAAATAAAAATGATAAATTTCGTCACTTTTTAATTTATGAAAATGAGATTTATTTTTAGAATCAATTAAATAATAAATAGATGTCAGAGAATTTCGTTTTCCATATTTTGTATTAATTTTTATTTTTGATATATATATCTGATTAAAAAATCCACCCTCAGGTTCGAGAGGTGATAAATTTAATTTTTTAATTATGTAATTAATTTTCATGGTTTATTATTACAATCAGTTAATTGATTAATCAAATTGTAACCAAAATTGACTCAATGTGACTCAAGAATTTAATTTCCAATCTAAGTTTACTATAGCCGCAATTCGAATTTATTGATTATATTTAATTTCAATGAGTAAAATAATAAAACATAGTTTTGAATCTTGGTTTACAATTCATCATCCAAATATTTCTACAAAATCTGCTCAGGTTGTAATTGCATTGAATTCTGAAGGCGCCACAATACCGTTCATGGCAAGATACCGAAAAGAAGTTACAGGAAATCTAGATGAAGTAGCTATTCAAGAAGTATTAGATGCTAAAGAAAATTTCGATGATGTAATTAAAAAACAAGCTCATATAAAATCTGAAATTGAAAAAAACGAAAAACTTACGAATGAACAAAAAATTGAAATCATTACAAAAGCAGAATCACTCTATACTCTCGAAGAACTAGAAGACTTATTTTTACCTTATAAACAAAAGAAGAAAACGAAAGCAACCAAAGCCAAAGAAGCAGGCTTACAAGATCTTGCCGATTGGATCTGGGATTGTGGTCATGGTTTAAAGAAACCAGAACCAGGCCAAACCCTCGATTTATGGGCGTTCACATTTCGAAATGAAGAATACAAAATATTAACAGCAGAAGATGCAATCGCAGGTGCACAAGATATAATCATAGAACGCATCAGTGAAATATTAGAGTTACGTCAATGGGTTCGTAAAATATATTTTGATGAAGCAGTCATTGCTACTGATAAAAGTAAAAAAGCAAAAGAAAATTCGAAATTCGAAAAATATTTTAATTTCCAAGAAAAAATCACATCACTTTTAAAACCAGAAAACTCACATCGTTACCTAGCACTTCGCAGAGGTTGGCTGGAAGAAGAATTAAATCTTCGAATAGGTGGAGGAGCAAAAGATTCAGCTGAATCGAAAGCTTTTGAAGATAAACTTTTGCATAAATTTGAAACCTACGCTTGCCCCGATCGATCTTCTGTTGGAAATGCCGTACTTTTAAAAGCCGCTCACCATGCTTTATTTGGAAGTATTGTCGCTTCGATTGAAAGTGAAGTACATCAAGCATTGAAAAAAGTTGCTGATGAAGCTTCAATTAAAGTTTTTTCTGATAATGTCAAAAAACTCTTACTTGCCTCTCCATACGGACCAAAAGCAGTTATGGGAATTGACCCCGGCATTCGAACAGGATGTAAAGTAGCTGTTGTAGAAGCAAGCGGAAAATTCATTGGCAACACAGTAATGTTTTATGAAACACCCACTCAACAAGAACAAGCTAAAACATTACTAAAAGGTGCAATTGAAGGTGCAAAAATATCAGCAATTGCTGTTGGAAATGGAACTGCCGGTCGCGAAACAGAAAGCTTTTTAAGAAAAGCATTAAAAGAATTAGGATCTAATATTCCGGTTGTGATGGTTAATGAATCAGGAGCTTCTGTTTATTCTGCAAGTGATGTGGCAAGAGAAGAATTTCCTGATTTAGATGTTACCGTGAGAGGTGCAATTTCGATTGCTAGACGTTTACAAGATCCAATTGCAGAACTAGTTAAAGTAGATCCTAAATCAATTGGAGTGGGACAATACCAACACGATGTAAATCAAAATACATTAAAAAAATCACTCGATTTAGTTGTCGATGTTTGCGTTAATAGCGTGGGTATAAATCTAAACACTGCTTCTCATCATTTACTTGCCAAAGTTTCTGGAATTGGACCTGGTCTTGCTAAATCAATCACTGAATATCGTGCAAAGTCAGGATTATTTAAATCACGAGAAGAACTCTTAGAAGTGAGCCGCTTTACAAAGAAAGCATATGAACAAGCAGCAGGATTTTTAAGAATTCCTGAAGCAACCAACCCACTTGATAATACTGGCGTACACCCTGAACGATATTCTATTCTTGAAAATTTTGCTAAAAAAGTGGGTAAATCTGTGAAAGATTTAATTGGAAGTGGTGTAGAACTCATTAAAAAATCAACAGAATTAAAAGAACAAATTGGCCAATTTACTTTTTCAGATATTATTGCTGAATTAGAAAAACCAGGTCGCGACCCTAGAGACGAATTTACAGCTTTTCAGTTCAGAGAAGACATCCATGAAGTGAAAGATTTAGAAACAGGAATGATTTGTCCTGGAATCGTAACAAATGTTACAAATTTTGGAGCATTTGTTGATATCGGAGTACACCAAGATGGACTGGTACACATTTCACAACTCTCTGATCGATTTGTGAAAGATCCAAATGAAGTAGTATCTCCGGGCGATCATGTAAAAGTTAAAGTAATTGAAATCAATCTTGCTAAAAATCAAATAGCATTGACAATGAAATTAAATGATAAAACTCATTCAATTGGTCACCAAGCCAATCCTAAGCCAATTAAGAAACCAATTTCAAAAGCACCTGAAAAACCTAAAGAAATATTTAATAATGCATTTGGAGCATTGGCTGGACTTAAAATTAATACTAAAAAATAGCTTTAATTATAAATTAAAGCAGTTTTAAAAATTTACTAAGTACTATACAATGATTGTACAATGTCTAAAAGTTAAACATACTAGTCGATATCAGCAATGCTAACTATTTGATATTGTTATATTTTTATATGGTATAAGTTCTGCAAATATATTGAATATGCAAATGAAAAAAAATACATTTCTTATTACATTTTTTTTATTAAGTACTTTTACTTTGATTTCATGTCAAAAAGACAATGATGCAGAAATGGCTGCCATTATTGAAAATTCAAAATCAAACACGACTACTGCTTATACTGAAACTAGTTTAAGAGATAATCTTCCATGTCATTTTTTTGGACTCAATGGTGCAAATGTAATTAAAAATTATGATTATACTGAACCAAATCTGAGATCATTATTAGAAAAAATTCAGCCTAAGGTAATTCGCATTCCAGGCGGAACGGTTGCAAATTATTGGGATTGGCACACTGGCTGGTTTCAGACAGGTTTATCAACACCAATCAATTATGCAAATTTACCTCCTAAGAACAATTCCCTATCAGCATTGAAAACTATGATTCAAGGCTTAGATATTGAACCAATCTGGGTATTGAATGTACTACATGCTACTGTTGCAGATCAAATTGATATGTTAAAAGAAGCACAAAATTTAGGGCTTCCTGTGCATTATGTTGAATTAGGAAATGAATTTTATTCAGATGGAGACACTGACCAAGCAGGTAATAATTATGTTACACGCTTCCCAACAGTTGCAGATTATGTAAATGAATGTCAAAATTGGATTACTGAAATTCGTAAAGTTTTTCCTTCCGTTGAAATTTCAATCGTTGGTTCTGATGTACGTGCCAATAGTGCTAATGATCGAACAAAACTTTGGAATGCTGGACTTGCATCATTACTTCAGTCTGCTAATGTTGCGGTAACTATGCACCAATACAAACCTTCTGGTGTTGCAAGTTCAGTAAGCGTAAATGATTTCTTTAATGAAACTAATTTATCTAAAATATTTGCTGCCCCTAAAACATTTGCTAATAATTATTTTACTTCAGAATATATAAAATATCCTTCACAACCAAATGTTTGGATAACTGAATATAATTTATTTCAAAAGCCTTCACCTATTCCTGGCAGCTGGACTCACGCACTCTATACTGCCATTCAATCTTTAGAGTTAATGTCACGTCCTCAAACAAAATTTTTAATTGCTCATACACTAATCGCAGGCGCTGCTTTTGGTGCTTCCTATGATGTTACAAATGCTTATAGTCCAAGTGATTTTCTAGTCAGCGTGCCAAATGCAAGTCCAACAAAATTATTTCAACTATCTGCAACAGGAGAATTCTACAGACTATTTGCATACGCAATCAATGGTGCGAGAGGTATGTCAAAGTTAGAACTAAATGATACAACTGGACTTTTTTCAGCATATAGTTTCAATGGAGCTGCAAAGAAAAAATATTTAGTTTTAAATCTTAAATCTACTTCGAATACTTTTTTATTCACAGGTTCAAAATTTCAGCAAATTTCTGCATTGCCTACAACACGTCCTTCAACAACTGAATCACTTACAATTACTGAAGGTGTTCCTAGCGGCAAAGTAACGCTACCACCATATTCTATTACTGTATTAGAATAATCATTGCATTAAATTCAAATTTAATTATCATATGGGCATGCTATTTAAAATTTATTACCTAGATGATGAAGTTGATTTATTAGAAATGTTTAATGATACATTTTCAAATAATGAAATTGAAATTTCTTTATTTAGTGAACCAAAAAAAGCAATCGAGGCAATTGAAAAATCACCTCCCCATTTATTGTTTTTAGATTACCGACTACCAAATACAACAGGTGATAAAATTGCATCTCAATTAAAAGGTGACTTTAAAAAGGCACTCATTTCTGGTGATTTAAACTTAAAGTTAGAATCTAAGTTTGATGCGGTTTTTGAAAAACCATATCCAATTGAAAAAATCGAAAATTTTATTAAACTTTGTATTGATTCAAATAAATAATTTAAAATCTCCAACCTACTTGTAAACCCAAATCAATACTATTTAGTTTGCTTTCATAAAAAACACTTGAGTTCCCTGCTATTTCAAGTCTTGTGTACATAATTTGTTTTTTGTTACTGATATCTAGGTCTCTTTCAATTGATAGTGGTAAAGAGTATACATACGCTCTAGCTCTTGCTTCATGATGATATTTAAAATAATCAGCGTCAGTAATTGGCTGAGTAACATCGACAGTAGCCCAAAATGCTGATTGAACGATTCCAAAATTTATTAACCATAAACGATTCGGTCGATAACCAAACACTGCGCCATGAGATAAGGAATTCACGCTATTGATTTTATATAATGCTGTCGGATATGTTTGATCGTGAGAAGTTACAAACGGAAGTAAACCCAAATCTAAATAATAAGCCAATGAAAAACTCTTTTCCGCTAAATGATGAAAACTTTTACCTAAGACTTGAACTTTAAATCCGGCACTTACCATATAACTTGTATGTGCTTTTAGTTGAAAATCAATTCGTTCATGAACACCCAAATCGATGCCAGCTTTTAATTGACTAAGTTTTTTATGCGTAATGGAGTGATACTGAACAGCAGGTGGTTGTTCAATATAATTTCGAATGACATTGATTTGACTTCCAGATAAAATAGCGAAATGTAAGCGATAACCCCATATTGGACTTTTTGATACATCCTCTTGTGGTAAAATACCAACCACCTCAGAAGACTCCAATTGAACTGTTGGAATTGAAAATGCAACTAATCCTTTTCTAGGCTCTTCAGAATAACAAAATTGAAAATAAAATAAGAAAATATAAACAATAATGAATTTTAGAATACTCAAAAAAACTACTCTCTACCAACTTTCCAATTACCGACACCATTACAATATGCGAGTAATAAACCGCCAATGATTGAAATATTTTTTACCATATACATCATCTGAACTTTTTGTTCGGCAGCACTTGTCAGTGGTGAAAATACAATTTTATAATGAAATAAATATGTTACCGGGAGTAAATAAACTGATAAAAGTAGAGCACCAGTTTTTGATTTGTATCCAGTGATTAAAAATAATGCTCCAATAATTTCTACTAAAGCTGCTACATAAACTAAAAAAGAAGCAAACGGTACTCCACGAGATTCCATAAACACAACAGTGCTTGTGATATCTCCAAATTTGGATATCCCTGATAATAAAAATATTAAAGCTAATAAAATACGTGCAATTAAAGTGATGAGTGAGTTCATAGAAAAATTATATCAAAAATTAAAATAGTTTCCACTAGTTACTATAAATAAAACAAATTATAAGTTATCATTTTACGTAATGAGTAAAACTCTAAGGGGAGTACTCTTATCTTTATTATATATTTTTCTTGAGATAGCTTCTCAAAACTTTCTATTCGCTCAACAATTAGAAACAACAAAAGTATCATTCACTGAAACAACAAAAACATTAAACTCAAAAACAAATCCAATCAATCAACAAAAACAAATTCCGATACCTACCTTTTCTTCATATTGGATTAATGCAAAAGGGCAAAGCCAAGCCAAATCTAAAATTTTAAATGCTCAATGGGTCTGGTCAAAAGAAACCTCAAATAGTTCGATTGAGACGCCTGCTTTGGTTTTAAAAATTGAAAATCCATTTCCGAAAGATTGGAATCCACAATTTTCATCATCTGATGGTGCAAAAATTACATATCCATTAACTAAAGATTCAAATTATTTTGAAATTGAAATTAGAACATCAAATCCTACAATCCGATATATAGTAATTGATTCTAAAGGGAACGAATTAGAGTTAACCTTTGTTCTTCAATCAAACTCACCAACTACAATTGTACATAACTCTACTGCTTGCGAAAAAATAGGTCATTTTCTTGAAGCTACTGAAAATAAATCACATAGTTTATTTCTAATCATGCAATGTAAAGAATATTTCGATCATATTGAATATACTTTATATAAATCAACAGAATTCAAATGGTCTGAAAATGGGGAATTAAAAGAGCGCGATCCCAAAAATGAATATAATTTTATCGAATTTAAAAACATAAAATCACAAGAAGCAAATGTTTACACTAAAACGTTACTTACTGATTCGATAAAAGATGACACTGGCGGAAACGTTAAATTTCAAATTCGTTTTGTGCCAAAAATACCCCCAAAACGTTTGACCGCAAGTGCAGGGATTGGTCCTAGTTATTATCAATACTCTGAAACTCCAACAAAACGAGCAGGATTAAAATTAACTCAAATGAGTTTAACCGGAAAAGTAAATGTCGGTTATAAATTAATTCCGAAAGTATTAGATGTTGCATTTAATATGTTTGGTAATGTGATTACGTTAGTACATACTCCCGCATCATATAATGGCTATGCACTAAACCCAGCTCGATTTTATGGAATTAACGGACGGCTTGGTTATCGCTTACCTACTAAATTAGGAGCTACTGAATTTTATTTTTTAACAGGTTGGTATTTTTGGGGAATGATCGTATCTGCAAGCAATGCAAAAGCTGCTTACGGAATTGAATCACTTACAGGACCACAGTTGTTTTTTATGGTCAATCATATGCCAAAAGATAAAGTTGGATATTGGGCATACTTTAAATTTGCACTCATAGCAGACCAATTAAGTATTTCAAATACTAGCAATAGTGAAATTGCATTTGGTTGTGGCGTACAACTTACACCTAAAAATCCTAAACCAGTTTCATTAACCTTAGACATTTCTAAAGCACATTTTTCGAATAAAGGGTACGCCGTACCTAGCACAACAGGAAATGAAATGAGCTTAATGTCCTATACTTTAGGTTTACAAAAAGTAATTTTTTAAAGCGTTTGTAAAAAACGAATTAAATCTTTTTTCTGATCTGAAGAAAGTACTTCTTTACCATCTTTGATAAATAATTTTTCATAATGTCCTGAATTATGCATTCCTGATTTTGTAGTATCATACAAATACTTTCTTCTTTTGTACTGTTCTGACCTACTCATTTCTTTCATCGGATAACCATTGCAGTCTTGATCAAAATCATTTTCTTTATCAATCGCAGATCTTGCATAATAAGATTTTGGTCTCAAATCTGGTCTTGTAAAAAGCGCACAAAGTGATGGTATCGAATTATTATGAAAATAAGGCCATCGAGCCCAAATTCCAACCAACGGAGGCGGCACATATCCTTTTTGTGTTTTAATAATTACCCCATTCTTCTTAGAAATCGCTAAATCATTCAGTGCTTCTAATGATTTAATACCTAAATATCGATTTGGATCTGTTCCTACATCTTTTACAAGAGTTTGTTTATGGTACGTCACTTTAAACGTTTTTAATTGCTCTATGATTGGCATTTTTTGAGCATTAGCTAGGCTCCAGTTTTTTTCATACTTTCCATGACATTTTGTACACATTTGATTAAATATTTTTTCTCCTCTTTTTGCAGCATGAATATCAAACTTTTCTGCTGCAAAAAAATCGGTAAATATTGGTGCTTCTGTAGCAAATACAGCAGAAGCTAATTCCTTTATGATTCTTGGATTTTCATCAAGCCATTTTTCTAAAACTCTTAAATCGGCTCCTCTACTTATTTCATTCCATAAAATATTTGTATAAATTGGATTTCCTGAAACAACAGACCCATCTGATAACCAACGATTTTTATACTTAACATTCCACCAAACGGCTGGTTTGCTATCACTTACCATTTTTTCAAGTGGCTCGTAACGAGGATGTTTTGCAACTTCTAAGTCTTTTGTTGCATACTCGTCATTTTCTCTTCTTGCTAACGACATTGCTACAATTGAAAGCGAAGTATCTAATCCCATTGTTTGTGGTGATTTTGCTTTAACAAAAGGCATTGCATCTCTTAATTGTTGATACATTTTCACTTCTTGTTCACTAGCACCTGAAAGAGTTTGAAATATAGATGCTGAAACATGTGAAGTTACCATTTTTCCGGCAATAAAATAATTATTTGCTTGTGGAAAACGATTCGTCATTCCTAAAACTGATTTGCCAAATAAATTAGAAGAGTGGCAGGCGGCACAACTAAACGTGAGCCCTTTCGCATCAAATCTATTAATAAAAGTCGCACCCATTCGATAGGTTGGTTTCACTCCATCTGGGTAAGGAATTGAATATATACCCACTTCATTTTCTTTTGGATATGGATGTAACCCTAACCAGTTATCTAAATCATCGACCTCATCCATTTTAAATACTTTATTCAAAACATAATGAACAAATTGAGTTAAAATATTGTCTTGAGTTTTGTCTTCTAAAATTTTTCGAAGTGGTTCATAAGGCGCAAGAATACCTGTTACTTCAACTGGATAATCTAAAGTATGAATTTTACCATTTTTAATTGTTAACTTTAAGTCACTGTCATTTAAATTATATAAATTTGAACGTGGTTCGTTAATAGTTGCACCTTCTGACCAATCAGGTTCAAATTGTGAGGAAGCAACCACTTCATGTGAAACTATAAGAATGAAAGATAGGCTAATGAAATTAAAGAAGTTTTTAATAATTTTATGCATACAATTAACTCATTAACTAAATAAACTTACTAAGCCAAGTACAAATAAAAAAACCGGAAAATCGATGACTTTCCGGTTCTTTTATATGGTGTATAAAACACCAGGATCATTTAAATGATCACTTTTAAATCAAGTAATGATTTATCAATCTACTCTAACTAAGGCATTTAATAATTTATTGATTATGTAAATTGTTTAATACCCTTCCTTTCTTTACTAACTTCACAATATATAACTAGTGCATAAGTCATACCATGCATAATAAGCACTTATATTTGTTCTTTTGATAATTTTACGAGAAAACTTGTCTCAGATATGTAAATATAATCTCATATGAAGACATGTCCTTGTAATTCGAATAAACCTTTCTCTGAATGCTGTGAACCTTTTATTACTAATAAAAAGAATCCAGAAACTGCAGAACAATTAATGCGCTCACGTTATACAGCTTACGTCATGCACAATGTAAATTATATTGCAGAAACGAATGATCCAAGATCAAGCGATGACTTTGATATTGAAGCTTCACGCAAATGGGCTCAAAGCTCTGAATGGTTGGGATTACAAATTGTCTCAACTGAAAAAGGATTAAAAGACGATGCAGATGGCGCTGTAGAATTCATTGCAAAATTCAATTTTGAAGGAATCGAACGCAAGCACCATGAATTAAGTTATTTTGAAAAACTAAATGGAAAATGGGTATTCGTCGACGGAAAAACGATCAATACGCCTGAACGTCGTGAAAAACCAAAGGTCGGTCGTAATGACCCGTGTGAGTGCGGAAGTGGCTTAAAATATAAAAAATGTCATGGTAAATAAGGCAACTGAATAGATGCTCGAAACAACACTGAATCATATTCGCTGTATTGAATGCAAATCTAAATTAAAATCTAAAAGTACGAAAGAAATTAAATTAAACGGCACAATTGAAATTATATCTGGTGAATTACTTTGCTTAAAATGCACGAAAAAATACCCAATTATTTCTGGAGTAGCTATATTAGTTCAAGATTCAGACTCATATATTCTGAGCCATATAAAAGGTATTGCTGAAATTGCACAAGATGATGAAATTCCTAAATCGATTCGAAAAGAGTATATTTCTGAAAAAAAACAAATTGAAACCGAACACATTGAAGAAGATTTAGAATCGAAAAGAGTCAATTCTTTATATTTATTAAATCATTATTTTAAAACATCTGATAATAGTTGGTGGAAAAATACACC
Source organism: uncultured Bacteriovoracaceae bacterium (assembly GCA_964572865.1). Lineage (GTDB taxonomy): Bacteria > Bdellovibrionota > UBA1018 > UBA1018 > UBA923 > CAZNGN01. The sequence goes on along the minus strand of CAZNGN010000013.1, from coordinate 39,881 downwards.
TCCCGAGATTTCAGAATTAATTAAAAAATATTGGGATAAAAATTTATTTTCATATGTGAATCAATGTATTTCTAAAAAAGAAATTAAAGTAATCGATTTAGGCTGTAATGTTGGCGGATTGCTACATAATCTAGAATTTTTACCGCAATTTTACTTAGGCATTGATTACTCATTTGCCTCAATTGCGATTGCAAGACATTTAAATTTAAATACAAACTATCCACATGATTTTTATATTCCTCAAGATTTAATCGATGGTTTGTTAAACCTGAAATTAAACATCAAAACCAAAACTCACAAAACAAATTGTGATTTTGTTGTGTGTGATTTTGATTACATACCCACTGAAACAAATTATTTTGATTTATGTGTCGCAATGAATACAATTGATATGTTAGAAAATCCAGAATTATTACCTGCATTGCAATTTGAGTTAATCAATAAAAAAGGAATTGCCATTCAGTGTTGCCCTTATATTTGGCATGAAAACATTGCAAAAAAAATACGCACATACTTTAAAAATAAAAAAATGAACTCATCTGATGCTGTAATTAAACTTTACGAAGATAAATCTTTTACGATTCAAAAAGAATTTAAATATTTACCTTGGATTTTCTTTAAGCATTTACGTCAAATTGAAATTTACTCTGTACATATGTTTTCTGCGATCAAGAGGAACCCATGACAAACTTTGATTACACACTTACCTATTGCAATTGCTTGTATGGGAATTAAAAAAGCCTAAACTACGAAAGCCCACAATTTATATCTGATAAAGAAAAAATATAGTTTAAAATCAAATAACCTTTTCCCAATTGAATCATCCTTGATTCATGAGGTTCATCCTTATCAATTATCTGACACGATAACGAATTGTAATATGGTCTTGGTGTTTTCCTGAGTTTGACTTTACAACTACTTTAATTGAATTAATGGTGCCAAAAAATATACTTCCTAAATCAGAATCTACATCATTATAACGAGTAGGAACCGTAAAACTGCCTGATCGAGATCCATTATAACCAGGAATTTTTTTACTTTTGTAATCGGATACATATTGTCCATCGTCGCTAATAATATCAAAATTAGAACAATTTCGAACATCATTTAAAACAACATTTAATTGATTGCCATAAGATCCGTTATTCGTACTAATCATTCCTCCACATTCAGAAAGATAGGCGCTATCACCTAAAGAAAGGGTTAAATGATCTGCCATAGCAATTGTAGATGAAAGTGTAATTAAACCGATTAAAATGTATTTTCTCATAAATACTCCTTTTGAGATAAAATTATTAATAAAGTGATTTATATTTAAATATACATAAATTGACGAACTGTATGGGTGACAAAACTTCTGATTTTTGTCACTATGAATACATTATGAAAAAATATCATCCTTTTCGTCCGCATCCATGGCATGGTATAGAAACAGGCCCAAAAATTCCTCAAATTGTGACAGCTTTTATTGAAATTACTCCTTTTGATGGAATTAAATATGAAATTGATAAAGATACTGGTTACTTAAAGGTTGACCGCCCTCAATTGGGAGCTTCGACTCCGCCCTCTTTATATGGATTTATTCCGAAAACCTATTGCGCTAAAAATGTGGCAAAACTTTCTAAAAAAGCCAAAGCGGGTGATGGAGACCCTCTTGATATTTTAGTAATCAGCGAACGACTCATTACAAGATCAGAGGTACTAATCAATGCTCGTGTCATTGGTGGACTTCGAATGATCGACCGAGGTGAAGCAGATGACAAAATCATAGCTGTATTATCGAATGACCCTTATTATGAAAATGTAAATAATTTTTCTGATTTACCATCGATACTTCAAAAAAGACTTCAACATTATTTTTTAACATATAAGGCGATTCCAGGCACAAAACAAAGTGTTCAAATTGAAAGTATTTATCAATCGAAAATGGCTCAAAAAGTAATCAAAGCTGCAATACAAGATTATCAGACTTATTTTGATAATTGATTGGCAAAATCTTCAAAATAGATAAATTCATCGCTTGGTATGATTGCGTGATCATTGATACAAATATTTGTATCTTGTATTTTTCCACCTGCTCGAGTACCTACATTAAAGATTGTTGCTTTTAAACATTTTTCATTCACAGATTCAATTTTAGTAATCATGACAACATGTGGATCGGTTACGTCAGCAAAACCATCTTTTGCAATCACTAATCTTGGATAATAACCTTGAGATAAATAAAAATTTAATTTGTTTTTTAATTTAAATAAACTTTCGCCATTTTCGATTGATTTAAAGTTATGATCGTAAACGTTTAAATACATCGAAATTTTAGCTGTATTGATTCCCCATTGATCCGCAACATGTCTTTGTAAGTAATTTAATATTTTAGATTCAGAAAATTCTGATAAATTGTGAAACCCTGGAATCTCTGTAACTTTATTTTTCATCACCTGATCAATTAAATCTTCATAGTACGCAAGCCACTCTTCTAGATTTTTATTATAATCATATGGTGCTTTTTTATCAGGATTAAATTTAGCAAAATACAAAAAGTTTCGAGTTACGATCGTCATGCCATGACAATAACCATACGATGTTGAAACAAATTCCCAATCAAAATAGTCATGAGCGCCTTCTTTGTAACCAAATCTTAAATCGTTATTTTCTAATGAATTATGATTTAACAATACCGGTTTAAAATAAGTTTTTGATGCTTGATATAGAATGCTCCTTTTTCTAGCTTCATTTATAGTTAAATGTAGAGAGTTCCACCCTACATATGCAGTTAAAAGTGCACCTTGTTTTAATTCTCCAAAATATGATCTTTGTGCAAGAAATGCTGGTCCATGATTTGAATATACTAATGAATAAGAAGAACTAGGTTGAAATAAGAAAATTGCGAGCATTATATAACAAAAACGCATGGCAATTTATACCATGCGTTAAATATTTTATCAATAATTATATCTATTTGATATTATTGGGAAATTCCAGCATCCGCTGCAAATTCAGCTGGATCACTAGGTGGTGCTGATTCAGGCATTTCATCTACTACAGATGACAATGATTCTTCTGAAACCACCTTTCTTGAAACTTTGCGAGCCTTGGCTTTAGCCTTCTTTACAGATGCCACTTTTCTTTCAATTTTTGCCTTATTTTTAAGCTCTTTTAAAGCAGCTAACTTACTTTTCATATCAGCTTCGCTTTTTTCAATTTTGTTTAATTCTTTTTTAAGCTTAACTGCTCGTTTATAAGAAGCGTCTGCAAGCTGGATTTGGCCCATACTTGAATATTTGCTGGCTTTAGCCACAGCTTCTTTATAATCTTTCTTAATTTCAGCTTTTCTATTAGATGGTTCTTTCGCAAAACCAATACTACTAAAATTACTGATCACTAACATTGAACATAAAAACATCATTATTATCTTAATAGACTTCATATTAAATACCCCCGAATGATTATATTTAATGCATTCTATGTGCCGATATATTGGCTAAAAAACCTAATCATTTAAAGGTGTGTAATAAATACGCACTGTAATTATTTTTACAATGTAAATTACTTTGACATAATTTCTTGTGTAAAAATCAAACTATTTTATACTAACAAAATACACCTATAAGGGGGCTACATTGAAATTGATACTTCAATTAATCTTTACGATTTTCTTAGTTATCGCTATGACCGTAAGCTGTAAAAAAACTGAATCTACAACGAATCAAGAAAGTGCAATTTCGTTTAATAATGTAAATTCAAGTAATTCAATAACACCATCTTCTAATACTAAAATTACGAATCCCACAATAAATTTAAATTCAAATTTAATAGCTCGGTGGACTTTTGATACTAATTCACAAAATCTCCTACCTGAAATTATTTCAAATTATAATGGTACTAATTATGGCTCGGTGATAATAAATCAAAATTCCATTATTGCAAATGGCTACCAACTTGACGGCAACACAACTTATTCTAAAGTTCCTACGAATTCCGCGTTTAATTTTTTATCTAATCAAAATTTTACAATTTCAATATGGGTTAAAGATGATAAACCAACTGGAACGAATACTTGGGCTAACGCATTTTCTATAGGAAACACGAGGGCAGGTTATTGTTCAGGTACCACAGCATGAATCACTCTCGGAAGAAATGGTACTTACCAAAATCAATTTGCTTTTTCTGTTAAAGACGATCAATCACATTGTTATACAATTTATTCTCCTACCATAACTTTTCAAAATCCACATGCAATTGGTTATCACCTGATTGCTTTGTCTGTTGATCGCATCAATAAACTGATGTCTGCGTATGTAGATGATGTATTAATTTCAACTAAATCTGTTACCGATTTAGTAAATTTAAACATAACTACCAATGACATTTACTTTGGAACAGGTAACTCTAAATGGCTTGGCTTCTTAGATGATGCAAGAATATATAATCGAACATTATCTATAGATGAAATTCGTGCGATTTATTATCAAGGTAACGCAACAGTAGCAAATCCGAATGTGCCTACAATTCAAATGACTTCTCCGAATCCTCAAAGCACAATCACACCAGATCAAACGTTAAAATTAGAGTCAAATGCAAATGATTTAGATGGTCCAATTTCTGTAGTTAAATATTATGCAAACGCAGTCTATATTGGTGAATCTCAAGTTTCACCGTATACTTTTAATTGGACTCGAATGCCAGCAGGAAATTATACCATCACTGCAGTTGCAACTGACTACCAAGGCACAACCTCTAATTCTCAAACGATTCCGATCACCGTAAATACATTTAATTTTACAAATTCGATTAACCCAACAAATGAACCAATTTCTGGAGGAATCGGATATTCTAGAGTGATCGATCGTGCTCAAGCCACATATATTGTATCGAGTCCCCAAGATTTATTGACTCGTTTATCATCAGCAACTGCCGGGCAAATTATTTATATAGATGATAACGCAATAATTGATTTAACAGGGTTGGTTTCTAATACACTTAATAATGGAATCAATGTTCCCACTGGTGTGACGATCGCTAGTGGTCGAGGTAAAAATGGTTCGCAAGGTGCACTGATAAAATCGAATGATCGATTCATTCAGTCTAATTATGTTTCAATTTTTAGAGCAAACGCAAATACTCGATTTACTGGTCTTAGATTTCAAGGTCCTGCTGGTGAAGTAAGCGATGAAAGCTGGCAAGTACTAGGAACAGGAAATGCAATTCGTACTATCGCTCAAAATGTCGAAGTTGATAATTGTGAGTTTTATGATTGGGATAAATGGGCAATTTGGCTATATATCTACAATGGTGCTAACATTCATCATAATTATTTTCATGACACATTAAGAAATGGCTATGGTTATCATATTTGGTTAGGTGGAACTTCATCTGAAACGAATGCCAATGGAATGATCGAAGCAAATATTTTTGAAAGATGTAGACATTGTATTGCATCGAGTGGTCATTTAAATAGTTGGGAAGCCCGTTACAATATTTTCACTGAAAATAATTTATACAAAAACATAGATCGACACGATTCTGGTACTTCAGGATATGGCGGTAAAAATACTTTTTTCCATCACAATTTATTGATGGATATGAAAAATTCAGTAATGGGAATCGCTCCCCCTTCACCTACTTCTGGAGGAATATTAAATGTGTATTCGAATTGGTTTTTTGAAGCAGGACCCAATTCAGATGACTTTCCTAATTTAACATCGCCTGCGCAATATCCTGGCACTGTGCAAACCAGTGATTTTCGTTATGGATTTGACGGTACATTTATGCCAAATGCAGTTATCAATACGAATGTAACTCAAGGCAATGCTCCATTAACTGTTTCTTTTGATGGTACTCCTTCAAGTGATAAAGATGGCTATAAAATCAATCGATTTACTTGGTTTATGGGTGAAGGAGATTCTACCAGAGGTATTGTAAAAACAGACAAACAATTTAATTACACATTCAATCAACCTGGAAAATATAGAGTGAAATTAATGGTGCAAAATGAAAAAGGTGTGCCTGGTTTTGCATTTAAAGACATCCTAGTCAAACCAGTAAATACCCAACCCAAGATATTATCAGCATGGATTTTAGATTCTTATATTGGAAACTTAAACGGCTTTTTCAAAAAACAAGTTCTAGTAAATAATACAGTTGTTTGGGAAGAAGACGTTGCGGGTGATCAAAAATGGGAACATTTAATTTTAGATATTACACCGCAAATACCAACAGGTGCTACCAATGTTCGAATTGCTTTTAGGCTTGCTTCAATCAACGCTACTACAAATCCAACTGATCAAAATACCAATATTTGTGAACTGAGAGTTTGGATTGATGATATACATTTATTTGGTGGAAATATTACGAATGGTAATTTTGAATCAGGAGATTTTACTGGATGGACAAATGCTTACAATGGCACTTGGAGTGCTCAAATCAGAGCAGAGTCGACTCGATCAGGAAAATATTCATATTGCATGCGCCAAGGACTCTTCGCTACAAGAGCAGCAAATGAATATATTGAAATTTTTCAGAATGTCACATTGACACCTTAATCTTGTTCATCTGGTGTGGGTGATAAATCTTTTCTGCCTGGCCAAGAAAGCGTAACTTGTCCTCCAATATCAGTCGAATTTTGAGTGCCATTGGAGGAAATTAAATTCAGATATTTGGTAAATATTGAAAAATGAAAATGAGTCATTCCTCGAATTTCATAATCTAAATGAACTTTATATCCGTTTCCATTTACAATATTCATTCCCAACGGAGACTGATTACTTTTAAATGCAAATTCATATCCCGCACCAATACTGAATAGATTTCTTTGAGATGCTATTAATTTGTTAGTCAAATCAATAAAGAGTTCAGGCATACTGACTTTATTAAACTGAATGTATCTGTACGTGGGCGCTTCCAGAACTGGAATCTGACCATACATTCCGCCGATTTCTAAAGTAATTGGATATAATTTTAGGATTGCACTCAACGAAGCATTCCAAAAAGTAGAATTATTATTTGAAAGTGAGTACGTAATATCTGGTGGTTGCAATTGAATTCGAGAATATGAAAATCCAGTATTTAAATAAAAATAATTTTCAGTAAGTGTAAAAAGTAACTCCGATTTAAAATTGAGTTTTGATTTTGAAGATAATTTATATAAATTACTTGATGAATTTGGTCCTTCAATTGAATAGAAAGATGGACCAATTCCTATTCTTGGTATTACTTGAGCAATACAAACCGGAATAAATGTACAAAAAAATAAGGTAAAAATATTCAGAAATTTTGTCATTTATTCTCCTTCTTACATTTTAAGCGTTTTTATAAAATTTGAAATCAATTTGAATCATTTGTCCTATTTATTGATTCTCAATAAATTCCGAATTTTTTTTAGAAGACGAGAGTCTGAATGGATTGGTTTAAGTATATACTTGACTGTTTCAATCAAGCTCTTTAATCGGAAAGGATGAATTAATAGAAGTATATGAGTGTTAGAATATCAACCAATATTGTTTCTTTAGAAGCACAAAGAAATCTGCAAAAAACACGGGCAGAAGAAGAGCAAAGTACGCTCAAAATTGCTTCAGGAGAACGAATCTTATCAGCTGCCGACGATGCTGCTGGTTTGTCTATTGCTACAAAGCTAACTGCTGAGTCTCGCTCACTCAATCAAACAGTTCGCAATGCAATGGATGGTATTTCCTTACTTCAAGTTGCAGAAGGTGGCTTAAAAGAAATTCAAAATATTCTTGTACGGTTGCGTGAACTTTCTGTTCAAGCGGCCACAGATACAATTTCAAATCGTGAACGTGGATTCATCAATACGGAAGTTCAATCATTGAGTGAAGAAATCACTCGCATTGCCAAATCAACTAAATATCAAAATAGAAAATTACTAGAAGGTGGAATGGTATGGCCAGTTCTAGACTTACAAATTGGAACTGATAATACATCACTAGATCGCATATCGATTAACCGAAATAAAATGGATGCAACATTAGAACATATTGGATTATTTGGCATTAATTTCTCGACAAAGTCACAAGCATTAGAATTTATTCCAGATCTAGATCAAGCGATACAATATGTTAGTTCGTATCGAGCAAAATTAGGAGCAAAACAAAATGAACTAGTGTCTATTATTGAGAACCAAAAAATTAAGATTGAAAATACAGACCAAACAAAGAGCAGAATCTTAGATACAGATATGGCACAAGAAACTTCAAATCGAGTTCAGAAACATTTATTAAGTCTTGCCGGTACATCTGTTTTATCGCAAGCAAATGTTGCGGCAGAAATAGCGTTAAAATTAATTGATTCTAATTCAAATTAGATAAACAAAATCATTAAGGCATGTTTAATAAGATTGGATATGGGCTATTGCTTGCAGATCCTGCCCAATTTGCATCGAATGTTGTATTTAAATCTAAAGCTTGTAATTCAGTAGCCGTTTTATTGCGACTATCTGAGACTGCAGGGGTTGCATTCGTTGCAGCACTTGTTGTAGATTGAGTAAAACCATTATTACAAGTTCCTGCTCCACCACCATCTAATCTCCAAAATCCATTTGCAGTATATGAAGTGCCCGTAGCATTATAACCAAAAACAGTGCCTTTGTTATTACCTGCTCCACTAATACAAGTTGCAGCATACATATAATCGAACGTCATCGTTGCACCTGCAATTGTATTACCATAACCTAAAATTCCGCCGACGTATTGTGTACCACCACTAACAGCTCCATATGCATATACATCTGTCGCGGTTGAAGAACCAGTGCATCCACCTGCCGTTTGTACAAGTCCAATTAAACCACCTACAGAAGTAGCAGCTGTTATTCCACTGCCAGTTGAATAATAATATGATTTAGTCATTGTAAGTTTAGATGAGTTTGCAGCAGCACCAGTGCATCGATAAACACCTACCAATCCTCCAACACCTACTGAAGAATTACCAGAAATATCACCTGACGCCCAAGATTTATCGATTATTAAATCATTTGAAGATGCTAAATTATTATTGAAAAAGCCACCGATGATTCCGCCAACTCCTGCTGGATTTGATGTGCTCATTACAGATATAGGCGATGTTGATTTTGAACTGGTAATATTAATACTTCCGCCAGCGTATGTACCACTATTTATTCCACCAATTAAACCACCAATATATGCAATCGAAGCACCACCTGCTCCATTTGCAGTAGCAGTAATTGTACCTGTGTTTGAGTATAAACTAGTAAATGTTACTGCTAAACCAGGAATTGGATACACAATACCGTTGATACCACCTACATAGTTTGCATTAGTTGCTGTAGCAGATACATTGCCAGTGTTGGTTGCATTTGACATCGCACAACTAGTATAACTACCACCACAAGCAAATACTCCATTGATTCCACCAATATTATTTCCAGAACCTGTAATAGAACCAGAGTTTGTATTTGCCGAAGTTGATCCCATAGCAAGACTAGAGGTTCCTCCAGAATTGAAAACACCTAGATATCCATTAATGCCGCCAACATAACCTACACCTGAAATTGTACCAGAATTGCTATTACCATTAATTGAAGTTGTAATTCCTAAATTTGCCCCACCATATACTAATGATCCTGCAATACCACCAACTCTACTTCCAGAGGAAGAGACTGCTCCGTAATTAGTATTACTTGAGAATGTAACAGTAACAGTATTTGCACCCGTGCTAGCCATTTGCCTTAAATTTCCTAAAATTCCACCAGTACCTTGTCCCGTTCCGGCGTTTGATATTGTTCCATAATTATATGAATTGCTAAAAGTTAAATCTGGTCCGTCAGAATTATAGAAAACATCTCCAACTAAACCAGCGATACCAACTCCTGTGCCACTTGCAATTGTAATCGTTCCGGAATTAGTTCCAGAAATAGAAACCGTTGAACTGGTGCCACCATATAAAGCTAATTCGCCGATAAACCCACCAATGTAATTTGTACCAGTTACATATACGTCAGAATATACAGAAGAAAATGTTACGGAAGGACCTTTAGTATATTCATAACCAATAATTCCACCAACACTTGCACCACCGGTTACAATACCTCTTGCATACACGTTAGAAATGGTGTCTCCATTACCTGCGACCTGTCTGTATCCAGACATTGATCCAATCAATGAGCCTAAATTATTTTCTGTTGTAGAGCCATAAATTGTAACACCAGTATATATTTTATTTAGAACTAAATCAGGAGATGCGGCACCATTTAATTGATTAACAATACCACCAATTACACCCCCAGCAGTTCCTGTGCTTCCAGAAACACTTAATGTTCCGGTCACTAAAGTATTGCTCACATAAATGCTAACACCTGCTGTTTCCATACTTTCGAATCCAGCCATTAATCCAGAATACGTGGTTGCTGAATTCAAATAACCTGAAACATACACGCTATCGATTGTTAACGGATAAGATGATGTATTACTTGTGTATGGAGGATTTTTATATGAAGTACCATTTTGTCCGAATAATAAACCAGAATTCTGACCTATATTTGTCATACTTGCATAAATTAAATTGAAGTTCTTAAAATAAGCTCGATTGTTTGATGAATCACCTGCAATTCGAATAAATCCTTCATCTTTATCGGAAGTTCCATTACCAGTATATGTAAAATTACTGACGGTTCGTTCATTACCATCTACATAACCCGAAAAATACGTTGTAGTAGATGCCAATGCATTCGGAGAAGCAGTACCATTGATTGGTGTGATTGCTGTATTTGAATTTGTTGAATCTCCTAATGCATCAATATCAGCCATTAGCTTAAAATACTTTCCTGTCATATTGTTTCTAATACGGTCTAATTGAAATGCATTACAAATAAGCCATGGATGTGCTGAATCGGCACCTGTACCTCCGCCATAACCACTATTCACTCCAGTATTGGTATTTGTCGCATCACAAGTATTACTTTCAGATGAATCAAGTATTCTAATCTTAGCGACACCTTGTGCTCTAGAATGAATACTGGCACTTGTGTTGATTCTTGCATAAAAAGATTTATTTGATGATACATTTCCGATATCAATTGTAATGTCTTTTTCAGATTCATTCACTCCAAAGTTAAGACTTTGGGTCGTATTATTGTAATCAGCACCTGAAGATGCCCCAGTTGCAGTACCATCTGTAAAAGAAACAGTAACTGTTTCAGCAGAGCCAGTTGTTAAGCGCTGAACAGTTATCGTTACTGTTGAACTTGAATCAGACACAGAGTAAAACGAATGTCCGAAAAAATAATTTCCTGATGTAACATCATCATCTAAAATATTAATTTGCGCTTGTGAAATAGTAGTTGAATTCGTTGCTCCTGCTGAGGTCAATGACATTTTGACTGTAAAATATTTATCACCATCAGCAGTAGAATCATTCACTATTCCAAATGGATTTGATGAGGAAATGGAAACATCTGTATCAGTCGTAGCAAAGTTGACTGTTATATTACTGTTAGCATAATTTGTAGTAGCTCTAGCTGAAACAGCATATGGCGTAAGCGTTACCGTATCTGTTATGCCTGCTTCATCCCGATGAATGGTTAAATTTGTACCAATATAATCACCATTTGATTCTTTGTAAGAATAATAACTACGATTAATAGTATAAATTGGTTTTGCTTGATAATAGTAACTCAACCCAGTTGAAGTGCATGCCAATGCGTTTCCTTGAGGATCCGTAATCGTGTATGAAAAGGATTTGGTTCCATCTGATGACGTATAAGAAGCAGACAATGTTCCACTCACTGAAAAAGTACCATCTCCAGCGACAGTAGCATCTGAACCATATTGTGTAGTACAAGAACTACCTTCATAAATTTTAACAGTGGAACCTGGTTCATCTGAAACTCCAGTTATCGTTGGCGACTGAGTAGCTGAATGAGTTGATGCTGATGCACTACTCACACCAGGTGTAGCAATATTTGAACTGGTTAATGTATTTATTACTGTGTCTTTGTTCAGTGTAATTGCTGCAGATGTCTTTGAATTTCCGGCAGTGTCAGTATAATACGCTGTGACTGAAAGTGCGCCTTCACTTAATGCAGTCGTATTGATTGTAACTGCCCAATTCGTACCATCACATGTTGTCACATTTGTTGTGGTAACAGCTACTCCACCAATTTTAATGGTAACTTGACTTCCATTTTCAGAACAAGTTCCTGAAATTGCATACGTTGCAGAAGTTGTTGAAGATGAAATGTAAGTACCTGTTGTAGGACTTGTAATTGCTAATGAGGTAGGAGCTGTCACATCGCGAGTAACTGTAATGCTCGAAGATGTTGTGGCATTGCCTGCGGCATCGATGATGTAAGCCGTAAATGCGTGTGCACCTGCTGACAATGCAGTCGAATCGATTGTGGATGTAAAATTGGTTCCATTGCATGCCCCACCAGTAGTTGTAACCGATGAACCGTCGACTTTAATGGTTACTGTTCTTCCATTTTCTGAACATGTTCCGTTTACTGAAAATGTTGTCGAATCTGTTGATGAGTTTATATATGAATTTGTCGAGGGAGTTGTGATTGCAATCGTAGGAGCTGTTACATCGCGAGTGACTGTGATGCTCGCAGATGTTGTGGCATTTCCTGCGGCATCGGTGATGTAAGCTGTAAATGCGTGAGCACCTGCTGACAATGCTGTCGAATCGATTGTAGATGTAAAATTGGTTCCATCGCATGCCCCACCAGTAGTAGTAACTGATGAACCGTCGACTTTAATCGTTACTGTTCTTCCATTTTCTGAACATGTTCCGTTTACTGAAAATGTTGTCGAATCTGTTGATGAATTTATATATGAATTTGTCGAAGGAGTTGTGATCGCAATCGTAGGAGCTGTCACATCGCGAGTGACTGTAATGCTCGAAGAAGTTGTGGCATTGCCTGCGGCATCGGTGATGTAAGCTGTAAATGCGTGTGCACCTGCTGACAATGCTGTCGAATCGATTGTGGATGTAAAATTGGTTCCATCGCATGCCCCACCAGTAGTAGTAACTGATGAACCGTCGACTTTAATCGTTACTGTTCTTCCATTTTCTGAACATGTTCCGTTTACTGAAAATGTTGTCGAATCTGTTGATGAATTTATATATGAATTTGTCGAAGGAGTTGTGATTGCAATCGTAGGAGCTGTCACGTCTCGAGATACAGTAATACCTGCCGAATTTGTTGTATTACCTGCAGCGTCTGAATACGTTGCAACAAATGTATGTGATGCTTCTGTGAGCACAGTAGAGTTAATGGTTACCGCCCAAGATGTTCCATTACAGGTTGTTACATTGGTTGTGGTTACTGCAGAACCATCAACTTTCACTGTCACTTGACTTCCATTTTCCGAACAAGTTCCACTTAAAGCATAGGTTGATGAATCAGTTGATGAATATATAGTTGTACCTGTCGATGGTGAAGTAATGGCAATTGATGTTGGCGCTGTCACATCTCTTGTGACAGTAATACCTGCTGAAGTTGTAGAGTTACCTGCGCTATCAGAATATATTGCAGAAAACGTATGAGCTGCTTGTGATAACGTTGTTGAGTCAATTGTCACTGCCCATGTAGTTCCATTACAGGTTGTTACATTGGTTGTAGTTACTGCAGATCCATCTACTTTCACTGTGACTTGACTTCCATTTTCTGAACATGTTCCGCTAATAGCAAACGTGGCGGAATCAGATGTTGAATTGATATAAGAATTTGTTGTAGGACTTGTAATCGCAAGTGAAGTTGGTGAACTCACGTCTCTGATTAATGTGATCGCAGAAGATGTTTTAGAATTTCCTGCGGTATCTGTATAATATGCTGTGAACGAATGTGACCCAGATGAAATGGAAGTGGAATCAATAGTAACTGCCCAATTGGTTCCATTACAAGTTGTTACATTTGTAGTGGTTACAGCTGACCCATCTACTTTCACTGTCACTTGGCTTCCATTTTCAGAACAAGTACCACTGAATGCAAAAGTAGTGGAATCGGAAGATGCACTAATATAACTATTATTTGCAGGAGATGAGATTGCAATTGCTGTTGGTGCAGTTGTATCTAAAACATAATTTACGGACGCTGCGGAACAAGCAGAAGTATTCCCAGCAGGATCTGTTGAATCTGCGTAAAACGTATAGGTACCATCTGGACTCAATGAGCTGCTAGTTATATCAGTTGTGGCACCTGATGCTGTAGCTGTTCCTTTCAATGAAACAACTGCACAACTTGAATTCGTGTAAATGGAAACTGAATTTCCGTTAGCTGTTGTTGCTACTCGAATGCTCGGTGTTGCCGATTGATTAGGCGAACTGGTCAACAAAACCAACGAATTGGGAGTAGTTGGAGCTGTCACATCGCGAGTGACTGTGATGCTCGAAGATGTTGTGGCATTGCCTGCGGAATCAGTTATATAAGCTGTAAATGCGTGTGCACCTGCTGACAATGCTGTCGAATCGATTGTGGATGTAAAATTAGTTCCATTGCATGCCCCACCAGTAGTTGTAACCGATGTACCGTCGACTTTAATGGTTACTGTTCTTCCATTTTCTGAACATGTTCCGTTTACTGAAAATGTTGTCGAATCTGTTGATGAATTTATATATGAATTTGTCGAAGGAGTTGTGATTGCTATCGTGGGTGCGATCGTATCTAAAGTATAACTAACGGTAGCTGTAGAACAATTCGAAGAACCTACTCCATTTAAACTTTTTGCAGCAAATGTATAGGTACCATCCGACAAAGCAGAAGAAGTGATATCGACTGTTGCAGCAGAAGCTGTTGCGCTTCCGATAGAGGTCGTACAACTTGCATCAGAATAAAGTGTAACAGTATCACCACTTGTCACTCCTCCAATTCTAACAATTGGTGTGGTGTTATTTGAAGGAGAAGTAGCAGGTGTAATTAAAGTTAATGAAGATGGATCGCTTGGAGCACTGCCACCACTTGTAGGTGTTGGAGTGGGTGTCGGATTTGTAGAACCATTTGCTCCAGGTTGAAAATTCGGATCAATGGATGACTCATTTGTACTTCCCAATGGATTACAACCTGCAATAATAATTAATGCAGAAATTAATAAAATATATTTTATATTTTTAAATATATTCAACATTCATTCCCCAAACGTACCGCTTCTACATTTAATCGGCTAAATTACTTAAATAATTAAGTTAATAGCCAATGAGACTTTTTAGATAACTAACAATAGTATACCATATTAATCAACTAATAACATAAACAATTTTACCTATATATATCAAATACTTACCAAGCGATCTGTTCGTCATTAATAGTGATATTTTGCCTAATTATATAAACAGCATAAATCGATTAAAATATGGAAATGAATCAGCATTTACGAAAGCTATTTAATTTATTTGTTTCTTTCTGCTTCTTAACAAATATTACTAGAGCCACCGACTCTCAATATTTTGTTAAAGTGAAGCATGGTGATTCATTGGCAATGATATTATCTACAGTTCATGCCTGTCCACTTTATGGAAAAAATCAATCCGTTCAAAAAACAATTCAGCTTAACAAAAACTCAATCGATAGTCAGGGCAACATATTGATTCCATATTCAACAATTCTTCTACCTATTTCAACTTTATCTCAATCTAAAGATTACACAGTAAGTAATCAATTGATTACTATTAAAAGATTAAACGCAAAAAACTGTTCTACAAAAAAATCTAAACAAAGAAAAATTGCAAGCGATTCTTCAGAACAGCAATCATCCAATCATTCAGAATATAAAATTGATTCAGAAAATACATTTGATCCAATTTCATGGATAGGAATTTCTCCTCAATTTTCATTTTTAAGAATAAATGGAAAAGACTTAAGCACGCAAGGAACTGCAGTAATACTTTCTAATTTGAATATAGGGGGAGCTCTTATTTGGCGTCAAGAATGGTCTGAAATGACAAAATCTCAGATCGATTTAGCTTTGATGAAAATTAAATTATACCCATCCTCAACAAAATCAATTACCGATAACACACATACTCTCACCCATTTTGGTTTCGGATTAAATCATTCGTTAAATACATTTCTATATATTGGTTTTGATATCATCGCTGAACAAGTATTAACATTTTATACAATATCCAGTAATGAATTAAAGCTTCCATTGGCAACTATTTTTAAAGCTGGTCCTAAACTGGGATTTATTTTAGCAAAAGTGAAAAACTTAAGTTTAAATTCAGAATTTTCTGCACGATATCTTGCAAATACATCTACTTCAGAACAAACTTTTTCTGGAGGAATGAACGACTACCAAGGCAAACTCATTCTCAGGCACACAATTAAAAATGCTGGAATTGAAGGTGCCATTTCATATCAATCTGAAAATTTAAAAAGTAATTTAATTTCAGAACAAATTGTGAATTTAAATTTTGAATTAGCCTATTATTTTAAATTTGGTGAAAACAGTAGTGAAAATAAATTACAATAAGAATGAGTAGCCAAATTATTCATTTTGAACTAACATTATTCTTCTCATTATAGTTAAATTCTCTTAAGATTGCTGAATGAAAAATAAAATTCTATTCATTGCTCTTTTAAGCTCATATTTTCAAGCCACAATTTCATTTGCTGATTGTTTGATGAATGTACCAAAAAAAACTTTTGAATACGATTCATATACTATCCAATTTGATTTTTCCAATCTACTAGCGCAAAAACATTTTAAAGAAACAACTAATTCATTCAATGCTGATTATGAACTTCAAATCGAAGGAAATATTCATAATGGAAAATATTTTCAATTTGCTCATTCGACTATACGAATATTAAAAATAAATAATCAAACTTCATCGAATCCAGTAGCTGTTTATTCTTCTGAATATACTAAGCGTTGTTATACTCAATTTTGCACAATTCGAGATTTTCAAAAATCTTTTCAAGAATCGTATCAGCAAATTTATCGCTCAGGACCCGAGTGCAAAGAATTGTCAAATTTTTGAGATTTGATACTAAAAATATAATACAAAATAAATGGCTGAATATAAAATAACATTGATTTGATCAATATTTTTAAATCAAAACTTGCATACAATTCTTGAAACTTAGCTGGTAGATGTGAAGAGATTCCAAATAAATTCATCACTACATAAATTAAGTATGCAGGACCTGCCTTCAGAACTGTAATTAGAAAATGAATGGGTTCGGTGAAAAACAATTTCCAAACATTGATTTGGTAATCTAAGTTTCCACCATTTTTCTCACCAAATTCAGTGGTCACTCCTACAATTTGTAAATTTTGTGCTCCTTCAAACGTAAGCATTGAAAGTACCGGAAAAAAAGCAATCAACATTAATAAATACAAATACTTTTTGGGCAGCATTAAGATTTTTTCAATCCAAATAGCAAACGGTACAATGAAAATTACAAAAGCAGTAAAAATAAAATATCGATAGCCGTACCAGCCACCCTGCCCTTGCCAAATGATGCAAATATATAAATTCAAAAATACAGGCAATGACAGAGCCAATATTTCTTTTTTAAATTTATATTTTTGACTGAAATGCAGTACCATCGAAAGCACTAAAAAGGGTGCTGTATAAATTAAGCCCCAATCCATTCCAAAAAATACGGTTAAAGTTCGTTTAAAGTAAAAATACATTCCATAAAATTTTGTTAAAAAGTTAGTTGTTTCAAATGCTTTATTAACTGCCTCATAAGCAATTGGATTCAACCAAAAGGGAATGTTTTTAATGATTTGAAATAAAGCCAATGCACTCACAATCGATAAAACAATATTTTTGAAGTTTTGAATTAGAGTCTGAACTGACCAGCTTTGTGCTGTGAAAATATATATTAAAGGCCACAGGATTATATACGGAAGTGCATTTTGGCGCACCAAAGGCAGCATTGTACTAAAAACAACTACCCATAAAAAATCTCTTTTATTTTCTTTTTGAAAGCATTTTTTAGTCCAAAAATAAAAAAGCGCGCTATGTAGAAATAGCTCAAAACTATGTGCAAACATTGGCCTTCGAAACGCAAACAAAGCTGCACCTTGGCATAAAACCAATAGTATTACACTTACCTCAGAAGCTTTCTTTGAAACAAAATGGAGAAGTCCTAAATATAAGAAAAGCAAACTCATCCAAAAATAAAATGCTGAAGAAAATGGAGCACCAAAAGAAGAATAACTTGTTAAAATATTCTCTTTTGTGCGTTTTTCTACAATGGGATGATGGGTAATGCGATCTATGAGTGAAAAAGTAAAAACAAATGGAGCTGCCATTAGTCCTGGCCCCACTCTACTCAACGGTGGAACGTTGAATTCATCGACATATTCATTTTCAAAGTGAGGATACTGAAAGAAACTAAGAGCGGTTGAATATGAAAAATATGAGTAATCATCGCCGGGATATAACATTCCGGGTGTTTGCATTTGAAATGGTCTAAATAACAAAAACAGTAAAATGAAGTAAGCTATAGTGATATGCCGCATAATTTTAAATTTACTCATTGATTTAACTGTATAAAAGTGATTTAGTCCACTTAAAAGACATGTATCGTAATAAAAAGATCTCATTAGTCATTCCAGCGTATCGAGAAGAGAAGCTCATAGTTCCAACACTTGAGAGTGCAGGCACTATCTTTGACAAAATTTATGTAGTTGATGACGCAAGTCCAGAGCTTGCGATGGCTGAAGTTGTAAAAAATATTTCTAAAAAAGATCCGCGCGTACAATTAATACGTCATGAATCAAATCAAGGCCCTGGTGGTGGAATTATCACTGGTTATCTTGCATCAGCAAAAGATCAAATCGATATTGCAGTTGTAGTTGGTGGAGACAATCAAATGTTACTTTCTGAAGTAGAACGATTTTTAGATCCCATCATTGATAACAAAGCAGATTACGTAAAAGGAAATCGCTTTTTACTTTCAACTTTAGAAGACACATTAAACAAAATGCCAAAGATTCGACTTTTTGGAAATTGGCTCATTACAGGTCTTACCAAAATTGCGTCAGGCCAATATAAAGTCATGGATGTAGTCGATGGTTACACAGCAATTTCAAAAGATGCAATCAATACTGTAAATTGGAATAATGCGTGGAAAAAATACGGCTACCCTATGGATTTTTTAATTCGATTGAATGCATATGGATTTCGCATTTTAGATGTTCCAAGAACTGCAATATATTTGGCAGGAGAACGCCAATCTCAAATTAAAGGAATGAAATACGCGCTCAGTGTGAGTCCAATGCTTGTTCGAGGTTTTTTCTGGAGATTAAAATTCAAATATCTATATCGCGATTTTCATCCGCTAGTATTATTTTATTATCTTTCGTTTTTCTTACTGACAATTGGAATGGCTGCTGGCTGCTATATGTTTGTAGATAAACTTTTTTTGGGCGGTTACGCAATCACAGCTTCACGCTCGATGCTTGTTGGCTTACTCATCCTCACAGGCTTACAACTTCTACTCTTTGCAATGCTTTTTGACATGCAAGAAGGAAATACAAAACAATGAGTCAGACCTGTACTCGTTGCGTGTCAGACACTACGATTTCTTCAATACGATTTAATGAAAAAGGAATTTGCAATTTCTGCGAATCTCACGATCGAATGCAAGCTCGCTATGGCGATGCTGAAAAAACAAAGAAAGAATTATCAGAATTAGTAGAAGCAATTAAACGAGATGGAATTGGCAAAGACTATGATTGCATTGTCGGCGTAAGTGGTGGCACAGATAGCTCATATACTTTGCATTTAACAAAACAATTAGGTTTGCGTCCACTTGCTGTACATTTTGATAATGGTTGGAACACAGATCAATCGGTTACGAATATTAAAAATATCACTGATAAATTAGGCATTGATTTATTCACATATGTAGTAGACTGGGAAGAATTTAAAAACCTACAAATATCATTTTTAAAAGCTTCTGTTCCTTGTATTGAAGCTCCTACTGATGTTGCAATTCATGCAGTATTATTTAAACTCGCAAAAGACGAAGGATTAAAATACATCTTAGGGGGACAATCTTTTCGAACAGAAGGAACCGTACCTCGCGAGTGGAGCTATTTAGATGGTACCTATATTAAAAGTGTTCACAAAGAATTTGGAGAAGTAAAATTAGAGTCTTACCCTACTCTATCTTTGTGGGATGTATTTTATTATACGTTTATTAAAGGTATACGAAATGTTCCGTTTTTAAATTATTTCGATTATCAAAAACCAAAAGCAAAAGAAGAGTTAAAACAAATCTACAATTGGCAAGATTATTCTGGCCATCATTACGAAAATATTTATTCTCGTTTTGCATTTGGTTGGTACTTACTAAAAAAATTTAATATCGATAAAAGAATTGTGTCTCTTTCTGGCCCCGTTCGCTCTGGGTTTATGACTCGAGAAGAAGCGTTAGATGAATTAAAAAAAACACCAGATGTAGATGAAAAACTAGTTGCTTATGTAATTAATAAATTGGAAATTTCAGAAGTTGAATACCAAGAATACTTCTTTGCTCCAAATAAGATTTATTCAGACTATTTTACAAGCGCAAATATTTTAAAGTTTTTTAAACTTCCTATGAAAATTGCAGTTAAATTAAACATCTTTACACCTGTATTATACGAGAAATATTTTAGGTAATTTTGTGAATATCATTGTTGATTATGGAATGGGCAATTTTAGATCAATTCAAAGCAAAATTAAAATGCTTGAACTAGAATCTGAAATTTCATCAGATCCAAAAGTGATTGAAAAAGCAGACCGACTCATTCTTCCCGGCGTGGGCCATTATGGTACTGCGATGAAAAATCTAAAAGATCGAAATCTATTTGATGTATTAAGAGAAAAAGCTTTGGTACGTAAAACTCCATTTTTAGGAATATGCCTAGGTATGCAGCTTTTAGGTACTCATAGCGAAGAAGGAGACGCCAAAGGACTTGGCCTCATTGAGTTTGATGTCATTCGATTTCAAAATTCAAAAATTCGAGTTCCTCACGTAGGCTGGAATGATCTCAAATTAGAAAAAAGTGACTCTATTCTTTTTAATAACGTGAATATTTCAAACACTTTTTATTTTACTCACTCGTATCATGCAGCAAAAGTGAATACACAATCCATTTGTGCCACAACTGATTATGAAGATAATTTTGTAAGCGTGGTAGAAAAAGATAATATTTATGGTACACAATTTCATCCTGAAAAAAGCAGAATCAATGGGCTTAAAATCATTGAAAATTTTTTAAAGAGTACTTGAAATGCTTAGAACTAGAATTATACCATGTTTACTCTTAAAAAATAAAGGACTTGTAAAAGGAATCCAGTTTAAAGATCACCGATATGTTGGAGACCCAATCAATGCTGTTCAAATCTTTAACTCAAAAGAAGTCGATGAGATTTTATTTTTAGACATTACAGCTACTAAAGAAAATCGAATTCCTGATCTTGATCTCATTCAAAGAATATCAGATCAATGCTTAGTACCGTTTGCAGTCGGAGGCGGAATTAAAAGTCTAGATGATGCTCGAAAGATCTTAAGTTCAGGTGCAGAAAAAGTATGTATCAATTCTGAAGCTTTGGTTAATTTAAAACTAATTACCGATATTTCAAATACATTTGGCAAGCAAAGCGTAGTTGTTTCAATTGATTATAAAAAGAATTTTTTTGGTAAGCTAGAAGCTTTTACAAATTGTGGCTCTAAAAAAGTTTCTTCAAATATAATTGAATTAGCTAAGCAAATTGAAACAGCAGGTGCAGGTGAAATTTTATTAAACTCAATTGAGCAAGATGGAACTCGAGAAGGATTTGACACCAAAACGATTCAATTGATCTCTGAAGCTGTTCGAATTCCAGTCATTGCATCAGGTGGTGCTGGATCCATTGAACATTTTAAAGATGCAATAAAAAGTGGCGCTGACGCTGTAAGTGCCGGTAGTTTCTTTGTATTTCATGGCAAGAGACAAGCGGTTTTAATTTCTTACTTAAATGATTCTGATCATGAGAATGTTAGTAAATTAAAACATACTAATTAATTCGTATTCTCTTTAATAAAGGAACAAAATTTATGTCCGATTTCATTCCAAGAATAATTTTTTTCAATAAATTCACGTCCACGATTTAATTTTTCCAGATCTTTTGGTTCTGTTAAAACTTGAAAAATCTTATCAGACAAATCGTTTACATTTTTCAATTTAACTTGTTCAATTACTTTTATATTCATTTGATTCATAATTTGAGCGATACCGATATTTTCTGTCATAACAACCGGAGTCATTGAACTCATTGCTTCTGCAACAACCATTGAAAAACCTTCTGAGTATGAAGGCAATACAAACAAATCTGCTGAAGCCATATAAACAGATAATTCTTTGTGTTTTAAGCTCTCAATAATTTCATATTTTATATCATTTTTTAAACATAATTCTTCAATTATATTTTTAAGATTTCCGTATCCAATCATTGTTAATTTTATATTAGATATTTTATGTTTTACAGTAGATACGGCAGTAATTAATTCAATAATACCTTTCGTTTCTATAAAAGCTCCTGCGTATAAAACTTGTTTGTAATCTTTTTGTTCAACTCGTTTTTTTGAGTGAAACATATCGGTATCAACCCCCAATCCTTGTACTAGAATTGGTTTTGTATACTGTATGCTTTGAGCTTTTCTTTTCAATTCATCGTTGGTCACGATCAATGCATTTAGCTTAGATAAAGCTATTTTTTTTATTTGGGTTCCAATAATTCCATTTAACCCCAGTAAGTCAGTTCCGTGAGAAAAACCAACTACTGGTATTTTTTTTCTTATGAACGCACATACAAATGCTTGAGGAATCATCCAATGTGGGTGTAATATGTGAATATTTTTATTTTGAATCATTTTTAGAATCGAAAAATATAGATTAATAAAAAATAAAGGTAAAAATAATATTTTCCATTTTGCATTTTTAATATTTGTCAGTAAACCATCTCCATAAGCAAACTCAACTCCAAATATACATTGTGTAAAACGTGTAACATGAACCCCTTCTAAAATTTCTTCTTTTAATGAAGATTTTGTATAAGGAGCTAGCACATACACATTATACTCTTTTTGTAATTGAATGGCATAATCTTGCATAAAACGACCGGTAATATCGTCATCTAAAAAGCGTGGATATGATGAAGTGATAATAAGTAAATTCTTCTTCATTTAATTTTTTTAGATATAAAATAACCAATTCCATCACCTGTAATTTGTATTATCCTTATAAGAGCGGCAGATAAGATTACTACTTGTGACGGTATTTTATTTTGAAATAATAATATTAATAATGACTCTCTAACTCCCAAACCACCTGGAGCTCCAGGCATAATGTATCCAGCAAAATAAGACATTAAATATATTCCCGATATTTCAAGTAAACTACTACTGATAACCGTATTTGAACCAATTAGATGCACAATCCAATAAAACATTAAACTTGAAATCAGGATAATTGAATTTGTTATAAGTAAATATTGAAATAACGATCTAATAGATAAATATCTGAAGGCATCATATAAGTTTCCATGATTTTTTTTAATTTCTATTATTATAAAAAATGAAACGATAATTCCCAAAGTAAATAATATAGGTAAATATAATTTAATTTGCTCTAAGTTTATTTTAACATTACTGATGTCAATTTTATTAAAGCTTATTAAAATCAAAAGAATAATAAGAAAATTAATGATACTTAGTGCTGATTCTATTATCGAGCTAAAGAAAACAGACTGTTGAGATATTCCAAAGCGAGTAGATAAAACATTTCTTGCGACAAATTCAAAAACATTACCTGGCAAATATTTTGCTATATTTGATTTCAAGTGAATCGGTATAATTTCTTTCATTTCAATTTTCTTTTTAGAGACAAATTCGAGTATGATTTTCCACCCATACCCTACTAAAAAAATAATTAGTACTTGTATAATTAAAAATAAAAATGAATAGAGTGTGATGATTTTTTGATTTTTTATTAATTTAAAATCTATATCGACTTTTTGTATTTGCTTAAAAATAAAATAAAAACAAAAAATTGTAATCAAATACCCAAAATATTTTATATATTTTTTAAATTGTTTTAAATTCATTATAATAAAAATTTAACATTAAAATGATTTTAGTGGTCAAAAATATGTAAATGCTGATTAATCACGTCTTATATTCTCGAATTTAATATATCCTTTAACCCAGTTAAAACGCGTTAAAATCACCAATTTTGATCATCTTCCGGAATATGTTGGTAGTGTACTATTTTGATCTGGTATATATTATTGCCTAATTATTAATGTAACTGAAAGGTTTAAAATATGAAAAGCGTATTATTCACACTATTCGGCCTAACAATGCTTGCATCCGCAACATTTGCAGAAACTCCAGAAGGTGCATCCTTAATGCAACCAACTATAGATCGAATCGAACAAGAATATAATGTAAAATGCAGTGAACCACATGATGGCTTTACTTTAGGTGGTGGACACTCAATGGGTTTACGAATCAAAAGCAACTGTATTGATCAAAAAGGTGAAGTTGCAGTAAAAATTAAGGCTACAGGAGTTCGATACAATTACGGTACACGCCAGCAGATCAATGAAGTGAAAGACATTACAATCTCATTTGTAAAAGGAATTAGAGATAATCAAATCAAGTAATTCTTAAATTGCACGAGCACCCACCCTAACCGAAACTCTGGCAGTGGGAGCTCTAAATATTAAAGAGTTTCAAATCAATGTTTGGGTTTCAAACATTGGTTAAATGAATGGAGATTTTATGAAAAAATTATTGA
Organism: uncultured Bacteriovoracaceae bacterium; assembly: GCA_964572865.1. GTDB lineage: Bacteria > Bdellovibrionota > UBA1018 > UBA1018 > UBA923 > CAZNGN01. The sequence goes on along the minus strand of CAZNGN010000013.1, from coordinate 15,123 downwards.
TAGCTGGTTTATTAACCTTACAATGCGCTTCAACTTTTGCGATGCCGGTTCCGATTCCGGCGGCTAGGCTCAGCGACTACATTATGGGGATTATGATAGCGATCAAAGAACACTTTCAACACTATGGAGGGTGCACCTATAAGGATAACATACGATTTAAAAAATCAGACATGGTCGATTCTGATGGGGACTTCGAATATAATTCTATCTATTTTAATGTGACGAAAGGAACCGTAGACGACGAGCAAGTAAATCCGATCGTGACTTTAGAAGCACAAACTGCTTTAGACACTTCGAGAATTCAAAAACTTGTGCTTTCCGTGGAAACCAAACCAGACCTGAAGTCAGTGACGAGTTATAAATTCGTAGAATACTTGACCCAAGACATGCTTGTGAACACTGGTACGATTGCGGACCCGAAAATAGAAAAAAGAATAGTTACGACTCCCACCGGAGCGGTTTGTGCTAGTCGGCTGAGTGAATAGGTACAAGTCGATTAATTATTAAACTTAGTTATTCGTCGAAAAACCCTAAAATACTGCGCAACGACTGCGCGCTTGAATTATAAATATTTGCGCAAGCAATGGATTAAAAATAAAAAAAAGGAAAAAGTATGAAAAATATAATCTTAGCTTTAGCCACTCTGGTAGTTCAAGCAGCAGTCGCGCAGGATGCTTTACCTAAAATTGAGTCTGGGTATTATGAAACCCCAACAACTGCCGACGTTTGCACGTATCAAATTTTGCAAAGTCCCGATTTGAAAACCATATTAATAACGATTGCAAGCGCCCCGGGTGCCGCTAAAAAACATCAATATTGTGAAATTAACGGTCAAGATGTAGGAAGCGGTCTTACGTATAAATTTCATTATTATTTCGATCAAACTAAATGTGGAAATCTTCCATGTTACGTGACTGACAGGAACGTTGCTCTTTGGGTGTTTAGTCCAATTGCGATATGTATGGATAAAACTTGTACTGTTCAGAATTTAAGTAAACTCGAAACAAAATAGTATTGGATAAGTAAACGTATGTTAATAAAAAAATTATTTCCTATTTCAATGATTTTTAGCTTTACCCATACTTTTTCAAGCACTCATAGATTGGTGAGTTGGGTTCGAATGTAAATCATTAATCATTCACTAATTCCGGAAAATGTCGGTAGTACAAATTATTAACGCGGTGTATGAGCTCTCAAGTTTACTTCAATTCTTGTAAAGACTTCACGAGCATCCACCCTAACCGAAACTCTGTGGTGGGTGCTCTAAATATTAAAAAGTTTCAAATCAATGTTTGGAATTCAAACATTGGTTTTGTGAAAGGTAGATTTTATGAAAAAAATTATTTTAGGATTACTTCTATTAACTTCATTTTCGGCGTTTGCAGAGCAAGTATGCCGATCTGTTGTTGTAAATGATGATCCAATTTCATTGGCATTTGGTCAGTCAGCCTGGTTAGATGCACAAGAATATCAAGAAGATTCATTTACATATTGCGCACAAAAAACAACATTGGATGATTCAATTATTCTTTCTGATGTTACCGTAAATCACTCATCAAAAATAGAGGCATCTAAAAAGAATGCGCGTCGTTTGTGTAAAATTCTAGTTAATTCAAAAGTTCTATCATTTGAGTCTTCTGTAAATACCAGCGGTGTAGGATTTTTTAATACAGTTACCGTTAGATATCATAGTCCTCGCAATTCATCTTATATGGTAGGTACAAAAATTCAGAACGCAGCTTTTGAATCGATTAAGTGCAAAAGAAAATAAATCTAGAAATGGCTCCTGAGATCAAACAACGTAAACCTCAAATGATGAAAGGAATAAAAATGAAGTTAATGATTACTTGTTTATTTGTAGTCACTTATTCTTTATCATCTCTTGCTCAAAATAACTCATGTATAAGCGAAATGCTCAAAATGGGTTATTACCCAGATAAGGTTGCAGAAACTTGTCGTGGTACACATGGTACATGCGTAATTGAAATGCTTAAAATGAACTGGTACCCAGAAACTGCCGGTGCTACTTGCCGTCATAATAATAATAAATGTGTTATCGAAATGCTTAAAATGAGCTGGTACCCAGAAACGGTCGCTCAAACATGCAAAGGTACAAAAGGTACTTGTGTAATCGATATGCTAAAAATGGGCTATTATCCTGATACTGCAGGTAATACTTGTCGTAAGCAGTACAACGATAAAGAATACGAAAATTAAAATAAGGCTATATAGTTAAATGTTTGGGATTCAAACAGTAATCAAAATGGAGCATCAAATGAAAAAAGTAATATTGTTATTAATAACTTTTCTGCAACTATCATCTGTAAATTCATACGCAGATACTAATCCCATTAAAGGATTATGGCGTTCAAATTGTTATTTTGAAAGTCGTTACAGTAGATATCAATATATAAAAATGGAATTCTTAATTGATGAGCTCGATTTTAAATTAACAGAAATTAGATACGAAGATAAGCAATGTGTTCAAGCTATGCGTACAAATACTCTGACAGGGCAAATTTCCTTTTCATCTGTAACGAATGACAAAATTATCACCGGTTTAGTTGACTTTACATTTACTCCTCTAAACAATAAGAAATACACTATGTACGAGCGATTTAAACTCACCGATGACGTGTTGTATCTTTCTTTTGGTGTATCCAAAGACGGGGATGATTTTGATCCTCGAAATCGACCTTCTAAAGTGAAAAAAAGTATCCCCTATAAAAAGGCGACTACATTCTAAAATAATTTAATAATTCCGGATAATGTCGGTAGTATAAATTATTAACGCGACGTATAAGTCATAATCTCAATTGTTACTTTATTGGAATTTACAAAAGAAAATTAAATCCAAATTTTAAAAGGAGTACAAAATGAAAATGGTAATAAGCGTAATGTTATTAATGGCAGCAAGTGTAGCGATGGCAAATACCGAGTATGTGCAAGTACCAACAAGTTGTTACCAAGGAGCAAAAATGAAAGCGGTTCAATTTGCATCCCAAAAATACAGCAATGTAAGAGCAAGAACACCGTTCTATGCTGAGCGCACACAAACAAACACAATCATCGTACCAGTCTTTGTAATGAGCTCAGACCTTGATCGACCAGACCGAATCAACGTAATCGTGCGTCCGATGGCTAATGGTGATTGCAAGATTGGAAAAGCGTTCTAATTTGTTGCTGCGCCACGGCGGGTTCCGGTTTTTGTCAGTTGTCTAAGAAAACACAAATAAGTATAGAATAATGTTTCTAACAATTTTTCTAATTTGAAGGTGCAAATGAAATCTTTATTTATCTTAATATGTGTTCTTCTCTCTTTGTCAGCGATTGCAAACGCAAAAAGTATTACTATGCCAAATGGACAGCAAATGAAATGTTCAGAGCTAGAAAATATCAGCTCTACTTCCATTTTGTGCAATGCTCAAGACGCAGAAACGCCAGCTAAATACACAGTAGATGGCGTTACCATTACTATTGCCTGGATTAACTATACAAATAAAAATCAAATACAGACTTGGCGCCTAGAGCTTGCTGATTCAACTAAGTATGAATTCCATATCAGAGGATCTAATAAAAAGATCATTTTTAGAGACGAAATTAAATTAAATGAAAAGAACGAAGTAATTAGCGGGTCAACAGGCTATTATTCAGATTATTGGCAAACATTTAAAGTAAACGGGCGTCGATTTCCACTGGTCGGAAAGCCAATCATCAATGGCGATGGTACCATTCGAATGGATTATTATAGTACTACCTTTGCAAGCTTAGGTATCAATCTTCCTATTTTAATAAGTGTTAAAGATGCTAAAAAATTTGAGGAATCACCTTCCAATGTGGTAACGGATCTTTGTATGCGTTTGGGGTTACAAAATTGGGCAGCAGCACCAACTAATTTTAAAGCTCTTCAAATCAACATGCTCATAGAGGCTTTTGATTTTGTAAGTTTAACCAAAAAATGGTTTGGACCTAGTTTAAAACAATTCTATGTAGTTGATACAGAATCTAAATGTGCAGCAAGTAATCTTACATTTTCTGTAGATGACCTTGAATTTGTTAAAAAATAAGAATAGACCAAAAAATTAAATTTTCTTAGTGTTCTTGAGTTTTTGCATGAGTTTGTTAAACTGCTAACTAAGCAGAAATGAATATAGATATTCAAGAACAAATAGAAAACCTCATTAAAGAACGCAAAACAAAACTTGCAAAAATTCAGATATTCAAATGGCTGAAAATTGAAGGAAAATCAGTACAAAATAAAATCAAAGCGAGTAACTGGTTACGACGTGTAGGACTTACACGTGATGCATTTAAAATGATTGCACCTAAAAATTGGAATTTCGAAAAAGCCAAAACAGATCCTGAATTATCAAAGCAGTTTTTGTGGACAGCAAGAATGATGAACTTATTAGGCGCCACTCGATTTGCATTAAAAATAATAAGAAACTCTAACTTAGAATCGTTTGAAGATTATTTGGTAGCTGGAAATATATATCTTACTGATTATGATTATGAATCAGCATTAAAATGTTTTGAATTCGCATGTAAAAAAGCTAATGCAAAAGAAAAAAAACTATATTCATTTCGAATGGGTTTGGTGGGACTTGCCGACTGTTTAGCGGGGCTTAAACGATATTCTGAAGCAATAAACCAGCTAAACCAAATACAGGTATCTAAAGACGAAGGCTTATTACAAGGAATTCTATTTCAAGCGAAGGGTGAATATTTAGCTCAAAAAGGTGAATTCAAAAAGTCTTTTGATATCTTGAATAAAGCACAACAATTCTTTCCATACGAAGAACAATCAGCCGATCGTGCTTTTTTATATAAATGGTTAGGATATGTTGAAGCCAATCTAGGTAATATAACAAAATCTAAAGAATATTTTTATAAGGCATTACAAATTTTGTGCAGTGGAGAATATAGACCCGAATCATGGCTAGAATGTTTATATTTAATGCATCAAATGAATCTATTACCTCAAGATCAGTTGATCATATTATTTTCATACCCTGATTTACCTCAACAAATAAGAAAACGATATTCAATGCCATCTTCTTTATCCATTTGGATGCCAAATTCTGAATATGTATTAATGCCATTTCGTAATGAGTGGATTCATAATGGCAAATATCACGCAGGAATGTCGTTATCTCTATTACTACTTTCACATTTAATTGTCGTTGGAGATCGGGGATTACCATCACAAAGGGTAAAACCAATTCTCTGGCCTGATGAATTTGCATCATTTGATCAACTTACAGAGCGCTTAGAACGACTCTTAGCACGAATTAAAAAAGAATGGGCTATTTCAACTAAAACTGAGAATGGCATCATAAAAATTGTTGAAGGAGATCTATCTCGTTTTTCTGTTGAAGTGCTTCAATGGCGTGCGCCGATGTCATTTTATGAAAAACACAATCAATTTAGTGCTATCGAATTTGGAAACTATTATGGTTTACAAAAATCATCCGCACATGAGTTTTTAAAAACAGAAGTTTACAAAAATCGTTTAACAGAAAATAAAGTACAACGTTCTATACAGTATGTAGTTTTAGAGTGATTTACCACAAAAACCTGAATATTTTACATCATTATGATGTGGTGTCTGAATGGTCATTGCAGCATTACTTTGATTCGAGATTTGCATTGAAATGACTGATTCTAAAGTTAAAATTATGCGTTTTCCAGGGTTTTGAATACTATCACGCAATACTGCCATAGATATTTTTTCACCATAACTAAATTGTTCAATGTTTTGTAAATAATCACTATAAATAAAATTTGCACTTTGATTATCTTTGTCAATTGCTTCATAGCGTACACCGTAGGGTGTGATAAATATTGTTACTGATAAATTTGAATCTGACGCTTTTCCAAATGAATTGAGAGTATTTTGTGAATTCGTTGACTCACTTCCTTTGAAATTGCATCGAATTAGCTTAGTTTTATTTGAAATAAAAAATCGAGACGAGTCAACTTTTGAATTTGAAACTGATAATATGAATGATCCGTTGGGATCATTTATCAAATAATTAATAATACGTTGTGATAATGAATGTAAATCATCTTCACGTGAATAACCTGCAGCTCTCAATAATTCGTGAATTACTATTGAAGCTTTGAATTTTCGATTCGAAACTTGTAAAAACCATGATGGTGCATATATTTGAATTTCTTTTTGTGAAAAATCAGTAATTGCATCTCTTTGAATTCCTAAGCTATCATATATTACATCATATACAGGATTAATTCGAAATTCAGACATTGCCATAATAATGTTTGTTTCAGATACCTCAGTGAATAATGCTTTGTTATGAAGTCTTTTTAAATCTCGATTAAATGCTTGTGCATAGGTTAAAAATTCAATCGCTATAAAATCACCACCTGCTCTATCATGACCGTTAGAATTCATTACAACCTGTTCAGCATAATTAGCTGTAGGAAGTACCGTATTATTTTGCGAGTTAATCAATGGTTTTGTATCTTTAGGGTTCAATTGATTCAATTTAGGAATTGAACTATTTTGAATGGAATTTAAAAATAATGAAGAATTTATTTTTGAATTTTGAACCTGGTTATTTTGATTTGTTGTTATTTCAGTCGAAGGAATATTTAATTTAGTTTTATTTGAATTTACAAGCTTTGAATCATCAATCATTGAATTAACTGAATCTTCTGATTTATCTGATTCTTCTGAATTTATTTTAGAATGAATTGGATTCTGGTTACGAATGCTAGAAATAGATCTCATGGCAGCATCTAAACTATCTCGAAATATACCTTGTTCTGCCATTTCAGACGCAAGAGATGCCGTAATTCCAAAACCAACTATATAAAGTGCTAATCCTCTCATCTTCATTCGTATTCATAATATAGAGCAAATTATAGGCCATTTTAGCAGCGATATAACAATTATGATCGTATCTTACTGTATAAAACTTAGACAGCTTTATGTATAGATTTACAACACATCAATGATAATAGTTAATTGATAAATACCAGGCATTCTTTACCCTAGTGATCGAAGATTTGAATTGTAATAAAATAAGCCATGAAAAGATTTTGTCTTTTTTATTGCGTTCATTACTACTTTTACCACAAATTTATGCATAGCAAGTGAGTGTCAACATGACCATGCTCTTTCAGAGGCGTTTGAGGATCTCGCCACTGAAGTGTGCACGTTTGAAGATGACTCAACAGAGGAAAGCACCCTAGATCTATCTACTTATTCTAAAAGTGATCAATCCAAAATTGAGAATGCTATTCAAAGCGAATTAAAACTTCATCCTGAGTATATAAAGTCTAAATGCAAAGTGATCATGCAAGATCAAGTGGAAAAGAAGTATCTTCCGAATGAACGAATGGATGATATTTTATATCGCTTACGAGTCAACAAAATCAAGTTTATCGATTTTCAAAACTATGGAAAAAGATATTTTAAGATTAAACCGATACTAGCCTCACCTAGAGTAGCCAATGATTTTGATACGTTCAAAGACTTGCACAAGAATGATGCTAAGATTTACAAAAGCAGTGGTGAAAAATTAAAAAAATGGATCTTAGTTAGAAGCAAGATGCACAACTTTACACCAGAACAAGCTAAAGAATGGATTGTTCAATACTTACATTTTGATCCGAGAAAAATTATCATTCAAGATCAACCGATTGCAGATGATCCTTTGGTTTACGAATGTCCCTATGCAGAGAAAGATCTATCAGCGTATGCAGAAGGATATCACTATAAAACATTTAAAATTGATTGCACACCACCGATAATAGAAGAAAAAACGCAACCAAAAGAAAGTAGCGCTACACTATTGGTACCGGCAACTGAACTTCCACAAGATACGATCAAAACGCCTATCAAAGTAGTCAAACCAACACATTCAAATGATAGCCATGTCAGCCATTCCACTCATCACCCTTCTGGATTCAATAAAACAAAACATAAAATTAATAAGTTTTTTCTAAGAACATTTCAAAGCAACAAACACAAAAGAAAGAGTGCAAAACTAAAGTGTTTTGACTTTTTCTAGTACCTATTGTTTCATTTTCGAAGGGACATAAATTCAGATGTTCAGCAAAAATCACCTGACTCAAATCCGGATTAAAAAATATAAGCAAGATCATCGGAGTAAATTAAAACCATTATCAACAAATTGAAATGGGTGAAAGCATTTTAGCCAATCAATGCGAAATCACATTAAGATTTTAGTGCTTTCATGTCAGTTACAAATCTAGAACCCTTTGGGTAACTCACTCTCGGTCGTACCTATAAATTCTAGTTCACCGCGAGCTGATTTTTCGGTGGCTTCTCTGAGTGCTCTTAAGTTTTTACAATAGGTTTTTCGAGCTCCCTGCTGAAATAAACTACATCTCTTTTTTGCATATAAATCACCAAAAACATCTGAATGACCGTTTCTTAAAAGTAATAAATCAAGTGCTTTATTTTGATTTTGTTTTGCCAAAGCCGTAGCTTGCGTTTCGAAATCAACTCGTTGAGTTATTCTTCGATCTATAATCCGTTTTTTTGCTTGATTGATCACAAGATTAACTTGCTCTAAAACAACGTTTTTTTCCATTTGTGTTAGCACAAAGTTTTTCTTTAAAGCTTTTTCAAGTGCTTTTCGTTTTTCAATCAAAGAATCATATTCATACCAAGTGATCAGATTTTGTTGATAAATTACTTCCATAAATATGGCTTGAATCAACTGAAAGGTAGAAGACGCTTCAGCTAATTTAAATGAATTGTTTTGAGTAAAAATAATAGAAGCTAGTTCAAAGTTGTCGATTAAAGCAGATCTAGGGTCAGAATCTTTATTGGAAACAATGTCTGTTTTGGATTTCAATTCATCTAGTATTTTTTGCTGCTTTTCTGCTTCTTCTCCATTCATACCTTCGTCAGATGCAAACTTAATACTTTGCATAAGTCGTAACATCATTCCATTACCTGCAGCAATTAAACCTCGAATGCGATCGTTATACTCCACAATATCACCAGAACTATTGAGTGGATTTGCTTTAATCTGAAACACAAGATCTCGATATTTTAAAAATACATCACCACTGTCAACCGGAAAATTGGGAATGGGCTCACCTACTTGAAACGGATTTCCAAGTACATTGTATTGAATTTGAAACTCTGACATCTGATTTCGAACACGTTGTAACTGTTTCTCGTATGGATCAGATGCAAAGGCAGTGATTGTATATAATAGGAATAAGATTAACGTTTTCATTTTGATTTTCCTTGTATCTTTGATAGTTCAGTACCCAATTTTTGATTTTGTTCTTTTAAATTCTGTAAAGTTCTTTGAAAAATGGGCCCTAACTCAACTCTTCGTTCATCTGCTTGTGTTTGCCACTGTATTACAATTCCCAATGCACGCTGATACTGCAATTCCTTTTCTGCATTTGATAGAATTGGATGTTCTTTAAGCAATGATTTAAGTTTCACAAGCTGACCGGCAAGATTTAGTGTCAATGTCTGTAACAGTTCTTGTTCCACTGATTGTGTATCTAAATATAGTAGTAAAAGGTAATGATATGAATTTTGGATCTGCGCGATCGAAAGATTTTTATATAAATCTGGAATCGATTTTGATTCTAAAGTTAAATTGAGAAGATTTCGATTCACCGCTTTTTCATCTAATGAGGTTGCTTTACATGCTGAATCTTTACAGCTAGCTGTGATTGCATTTTCAACATCGGTTAACATTTTTTTAAGTGATTCGTTGTCTACCATTTTTTGTTTTTCAGCCTGATCACGTATCTGGAGCATAGCTTGATACAACATTCTTTTTGTTTGGATCATATAAATGAATGCCAGATTTACCTCCCCTAAATCTACAGGAGGATTTCCCTTCAAAAAATGAACGACAGATTTAATTCCTTCTATTCCATACATCGCAGCATACTTGGTTACTGTTCCTGCCATAAGTGCTAACGGAACATTTCCCGATAATGCAGCAGCTGTTGAAACCCCAGCTGCAATCAGATCGCTTGCGACTTGATCTCTCGCGGCAGCCCATTGTGGGTCGGTATGAGGTGGTTTAGCTGCAAACGCTTGCGTGTGTATTAATAAAATCAGAAGGATTAATATTTTCAACTGTTTCATAATTTACTCTCCCGAAAGTGAAAGTGCATAATTGTAGCCATCACTGTAACCCTTACTGTAGCCGGTATTGTAACCAGCATCACGACCATCCACATGTCCGACACTATATCCATCGTTGTAACCATTGTTATAAGTTGGTTTCGAATCGTAGGCACCATTCGAAAGTCCATCTGAATAACCGGCATCGTAACCATCGTTGTATCCATCAACATTTCCATCTTGTTGACCGTCAAATTGGCCATCATTGATTCCGGAATTATAAGCTGAATGATAGTAAGTATTATAAGCGGCATTATAGGCATCATTATAATGAGTTGGGTATCTTAGGTCATATCCATCTTGATAACCGTCATGATATCCAGCTGTACTACCTGAATCATACGTATTGGGTGTATTACAGTTGGCAGGCACACTTGCATTGGCACATATTAAATTAGATTGGTTTCCAGCAATAACTCCTTGAGCATTTTTTAAACAATAAGTTGAACACACCTTTGTTCCTGAAAATGATGATTTTGTATAGGGACAATACTGTGTAACTTGAGTTTGTGTTACTGTACACACTTGCCAAACAAAACCATTGTCTCTGAGATAAGCCCTGTTATCAAAAAGTGCCTGCACTGCTTGCATTGAATTTTGATATTGTGTTGTCGTAGCTTGAGTTTGATTTGACCAATTATTTTGCATATTGGTTGTACTCGTACTCCAGTGATTGATAATATCTTGAGTGAGTTGATCGTGCTCGGTTTGTGCATTCTGCATATCCGTTTGGTGTTGTTGATCTAATTCATTATTTTTTTCTTTGTACGAATCGTACATCTCTCTAGTTTTTCGTTCCCAACGTTTTTTAGATGCTGAAACGATTGCCCAACTAACCAATCCAGCTGCAGCTACACTGAGCACTACGATTAAAACCACTTTCCAGTTCGGACTTTTAGCAGAAAGCAATTGGTCTGAAAATTCTAACTCATGAATGAGTTCAGCTCGACTCATTCGACCAACTTTCTTTAAAACACTTGATTTGATCGTATTAATGTCTTGGCTGAGCATTTTGTGAACGATATTTTGTTTTTCAGACAATGAGTAGGATAATTCATATTCCAATCGCAATGATTCAGGATAATTTCCCAGTTCTAGGGCTGATTGAAATATTTCATCCAATTTATCTTTACTCATTCTAGTTAAAACATATTGCAATTCGATGAGTTGAATTTTTTCTTCCATCGATACCCGACTCACAAATTCATTTCGAATAGATTGCAAACTAATTGAAGGGTTTTTTAACTTATTGAGTACAGTTTTTTGTTCCTGCAACATAATAATCTTATCTGAAATCGTATTGCTTTCACCAACTTCATCTGGTTCGATCAGTTTACTCGAATTGTTTGCCAATTCAGACTGTATCATTCTCAGAGCAATGGGTGCATCTGATTTAACAATTTTAGCTTGCTCTTTTTCAGAAGACATTGAGTAAGGTCCGAGAGCAATTTCTAAGCAAAGTATTAAACTTATTATTTTTGTTTTCATATTCCTATCCTTTTTAATTATTTTGAACAACTCGAGCATCATGCATTCCATCAATATAACCTTGAGTGAATGTGGATGAAGAAAGTTTAGCCTGGCTGCTTACTTTAGCGCCTGAGCTGATACCAACATCATAGCCATCGTAATAGCCATCAGTATAACCACTGTTGTAGCCACCGTTGTATGCATCATTATATCCTGTATTGTATCCATCTTCATAGCCAGTAGAGTACCGATCTACAAACCCAGCATCGTATCCGTCATAATACCCATCGGAATCACCACGATTGTACGAAGAATTGTAGGCATTGTTGTATGCACTGAAATATCCGTTATTATATCCATCGTAATACCCATCGGTATTACCATCATTTTTTCCATCTTTATTACCATTTGTATCACCATCAATGCTGCCTTGATTTTGACCACTTGTATTACCAGATGAATAGCCTACATTGTATCCAGCATACCATTCTTGATAGTAAACAGCCGAACTAAAACAATCTGCAGGAATAAACGGAGAGGCGCAGGTTGGAAGTTCATGAAGTGTTTCTTTACCAGTGCTAATATTTTTCATACACATCACTGTACAAACAGAAGATCCCGAAATCAGTTGGTAATTGTATCCGTTACAGACAGTTGAATTCTGAACAGTGTATGAATTGCAGACCATTCGAACAAATCCATTATCTTGTAGATATTGTTGTTCTTGGGCAGTTAAAGTATTATTGAGATTGGTCAATTGGTCTTGCAAATCAGACACGAGTTGGTTGTATTGAGCTTGCAATTGCGCATTTTGTTGATTGTATTGACCTTGAAGCTGAGAATTGAGCGCATTTCGTTGTGCGAGTAATTGTGATTTTAAATCTGCCAATTGTGCTGCATACGTACTACTTTTAGTATCGTAAGCATCTTTTTCAACTTTTTCTTTAGCTTTAAACTGACTCTTATAAGAACTATTTGCAATTCCATAGCTAATCAGACCAGCGGCAACAATCACAGCAGCGCCAACCAATAACATTCGAAGAATTTTGTGGCCATCCCCTTTCGAATTTACATATTGAAGTTGAACCGCTTTTAAATCATCCACGATACCATCTTTATTAAGCCAGTGAATTTTTTTCATTGATGCCAATAAAGCTTGGTCTAAATCTTGGAATAAGGCTTCTTTCAAAATGGAAATTTTTTCAGTTTGAGTATAAACCATTTTCATTTTTTCTGAAAATCGTTTGTAAGAAGGATTTTTTGCAAGAACTTCTTCAAAAACAGCTAATTTTTTAGAGTTCAATGATTTGAATTGATTCAATAACAATCGCTTCATTTCTTTTGCGTTCGTTACATTGTGTTGAATCATTAATTCTTTAGCAGTTTCAATGCTTGTTTTGCCACTTTGTATATCGTCAGCTAACTGACCTAATTCTTTGGCTGCTTGAGCAGAGTTTTTGCTATCCATCGAGGCAAGCAGTGCACGTATCTTACCTTCCACTATGTTTTTATTTCGAATTTGTATATCTTGTAAGATTACAGTCATCAATCGTGGTGCAACAGGAACTTCTACGGTGTCAGCACGAATGGGAATCGAACTCAAGGTCATACACCAAATCAGTAGATGTGCTAGTATCGAACTATAAAAAGAATTTTTCATTATAATTTCTCCTCAGTATTTAATTGTTTTAAAACCCATTGAAACGAACTTAATTGAGCAAACTCTTCTGACTTTGAATCGAGATATTGATTTTTTTCATTGTCTGCTAAAAATTGCGGATTTGATGGCAAACTAAAACTGAGCGAACCAGAGGATTGGGCCAATACTTTTAAAAGTTCCGATTCAAGGGCAACACCTTGTGCGTTGGTTGTGTTTTCAGATTTTAAAATATAACTAAGCGCTCTCATATCTCTTGCAGTTTCTTCAGGCAAACGTGATAACTCAGCCAATTTTCGAATCATCAATTTGTCATTCAATAGAATAGATGTAGAAGCATTGAATTCTTGTACAAGCGGTATGAGTTGACTTAAATACACACCGATTAGAGGTGCAAAGGCACCTTGCGTGCGCGTGCGCTCTCCCGTATCGTTCATCAGGGTTTGCATCCAGGTTTCGATACTTGCATTTGAATTCAGTAAAGTTAAAAGACTCTTATACTCAATTCCTTCAGGAGGAAGTGCAAACTGAGAAGCAATCATCGCTTTTGCATGACTTGTGGTACTCATCGCGACTTCAATCGAACCCATCATGCAATTGTCATAAATAATAAGATCAAATTGATTCGTATCCGATTTGATTAATCCAACGAAAGATTGAGAGATATCAGGTGATGAAAAATCAAACGCGTTGATTGGTTTCCAACTATTGCCATGGCCCCAAAGTATTAAAACCTTTTTAAAAGGATCATTCGAAAAGCATGATTGTCTTGTAAGTTTGGTAAAATAATTTGCATCGGTTGAATCGGTTTCACCGAGTCGTTCGATAACTGGTGCAGACTTTCCACAAAACTCAATGATTTGAGATGAAGTAGCCCCCATGATCTCACGGGAAGGGTCAAAATATATATGTAATCCGATATTTTCTGAAAACGAATTTGCAATTCCAGTCAAAAAATCAAAGAAGTGATTCCCATAGTGAAACGCTTGATCATTCTCATCAATACCAATGATGTCATTGTCTGCATTGATGTAGACATAAAGTTCTGTTTTCTCGGTAGGCGTTGGTGTTTCCATAACTTCAGAGCTGAGCCCTGAACCCATGAACAGTGAAAACTGTAAAAACGCCCACAAACTAAACATAAATAAGAAGCTCACCTCTCTCTTTGCTTCGACTATAAAAATAGTTCGAGGAGCATTAGTACAAAGTTTGTGCCAAGCTTATGACGATTTAATTGATATCCGATTAAATTAACACGACGCGACAGATCTTAACTGGTGTCAGAATAGTTTGTATTTTTTTCAAAATATTATTCTGAAAAATTCTGAGAAAAAAAATTGAAAGAATCAAATGGGAACCGAAAACTAATTTGTAACAATCAAGCTACATAAAAAAAAGCGCCTACAAATAAATTCTGTAGGCGCTACCTATAAGTTTAATACTTTGGATATTATTAATTTCTTCTATGAAGACCTGTGCCAACTCAATTCCATTTTAGTGTGCTACAAATTGAGTTTGTTGACCAAATCGTTGGAACTTTAGGATCCTTATTATCGAAAGACTTAACAGAGATCTTATCAGTTTTTCCTTCTGGATTGGATGGGATTGTAATTTGACCATATGAAACTTTTTAAAAAATATTTTATACAAAGACTAGACTTGAAATTTCTATTGAGAAACAAGTAAGACGAGGAAGATTTTTATGAGCAAGGAGATAGGCCAAATAGGCCATCGACGAAGCGAGAAAAAATATGACGAAGTATTACGAAGTTAATCGAAAGAGAATTTTGGTTCTTCTCGATTAGTAGTGGGAAGCGGTGAATAAAAAGAGTCCATA
>CAZNGN010000012.1:31287-88060 GCA_964572865.1 uncultured Bacteriovoracaceae bacterium | reverse complement strand
TTTTTAAAATAATAAATGATTAAGGTTGAATAATTTGTTAAATTCTTCAAAATTTATCGCACCTACTGCTGCTTTTTGCCAAATTTGATTTTTACTTAAATTTACATCGACTAATTCTTCGAAACTTAAATGATAATTAGATACAAGACGTGTGGTTTCTTTAACTAAAGCAGAAAATGACTGAAATAATTTAGAAAATGCTAACAACTGAAAGCTTGCAAACTGACTCACATGATACGGCTGAGAAAGGTCTTGAACGTAATGTAGCCCCCAACCCAATGTTCTAATCGCCCAATAATATTGTTTTTGATTATAGAATTTTTGAGAAAGTTCAAAAAATAATTTTGCACGTTCAGGTGCTTGTCCCATTTTACGCGGCGGCACATGTAACGTCTCTAACGGACTTAAAATATCATACTTGCGATAAAACATATGTCGAAAACCCTGACTTGATAACCCATGGTATCCTCCCATCATGTCTTGATCAGAACTTACATTCAGTTCTTGATCCATTCCCATATCAGGTTCCGATGAGGCAAATGCAATTATTTCTTTCCAATTTGTGAGATTAATTTTTTGTACTTGAATTTTATTTTCTTGAATTTGATAAATATGAGCAAATTCTGCTTTGCTTTGAATTCCAATTGACTTCAAAGCTTCATCAATGGGTACGTAATCATATTTCAAATTATCTAAAGAATTACTTTGAATTGCATCTACACAAATATTAGTAAATACAACGTGATTGCCCCAACCGAAAGCGGCATTTGTACTAAATAAAAACAATACTAAGAAATAAGTTTTACGGAAATAATCCACGCAATAACATTGCTTTTGATAGACGTTGAACGCCTGCAATCAGTGCTGCTGTTTTCATGTCTTTAATATTATTTTTTTCCATAATATTCCAAACATTGTTAAATGCATTGATGATTGTCGTTTTTAACTGATCATTCACTTCATTTTCAGACCAGAAAAAGTTTTGTAATCCTTGTACCCATTCAAAGTATGAAACAATCACGCCACCAGCATTACACAATACGTCTGGAATAATTAAAACGCCTTTGTCGACTAAAACTTTATGCGCATCAGCCGTAATAGGTCCATTTGCACCTTCAGCAATTAATTTAGCTTTAATTTTAGATACGTTTCCATGATGAATCACTCCATCAATCGCTGCAGGAATTAAAATATCAACATTTAATGTTAATAAATCTTCATTCGAAATGAACTCTGACTCTGGAAATCCTTTTACTACTTTATTCACACGAATGTATTCCATCAATTTTGGAATATTCAAACCATTTTTATTGTAAACGCCACCACTCACATCGCTCACAGCTACAATTTTGGTATTTAATGCAAACATTTCTTCTGCAGCTACTGCCCCCACCTTACCAAATCCGTGAACTGCTACCGTTGTAGTGTTATCTAATTTTTGATTTTTCTTTTTATACGCTTCAACAATAGTGTAAACCACACCGCGACCAGTACTTTCAGCGCGGCCCAGACTTCCACCAAGTTCAATTGGTTTACCTGTGACAACCCCGGGAACTGCAAATCCTTTTTCTTGTGAAAAAGTATCCATCATCCAAGCCATCGTTTGACCATCAGTACCTACGTCTGGTGCTGGTATATCTTTATCTGGTCCGATGATCATGTTGATCTCAGATGTATATCGACGGGTTAAAGCTTGCTTTTCTTGACGAGACAATAAAGTTGGATTTACTCGAATACCACCTTTGGCTCCACCTAACGGTAGACCTACTAATGAACATTTAAAAGTCATAAGCATTGCAAGTCCTGCAACCTCAGAAAGAGTTACATCTTCGTGATAACGAATTCCACCCTTACCAGGCCCTAATGTCATATTGTGCTGAACACGAAATCCTTCAAAAACGGCAACAGTTCCATCATCTAATCGAATAGGAACACTAACAACCAACGCACGTTTTGGTCTTTTTAATCTTTGCAAAATGTTTGGATCAATTTTACCAACTCTTCCTGCTTCATCTAATTGAAGTACAGAGTTTTTATAAAGTTCTGATTGTTCCCAAATGCCGGAACTAGGAATATTAGACATTGAAAGTTTCTCCTTGTTGTAAGGCCACCTACACTACGACAGCAAAAAAAAGGCGTCAATTAAATGAGGGTTTAATCTGAATCTTTTGCGGTGCGACCAGAAGACAAGCCAAGCTCTTTTAACTTTAACTGTAAACCTTTACGCGATAGTCCAAGCCTATCTGCTGTCTTTGTTATATTTCCAGAAGTTTGTTCTAAGGCTTTTTCAATAATCTGACGCTCAACATTAAGTGTATGTTGTTTCACTATATCTTTAAATTCCTTCCCAACATCTTCACCACGTAAACTTTTAGATTCTATCTCTCTAGGCTTTGTTTGATTTAAAACATTTGCAGCACTTAAAATCTCATCTGAAAAATCTTTTTCAATCAGACAATTCGTCTCACAAACCAAAACTGCACGCTCAATTTCTGATTCGAATTCTTTTAAATTTCCAGGCCATTGATAATTTTTTAATTTAATTAAACAATTGGGTTCAATATTTGAAATCGCTTTATTTAATTTTTGATTTGATTTTTGAATAAAGTAATACAACAAATCTTCTATATCTTCTTTTCTGTCTTTCAAATTGGGAATTATTAAATTTCTTGAATTAATTTCATAAAATAATTCTTCACTAAAATTATTTTCGGTCATTTCATTTTTTAAATTTTTTGAAGTACCAAAAATAAAACGAACATCGATTGGATAATTTTTATTTCCATTCAACTTTTCATAACTTCGTTCAGAGATAACGTTATATAATTTAATTTGTAATTTTTTTGAAAGTTTGGAAATTTCATCAATATAAAGTGTTCCATTGTTTGCAAGTTCTAATTTGCTTGGTTTAGATGAGGTATCTTCTTCAATTCCAAAAATTTCATTTTCAATTACCTCTGATGGGCTTGCTGAAACAATTACTTTTATAAAAGGGTCGTTGACTCTTTTTGACATTCGATAAATTTCTGACGCTATAATGTCACGTCCATTGCCAGCTTCAGCTGTAATTAGAACTGGAAAATCTGCAGACGCATATTTTGATATTAATTTATTCAATTCAATCATTTTAGTACTTTTTCCAATTAAGATTGATTGTAATAAAAAGTTTTCTTGATTTTCAAACATCGGCTCTTTTTTGCTGATTCGAAAAGATTGCACAGCTTTCTCAACAGATTTTACCAACTCACCTTGTTCAAAAGGTTTGGTAATAAAGTCAAATGCTCCTTTTTTTAAGGCTTGAACTGCTCTATCAACTGTTCCGTAAGCGGTAATCATAATAATCGGAAAATTTGGTTGCGTTGATTTAATTTTATCTAAAATTTCAATACCATCTACATTTGGCATAAACAAATCAGTCACCAAACAATTAAAACCGTGGTCTGGCTTTTCAAGCAGTGCCAGACCATTTAAAGAATTGTTTTCTGCAACTACTTCAAAACCTTGTTTTTCTAAAATAGCTTTTACAACATAAGTGATATTCTTTTCATCATCAATTACTAATACTTTATTTACTTGCTTGCTCATAATTGTACTCTACTCGAAGGCAAGTGAATGGTAAATTTAGTTTTTAAATTTGCCTTACTAATTACATCAATTTTACCAGAATGTGCTTCAATGATTTTTGAAGAAATAGATAAACCCAAACCAGTACCCTGTGGAGACGATGTATAAAATGGAATAAAGATCTTTTCTATTGTGGCAGAATCGATTCCAGGTCCATTGTCTTCAACATAAATAGTTAAATCTTTGTTTTCTAGTATTTCTGTACCTAATACGATTAGGAATTTTTCATTTTTGTTTTTCTTACTATTTGTTAAAGCTTCTACAGAGTTTTGCATTAAATTAATCATGACTTGTTTTAACAAAAAAACATCTACTTTCACATTCACTTTTTCAATATTAATACTAAACATAGAATTATTTAACTTTAATTCAAATTGAATTATTTTATTTATCTCTGATCTTTCTAACGTTTTTTGGAACTGAGTTAATGTTTGATTTAAGAGTTTTCCCAATTCAATTGATTCTTCATTTAATTCATACGGTTTAGAATATTCTAAAAAGCGAGTGACTACATGGTTTAAACGATTCACTTCTTCTTCAATAACATTTAAAAACTCGTACAATTTATCACCTTGTGAAGTTTTTAAATATTGAGCGGCACCTTTGATCGCGCCTAAAGGATTTCTAATTTCATGTGCCAATCCTGCAGACATTTCACCTATTGTTGCAAATCGATCTTTTTCTCGTAATTGAATAAACGTATCTTGATTTTTTAATACAGATCCCACTTTTTCAAAAAACGGAAAAACGATTGATAGAAAACCCCAATTATCTCCCCAAGGATTGGGTGGATTTTGCATAAACGCAGTTACCAAACCTAATATATTTTTATTTTTACCTGTGCCAACGATTAGCGGAAAAAATACATTGCAATTTAATTCTTGATATAATTTAAGAATATTTTGAGTTTTAATTAAAGTATTTTCATCTCGAGCAGTATCAAACTGTTGTTGTACATACTTATCTAACAAAACGGGTGATCCGGTTATATTTTCTATTTCATAAAAATAATTTAAAATGGGATGCGATTCATTTATTTCAATTGCTTTTAAATCATCATCATTTACACCCATTGTTCGAATAAATCTTGCTTGATCTGGTTTGAAGATGAAAATTCTAACCCTGCTTGCATTTAATACTTTTTGACTTAAATCAAGAATCTTTTGATTCAATTCTTTTATACTTGATGCTTCATTTAAACTTTCAATATAAAATTTAATTTTTTGTTCGAAAAAGAAATATCTGCGATTTAAAACTCTAGCATTTATCCAATAAAATATTTCTCTACTTGGTTCAAATATAATAAGCACTATAATTGAAGCAAAAAAACTATTTAAAGCAAACAGTGTAAATGATCGATCAATCCAAACTGTAAATGTTAAAAAAACAAAAGTACTTAGAATTCCTATTACAATATATGTTGTTAACTTACTTAATATGGTCGCAATATTTAGCGTTCTCTGATGAATTACAATTTCACTTATTATAAACAAATATATACAAACAAATAAATTACCGATCGCAGGAACAATTTCACCTACAAACGGAACATGGTCCATTACAGCCGTAAATAATAAAAAAATAGCACCAAAGTATATCCACGCTCTCCCAGAAGTGCTACCGGTTAATGTCTTCATTGCCATTACAGAATAACCAGAAAGTTCTTCAGCAAACACATTTCTTACACTCAATAAATAAAAACATTCTAACCCCAATAATGTTGGACCAAAATTCGCTAATACATTCACTCTTTCCGAATAACCGTCTTTAAAAATAATGAGTGCAATTACTCCAAAGGCATAGACTAAAGATAAACGATATAGAGCTTTTGTGACCTTTGATTGATGTCTGGTTAATATTTTTAAAAAATACATTCCTACAGGTGCTAAAAACAAATTTAATATTAAATGTAATTTATAAAAAACCCCAGTTTGCAAATATCTATCTAAAGCGAACGTAAAAGCCCAAGAGCTTATTAAAAGACAAAGTACTAAAAAACTTGAATTTAACTTATTGAGTAATGTTTTTGTCGCAGCATTGAGCGCCAAAGCAAACGATATAATCGATAAAACGAGTGCAGACTCACCCAGAATGCCTAAAACCATAGGACTTAATTTATAATGTACTGATAACATAGGCAACAAATACCCTGTAGGAGTTTTGACGGTATGACGATACATAGGGTATGAGAAAACGAACTTTGTTTATAGAAGTAGCCCTTTTAACTATCATTGGAGGCGCTTTTCTAAATTCAGCTCAAAAATTTATGTCTGAAAGTGATAACAAAAGCAATTCATCACAAAATATTGACATTAAAAAAGCTGATTACTCATTCGCTAAACCCGTGTCGAAAGAAGAATCGACTAATTTTTTTCAATATAAAACGAAATGTTTATTAAAAGGTGAATCTGTTACGACTACCGCTCCACGAATACGTATTACCGGAGAACTATGTGGAATTCCGAAATTCAAAAGAAATCCTTCTTCATTAATGTCTAATACTCTTAATAAAGATAAAAATAACTTCAAAATAATGAATGAATCTACAAATTATAATGCAACAGTATTTAGTGATTTAAGTAAAAAAACTTTTTCAAGTGATTTCATCCCTCTTGAAACGGGTACCAATAAAATTTCAATGTTATTTGAGTATGAAAACGGTACTAAAATTCCAATAGAAGTAACTGTTGTAAGAAAGAAATAAGTATTTAATTAAAAATTAAAACCAAGATTAATTCTTCCAACAGTTTCATTTCTGTCGTGTTGATTGAAGTATTGATATTGATCAATTTGAGCGCTTACAGGACCTACAATGTGTCTGTTCATTCCATAATTTAATGTTTGGTGAACCAAACCATATCTAGAATATGTTTTAACTTTGATTGGATTGATTTGTTTGTCCATCGATACTGTTAATTTTTCCATACCAGGATCACCAACAGTTGCTGTTAATGGTTTAGTTCTGTAATCAACAGATGTATTAACAATAGAGCTGTTCAAGCCCAAAGTAGCAGTACCGTTTGGGAGATTATAACGGAATCGGGCTTTCGTATTTTCTCCAAGATTAACGGCTGTATTTTGGATTGCTTGAACAGCTTTCACGGTAGTAACAACTGTTTTGCCTGCAGCAGAATTTTGATCTGTTTTCTTAGTTGAATTTTCAGCATGAAATTGAACCATTCTCATCATAGTCCAATCAACTAAATCTTTATTAGATTGGTTATAGTTCTCTTCATCAAACTTTGTATTTAATTGATATTGTTTTTTAAATTCATAATTTGTTGCAAATGAATAGTACTTAGAAGACATTTCATCAGTAATTTCTTTATCAAATAAAACTGCGTTTAAAGACTTTTCAGAAGAAGGAACTTGAACGTGATTTAAATAATCGCCGTTTCTTTCTTCTGCTTTTAACATATTGATTTGAACTGATTTATGCTGAACAGGCACAGCTGGTGCTGGAATACCTTGTGGCATTTTATTGTAATATTTTAAATTTTGAGCAGGAGCAATTAAACAGCCCCCATTTGAAACATTCTCAGAAGCAAATAATGACTCAGCAGCAAAGAAAGCTGCAGTAGCTAAAGCAGCTACATAAACTACTTGTTCGATACCAATCATTCTGTTTGTGTACTTCTTATTAAACATCCGAAAGCCCCTTACAGATATATGTTATTGCATTCGGCGTACCATTCAATATTTACTAATAATTTCAATAGCTTTTGAATAGGCATCAAATTCGTGACTATATAAGCCAATATAGGGCGTTCAAGCTGTTTACACTGTATAAAATATCATCGATATTATATTGCTTAGTGTCATTGTGAAACTTTGCTATAAATATATGAAATTATTACGATTTTACACAATATAATAAATTAACTTTCTTAAAATAGTAAAATTTTCAATTATTGATTAATGGTTGATCAATGAGGATAATTGAGCACAAATATAAGTTTGGTGAAAAAAAGATACAGCCTGAGACTTATTATAACTTATATATTTGATTATATAATTGATTTAATAACTAAACAAAATGAACGCTAAAAAAACCTATCCACATTATGAATCCACTAACCAATGGAATTGAGAAATTGTCGTCTATTTCTAAAGGAACCAATTCAGCAAAAGCACCTGCAAACCCACCTAATAAGGTTAATCGTATTAAGTCCACATTATGTATGCCTAATGAATGTAAATAAATTCTAGTTACGAGAGCGCATACAATAAAAGCTGAGGCAGTACCCTGAAACGACTTACCAGGATAAATTACAATTGAACGCTTTTTAAACAATATACCGAAAAATGAAGCGACCGGATCACCAAATGTTAGAAATAACAAAGCTAATGTTGCTACAGGTTGAGGAAAAATCACTATTGAAATCAAAGTCGAGGCTACAAAGTAAGGCACACCAGTAGTCTTATGGACTTCATTAATTCGAATCAATGGAGCAAATACTTTTAAGCAAATCGCGTTAACAACAGGATTACGTAGTCTTGCTATTTCTACAACAACTGTAAAGCCAAGTATGCCAGTTAAAATAGAAATGAAACTTTCTTTTGGAAATCCAGACATATAAATCAATGTAAGAGCAAGTCCTGCTCCCATGTGCCAAACCTTTCTTGCAATGTGAAGATCAGATCTAGCATGCAAAGCAGAAAGCAATTGATTCCTTTTTATATTCTTTTTTCTATTTCTCAAAATCATTCCCTCAAAACTACTAACTTGATTATATCTCATTTTCAATACTTATTAATATTCGGAATATTTCAATCAAATCTATAGGTTAAACATATTTTCATAGGCAATTAAGATTTTATAACTGATAAAATTATAATCACCAACTAAAACTGTCAACTACAAGTTAAGTTTCTGAAAACTTTGCATATTTTGATTTCTAATTATTGACACTAACCGCACTTCACTTACATAATATCAATTGAGGTATATCCATGGAGGGAAGAGGATCCTCATGAGTTCATCTATTTTTGATTTCACAAATAAAGACGAAAACTTAGAGTCTTCTGACGAAAGCTTTGTCAATCATAAGCCTATGACCATTAGTCACAACGGTAAAACCAAACAAATCTGGGCCGTAGGGGGTGGAAAAGGTGGAGTTGGTAAGAGCTTAATTTCAGCTAATTTATCTATCATATTAGCTCAAATGGGACAAAAAGTTGCTGCTATCGACTTAGACTTAGGTGCAGCGAATTTACATACTTGTTTGGGAGTTGATATTCCAAATGTAACCTTATCAGATTTTTTCTCAAAACGAGTCGACGACATTCATCAAGTAATGATTCCAACAGGAATTAAAAATTTAAGTCTTTTATCTGGGGCTCAAGATTCAATTGGTGTAGCTAATTTAAAACACACACTCAAAAGTAAACTACTACAAAAACTATTCGAAATTGATGCGGATGTATTAGTTTTTGATTTGGGTGCAGGTACTGCTTACAATACGATCGACTTTTTCTTAAGTTCAAATGTTGGAATTTTAGTTTTATTGCCAGAGCCTACAAGTATTGAAAACACATATCGTTTTATTAAAAGTGCATATTATAGAAAACTTAAGCTTTCAGAATCTCTTTTTGAAATTAGACCGCTAATTGACATGGCAATGGATCAAAAAAATTCAATGGGAATTCGCTCGCCAGCTGATTTATTAAGAGAAGCATCAAAATACAATCCTGATATTGGCCAAAAGTTAAGAGATGAAATTAAAACGTTTAAACCTCGACTAATTATTAATCAAGCACGTACTCAAAGCGATATTGATATTGGATTTTCAATTAAAAGTGTTTGTAAAAAATATTTTGGAATCGATATGGAATATGTGGGCTATCTCGATTATGACAGCGCTGTTTGGCAATCTGTTAGAAGAAAACGTCCAGTATGTTTAGAATTTCCAAACTCTAAATTAGCAGGACACTTTCAAAGAATTGTAAAGCAATTACTTCAAGATTCACAACAACCAAAGGTTCAAATGTACTAAGTTTTAAATTATGTTTGAACAAAATACTAATAACTATTACGCGATTTTAGATATCAAGCCAGATGCCTCTCAAAACGACATCCGACAAGCATATTTCAGAGTAAAGTCTGCTTATAGTAAAGACTCTGCTGCGCTTTATAGTATTTTTGACAATCAAGAAACGCATTTAATCCTAGAAAGAATTGAACAAGCATATTTAGTTTTATCGAATGCAGAAAAAAGAAAAGAATATGACCGTGTTCATGGTTTTTTAACTTTCGACGACAACTCAAAAAGTCCTAATCAAGCAGAAGAAAGTACAAATATCTATACTTTTGTGAAATCAACAATGCAACAAGCAGATGCTGCACATCAGGCGGCACAAACCGTGCTTTCAGGGGCTTCAATGGAAGAAGATGATCTTTTTTCAACAAATGAGAAGAAACCTGCTAACCCACCACAATCACATCCGCAACAACCGATTCAATCAAATCAATTTGAATTTAAAGAACAAACTCCAAAACTGACTGCACCTCAAACTTCTTTTTTTGATTCATTCAGTTCAACAAATTCTACTACAACTTCAAGTTCAATCCAGGACGTCAGAGAGTTCGAAACAAAAATGGGAATTGTCAAACGTGTAGAATTAATCAAATCAGCATCTAATCTAGGTGACCCAGTTATGGAATCTGAAATTAAAAACGAAGTTGATTTTAGAGGCGCATTTCTTAAAAAAGTACGTGAGTATAGAAATATTTCACTAGAAGAATTGAGCGAATTTACAAAAATTAGTAAATCATATTTAGCTTCGATTGAAACCGAAGAATACGACAATCTTCCTGCTTCGGTATATGTAAGAGGATTTATTGTTCAGGTTGCTAAAGCATTAAAAATTCCATCAGACAAAGTTGCAGCCGGATACATGAATCATTATAAAAAAACATTTCTAAAATAATGAAATCTAAAACTTTAAAAGTAACAATGAAAGAGGCGGGTATGCGCCTAGATGTTTATCTTTCAAATTTTGAATTCTCGAGAGCACAGTCTTCAAAATTAATTAAAGACGGAAACATTAAAGTCGATCAAATCCAAACAACAAAACCTTCTTATAAAGTAACTTTAAACCAAATCGTTGAATGTCAAATCCCAGAAGTTAAAAAATTAGATTTAAAACCAATCGATATAAATTTAGAAATAATATATGAAGACGAAGACATTGCCGTAATAAACAAGCCCACTGGGATTTCAGTTCATCCAAGCACAACTGAATCAAATCCAACACTAGTTCATGGACTATTACATTCATTAAAATCACTTTCGTCAATCGGTGGCACAGAACGTCCAGGCATTGTTCATCGCTTAGATAAAGGTACATCGGGGGTACTACTCATATCAAAGAATGATTTTTCTCACCATAATCTATCTCAACAATTTAAAGTGCACAGTATCACAAGAAAATACATAGCTTTAGTTAAGGGCGACATTAAAAAGAAAGCCAGACAAGGTACGATTAAAACCTATTTTGGCAGAAATCCAACGAACCGAAAAAAAATGACTGGTAAATTAAAGTCTGGAAGAACTGCAATTACACATTGGAAGTTCTTGCAGTCGTATATGGAAAATAAATACAGTTTAATTGAATGCATCCTTGAGACCGGCCGAACTCACCAAATCAGAGTTCATCTTTCAGAATTAGGTTTTCCAATCGTAGGAGATAGTCTTTACGGAAAAAACACAGACGATATTTCAAAAAGATTTAATTTAAATCATCAACTTTTGCATGCTTTTTATTTAAAATTTAAACATCCAAAATCGAATAAAGAATTAGAATTTCAAACCGAATTGCCAAGTGAATTTAAATCAATTTTAACAGAAATAAATTAATCATTACTGTCTTCAATTAAGACTGCTTCGTCTTCGCCAGGACACTCTTTTGTATTTTCGATTTTACCTATTGAAGAGGAAGCTTCTGAAATAGTACTCAATATTTCTAAAATTCTCAATCTATCTACCTTCATCGTTTGAAGGCCAACCTTACCTTTTGCTAACCACCAAACAAATGGAATTACTTTTGGAAATTTCTTTTCAGGTTGTTTTCCATATTTAAGTAAATAAGTATAAACATTTTTCAACATTTTATCATCCGTCATACAGCCCAATTTACTTAATTCATACTCAAATACTGGAAATGCTTTTAATGACTCTGATCGATTTAAGCCGGGCTTTTCATCTTCATCAAATCTTGAAAAAAGTGCTTCTATATAATGAAGAATCGTTGCCAATGCATCTGTATCATCCGATTCATACATCGGAAATATTACATGATCTCCCATTGCCGCGCTAATCAACGTTCTAATAAAATATTCTTTTTTTGTAGCTGATAATTCGTTAAAATATGCTTTTAACCCTGGCATTGTAGACCAATACTGTTCATTTAACT
This sequence comes from uncultured Bacteriovoracaceae bacterium, assembly GCA_964572865.1. Lineage (GTDB taxonomy): Bacteria > Bdellovibrionota > UBA1018 > UBA1018 > UBA923 > CAZNGN01. Next base: position 76,021 of record CAZNGN010000012.1, on the reverse strand, counting down.
TATCTTTATTATCAATTAAAGTTTTGACATAACAATCAGAATCGATCAGCGGCTTACCATACACATCAGATTCATGTCCAACAGTACAAATAGAAGCTAATTGCTGATGAATTTTTGTTGATAATGTTTTAGAAGAAACTAAAAAAGCTAATAATTGAGTTAATTCAGAAAGTTTTAAAGTGTCACCACCGTCTGACTCAAACGAAAATAAATTTGCTTCCATAAAACGCTTCATTGCAGTTGAGTGTCTTTTGGCGTGAGTATTTTCTCTTTTGTCTAAGAATTTAATATCGCGCCCAAAGTACCAAAAATCATCATAAATTCGAATTACTTCACGTAATGTTATACCACTTACACCTTCTGCTCTTGTTTTCTCATCTGCATAGCCACGAATAAAAATTCGAGCTACAAAATTCATCCAATTACTTTGAAATAAGTTATAAAAAGAATGTGTTGTATCAGCCAATCTTGATGAGCTAAAATAAATACGAGACTCTTCTCCTCTGAATAGTGGTCTTGAGTTTTTAATAATATTATTAATATCTACAGCAACTTCGGAATTCTTTAAATCATTTCCTAAAAAATAAGAACTCGCTAATAATTCTCCTTGGTCATACGCTCTCGATAATGTCCAATTATCCTTACCTGCGGTACGATCAAATAATGCTTCGATATATTTTTGAGAATCTACAAATCTTGAAAGTTCATTGATTGTATTATCTAAAGCTCCAATTGTTAATCCTTTAGGCATTTCACGTACAGGAACATCTACTTTTTTAATAACACCATTTGGTTTTGAAACTTCAACTACTTTTGTAGAAAATTGTACTTGATTCAATCCATTTAATAGTCGAGTAATTATTGGATTCACAGTTCGTTTTACAGATTCTGCCGTTAAACCATTGATGAACCATTCACTTAAATTTTTATCACCCATTTTTTCAATCAAAGTATCAAATTCACTCATGGGAATTATTTCATTTGGCCAAGTTTGAATTGATTTAGCAATGATATCTTTTAACTCCACAGCAACTGAAAACATTCGAATCAAACCTTTGCCCCAGAAAATCATCGGAATAGAAAGGTTTTTTGCTTGAGTTGATACATATTTATAGTTCAATTGTGATACTTTTAATATCCAACCATACCAATCGGCACCAACTTCTAATATTTTTGCCCAATCTTTTTGTGAAATGACTTCTTTAGGACGAGAAATTGCTAGATTTTTAACTTCTGATAAAACAGGAAATACATCTAATAATGTTTGAAACTCTTCAACAACAATTGAAGATTGTTTAAAAAATTTATTTAATTCTACCAAAAGTTTATTTAAATCTTCAAAAGAATATTCTTTAGTAGTTTCAAGCAATTCGTTTCCTAAAACTTTTACTGATTTTCGAATCGCCTCAACTGCTTTATCAATTTGATCTTCATCTTTTAATTTTAAGGCAGATGGTCTGATTGGCTGATAAGGTAATAATTCAACTGTGATCGTCTTCAATACTTCTATTAATTTTCGTGTTCTTGCTATGTCATTTTTACTCAATTCAGTTTCTGAACCACCTAAAATGGAAGCCTTTAATCTCATACCAGCAAATAAAAATTCATTAGATATTTTTAAATTTCCTAAGAAATATTTTTCTAAAAAGTTTCTCAACTCAACTGCTTCAAAAGTGTTTTCATTCTTTCCTTTTGTAAAATTAGCAAATAATTCAAGTGCACGTGAAGTACAGTCCCAAACTTTTGAAATTTTTTCAGAATTAGATCTACCTTCAAAATACTCTTTGATATCTGTAGATACATTTGACAAACACTGCGTTTCAGAAGATCCCAATGAAATCCCATTATTATTTGAGGGTCTATCATTTATAGGATTTGAACATGCAGCCAAACCTACAGTCATTATTATAGATATTATGAGGAATTTAGAACGCATACGAAACTCCTCCATATACCCTGTCATTTGCTCTATTTTGAGAAATCAAATCTGAGTTCACACCAGATGATGGAATTTCAGCTTTTGCCGTTAATATCTCACCACCAACTACAGCATTCCAATTTCGATCAAAGTTATATTTCAACATACCAATGATTGCTGAACTTTGATTTGTCATTTCATATAAAAATTTTGAATTCCACACTAAGCGCTCGCCCAGTTTTCCAGGCAGAGGTAAATGTAAATTCCACATCATTGCTTCTTTAAATGGATATCTTGAAGCAAATAAACTATTTCCTTGTGAGGCAAACGGACCTTTATCTTCTGCATCACCGCCTACACGTTTTAAATAACTGATTCCCATTCTAGTATTATGAGTAAAAAGTTTAAATGCATTAAACTCTGAACCAATCGATGCAATCGTAGTTTGTGCCGCTTGTTGTGATGTATATGTTGAAGCAACTGACTCAGCTACTGGCCATTCTCTGGTAACTGATCCCCAAACCGACACATCTTTATTATTGTAAATTCCTTCTAAAGTCCCGACGTGGTGATATTCAACTCTTGGATGAACGGTAACCATTGCATTGTATGAATTTAAATCAAGATATCCATCTACCGACATCAAAACCTGGTTCATTGGTTTATAAGCATAACCTAACTGAGTATGAAAACCTTCTTTTGGACCTATTCTTACTTTTGCTGCAGCTTCTGGCTGTAAAAGTAATTTTGAATAAGAAGGCATATCAACTCCATATTTTACTGGAGTTGTTTGACCAAATAATGCGGTAGAAGATGCTGGAAATTTAAAATACTGTGATGCACTTTGAAACTTTCCATCATTGATTTCATATTTTGCACTTTGATCTGGAATAAATAAATACGATCCAAACACTTCAAATCCAAACTCTTCTTCAGAGTGCGAGTAAAACAAACCTGTTAAACCTTGTTGTTCAGGCAATAAAAAATTCCATCTTGTACGTGGTTGCCAAATTCCTAATTGCCAAGTTTGATCTGCAACACTCCAATTTTCTAATTTTCTACCGAATGTAAAATCATTTTCGTTTGAAAGTTTGTATGTACGATAAACTTCTGGCACGCTCCAAATTTGATATAACGAAGGTTTATTTACACCCAAAGCTGCACGTGCAGAAACACCTGTTTCTGCTTTTTCATTTGCCCATTTTCCATCAAAGGATAAATCTACAACTTGATTTCGATTCACATCAGAATTTGGATCAGGTGAAATATAACTTTCAGATGTTACTCCTAAATTTGTTTTCGTATTTGAATTCGAATGAAATGATTGAATATTGTTTTCAATAAAAGAATAGGCAAGATTTTGATGCAAAAATGAAAACAGCGCTACCATCACAGTTAGAAATAACTGCGTTAGTTTTCTGCTTTCAGATAAAGCCTTGAGCTGAAAAGGCTTTTGCACGGTTCCTCCTATTGTTGACTAAAACGTGCCAGTATTCTACCAGAACATTAACGCTAAGCAACATAATAATTCAACATTTTATTTCAATAATTTCATATACTTATGCTATCCTAAAGGAGTGAAACCCAATTTAAATGAATATAGCCTAACATTATACTTTTATCCCTCACCTTATGGAATTGATTGGAGCTCACCTAAATCACTTACAAAAACCGCTATTTTAAACCAATTCAATCGCATTGGTAGATCGATTGGACATGTTCACATTGAATTGAAATCACCCGAACATCACATCATCACGGGAATGACCCAAAAGTCTAAAACAGAAGAACGAAAATTACTTTTTATAGATCAAATTGGTTATGGAATTTTATTACACAGTTTTCAAGGCGCCATTGAAGAGACTCATAATATTATTCCTGAGATTGAAAGAAGAAAAAAAATTGGTAAATTTTCATTTTTAAAATTTGAAATTACAAAACATCATTTTGAAAGAGCGTACTTATATTTGGAAGAATATAAAAAGTATGAATTTTTCAATCAATATGGATTAGCCAATCGTCCACGCTTTGGAGAAGGTGCCGGATGTACCGCATTTGCTGCAAGTTTTTTAGAAGTTACAGGCCTAATGTTAGATGAATTCAAATCACATTGGACGAATACTGTAAAAATTCCACATCACTTAGCTGGTGGAAAATTTCATAAAGAAAACAAAAAAGTACCTTTGTGGAAGTTATTATTTCATGATGAATACAGTTCTTGGGCAGAAGATCACGAACCTCATCATTTTATTTATTTTTGGGACCCAGACAGAATGCATCAGTGGTGTGTTCATACTTGGAATCATGAATCAAAACACAATTCAGGAAAATATAAATTAATCCAAGAAGGAAAAGCAAAAGGATTAATCTTAAATGCTTCACATCATTCAATTCCTGATGAACCACTTTGGAAAAAATGATCAAATATAAATTTCAAACTCCAGATATATTAAAACCGAAAGAAATTTATCAAGTTCACCAAGTACATAGTCCAGATATATTATTATTAAGCAATCAAACTCAAATTGAATGCTCACAAATAAAATCTGATGGGTTAATAACAAATAAAAATATCCAAATTGGAATTCAAACTGCAGATTGTGTTCCAATTTTAATTTATTCAGAAAATGAAAACTACATTTCAGCAATTCATGCAGGCTGGAAAGGAGTGCTTACAGGAATTGTATCTGAAGGCATTCAAAAGTTTCATAATTCTAAAATATCTTCGAATCAACTGAAAATAATGATTGGTCCTCACATTTCGAATTGCTGCTTTGAAGTTTCTAAAGATTTATTTGAGCAATTTCAAACACGATGGGATCAATTTGGTTATATTTTGAAATCAAATCAAAAACTAGGCTCAACAACTAAACAAACCGGCGACGGACTGTGGATCAATTTGAAAGATCTAATTTACTCAGAACTTTTCGCAAAAGGTGTTCATTCATCTCAAATTCAAGACGAATCGGAATGTACTTATTGTACACTCGGTATAGATGGCCAATATAAATATGCTTCGTTTAGACGATACACACATAGCAAAGACAAAAACCCAAGCTACAATCAACGTCAGTGGAGTTGGATTCAAAAAATATAATTAAATTACATTTTATTTATATTTCCAAGTCGTGCCACTTGGAGAATCAATAATAACAATCCCTTTTGCATCTAATTCTTTACGAATCTCATCGGCTCTTGCAAAGTTTTTAGAATTACGAGCATTTTTTCTTTCATCTAATAGCGCTTGAATTTGCTCATCTGATATTCCTGCAGTCGAATTGTTTAATTTTTTTCTAATTAAGTTAATTTGAGTGAGCATTTTTTCTGAATTTTCATTAAATAACCCAGAAATTTTGAATAATTTTTCAACAAATAATGTAAGCACTTCTTTTGCAACTTTTTGCTTTTCTAAATTTATATCTGACTCTTGTGATTCTGCTCGGTTTAATTCTCTGATAAAAGTAAACAAATGTCCCATTGCTCCAGGTGAATTCAAATCTGAAAACATTTCTGATTCAATTTGTGTAAATATTTCTTCCGATTTTCCTAATAAAGATTTAAAAATTTTCGATTCACTTTTATTTGCTGATTGATTTAAAGAATTTTCTGCCCATTTTTTAATAGTATATATGCGCTCTAATTCATCGCAAACTTTTAGAATTAAACTTTCAGTTAATTCAACTTGAGAGCGATAGTGATGAGAGAAATACATGTATTTCATTACTTCGGCGCCATAATCATTTAAAAACTGACGAATTGTAATGATATTTCCTAGGCTTTTCGACATTTTATCTTTGCCCATTGTTACAAATGCATTATGCACCCAATGTCGACAAAATGTTTTACCAGTTGCTGCTTCACTTTGAGCTATTTCATTTTCATGATGTGGAAAAATTAAATCTTGTCCACCATGATGAAGATCAATTGTTTCTCCAAGCCACTTACCTGCCATTGCTGAACACTCAATGTGCCAACCTGGTCTACCTTTACCCCACGGTGAATCCCAATATGGCTCATCTTTTTTAGCTGGCTTCCAAAGTGAAAAATCAAGAGGGTTTTTCTTCGTCTCATCGACTTCAACTCGAGCACCTGCAACCAACTCTTCTACTTTGCGACCAGACAACTTTCCATAGGTTGGAAAAGACTCTATCGAAAAGAAAACTTCTTCTGCATTTTCACTGCTGGTTACTTTAACAGGAACAACATAAGCGTGCTTTTGATCTATAATTTTTTGAATGAGTGAATAAATTTCATTCATTGATTCAGTAACTCGAACAGTTTTAGTAGGTTTTAAAAGTCCCAACATTCGAATGTCTTCTTCACAATAATCGATATATTTCTGGGCTACTTCGTCTGAAGTAATTTTTTCTTCTTTTGCTCGATTGATAATTTTATCATCTACATCTGTATAATTTCGAACAAAATTAGCTTTATATCCTATGTGCGTAAGCCATCTAAATAAAAGGTCGGCTGTGATCAATGCACGCGCATTTCCGATATGTAATGGACCATACACAGTTGGACCACAACTATAAAAAGACACATTTGGAGATTTTTGTGGTTTAAACTCTTCTCTTTTTCCAGTTTGAGAATTTGTGAGAACAAACTTTTTTTGTTCAAATAGAACCATGATCTACCTTCTATAATTTAGCCACATGATTGATGCGAGCAAGTGCGCGCTTTGCACCTAGCAATGGCACAACTAGTTTCAGTTCTGGTCCATGAGTTTGACCGCTCAATGCTACACGCATTGGCATAAACAATGATTTTCCCTTTGCACCTGTTTTAGTTTTTACAGCATCTTGAATTGCCATAAACTGTGCATCGTTTATAGAATCACCAATTTGATCTATGTGGGTTTGAATTGAGGATTTTAATGTTTCTACAACACTAGTAAATTGTGGATCAGCTTTCACTTTCATTGCTTCTTCTTCTAAAGCAATTTCGTCTTTCAAAAAAATTTGCATTGCATTTGCTGCCTGATCTAGAGTCTCTAAACCGCCACGAATGATATCAATCGCTTTTTCAAGCCAATTTTGATCCATTTTAGAAGCTTGAATTCCAGCTTTTTCTAAAAATGGAATGATTCGTTTAGTAATTTCAGCTAAATTCATATTTTTAATGTACTGACCATTCATCCACTTTAATTTGACAGGATCAAATACAGATGGTGCCTTATTCAAACGCTCTAATGAAAAATTTGCAATCATTTCATCGATTGTAAGAATTTCTTTTCCATCTGGAGAAGACCAACCCAAAAGAACTAAAAAGTTAATTAAAGCTTCAGGTAAAAATCCTTCTTCTAAATATTGGTGCACACTCGTTGCTCCATGACGTTTCGAAAGTTTTGTACGATCTGAACCTAAAATTAAATTACAATGTGCCATCACAGGCATTTTCCAACCAAATGTTTCGTACAACATCATTTGGCGAACAGTGTTCGATAAATGCTCTTCAGCTCTCAATACATGTGTGATTCCCATTAAATGATCATCAACAACACAACAGAAATTATAAACAGGCATTCCACCAGAGCGAAGTAATACGAAATCACCCACCATGTTTGGTTGAAACACTACTTCGCCTCGAACTGCATCTTGTAAGCGGTATTCTTTTACGATTGCTTTAAAACGTGTAACCGGTTTTTCACCTGCTGCAATTTTCTTTAATGCCTCATCTTTAGATAGCTTTTTACAAGTTCCGTCATATTGCGGAACCATTCCTAACTTCATAGCAGCTTCACGTTTTTGATCTAAAACTTCATCTGAACAAAAGCAGTAATATGCCCGATCAGTATTGATTAGTTCATCGGAATATTTTTTGTAAATCGCCAAACGCTCTGATTGGCGATACGGAGGATGAGGCCCTCCTACATCTGGACCTTCGTCATACATAAAACCTAACGCTTTAATATCTTCAATCTGCATACGTTCCGCTTCAGGAGTAGAACGCTCTTGGTCTGTATCTTCTACGCGAAGTACAAAAGTTCCTTTTGTGTGTTTTGCATAAAGCCAGTTAAACAATGTAGTGCGGGCTCCGCCAACATGTAAATATCCTGTTGGAGAAGGCGCGAAACGTACGCGGACTTTTTCTGGGGAGTTCAAGGGTTCCTCAATCTAACTAGCAAACTGCTAGCGGTTGTTACTACTTAGTGTGTTGTTTCAAAAATTGAGTTGAGTTCAGCTTCTACTAATTGTTCATCTTGCTCTTGAGCGATACTCAATTCTTTGATTAAAAGTTGCTTTGCTTGATCAAGCATCTTTCGTTCTCCGAAAGAAAGCTCTTTATTGATCTTAAGCATAAATAGATTACGCAAAACTTCTGCAATTTCAAATACAGAACCAGTTCTGATTTTTTCCATATATTCACGATAACGACGGTTCCAAGTTGTATTGTCGATTTTAATGTCGCGTTGCTTTAAAATTTTATAAACATTGATAATTTCTTTTTTACCAACAATCGGACGAAGTCCAACTGATTGGGTATTATCAGTAGGCACCATGATGGTCATATCGTTTTCTAAAACTTGTAAAACGTAAAATTTCTTCTTTTTGCCGCCGACTTCTTTTTCGTCGATCTTTTTAATAACGGCTACACCATGAGATGGATAAACTGCGTTGTCTCCTACTTTGAACATTGAAATACATCCTTTCGGTTGGCACCTTACTTGGGTTCAGGTGACGCGGTAAACTAACATATCCACAGATGAATGTAAAGGCGCAGTTTGCGCAACGCGCTAAATAGCTGTATTTATTGATAATTAAATTTACTAAAAATTTGATGTTTTGCAAAAAAGTGTATATAAACGCAAAATGACTTTAGAAACCATGCAGCAATTTTTGATTTCGCAAGGATCAAATTTCACTCTCTATTTATATTTAATCATTTTAATGAGTACTTCTTATGGATTTCCATTTAGCTCAGACATTCTTCTAATTATTGGAGGTTCATTAGCTTCAACCGGATACATTCCGATTTATTCAGCAATTATTTTATCTCCAATTGCAATTTTAGTTGGTGACAGCATTACTTTTCATTTAGGCCGACACTATGGGCAAAAATTATTAAATTCTGCTTTTATTTTGAAAGTATTTTCAATTGAAAGACAAAATACAATAAAAACTTTTTTACATGAGAACGCTAGGAAATTTATTTTCAGCATTCGATTCATACCTGGAATGAGAAGTTTTATTTTTTTAACTGCAGGTTCAATGCAAATAGAGAGAAAAATTTTTTTTCAAATGAATAGCTTATCCACGGGCATTTATGCCCCAATTATGGTTATATTAAGTTATTTTGCAACTAATCAGGCAATGATTATCTTGTCTAATGTTCAAGGTACAATAAAATGGATTGCAAGTGGAATTGTAATAATTGTATTATCAGTATTGTTGAAACGTTATAGTCAACAAAAAATAACGAGGAATTAATTATGAATCAAAAAGCAAAAATTGATGTAAATACAAAATTTACTTTAGGAAGCAAGATCACTCCAGAGCAACTCGAATTTTACAATACATACGGTTTTGTTCACTTTAAAAAAGTATTTGATGAAGCAACTATCATGAAAATGCGAGAAGAAATTGCAAATTCAGCACAAAGTTTAGTTGAAAATCAAGTTACACGCATCAATGGTGTGCCTGTAAAATACGGTGAAAACAGAGATGGTAAATTGGTTTCTCAACGTACCCCATTCATGAATAAACTAAATCCATTTGTTAACTCAATTGTAACTTCAGACCGTTTAAAACCACTTCTTGAGTTCATTCCTGGAAGTAGATTTGGACTTAATGAACGTGATGGCGTTGTAATTAACCACTATATCAATGGTCAAAAGTCAAAATTCAAAAAATTAGGTTGGCACAATGACTCTATCAGAGACATTTTTTATTTAGAAAAAGTTCGTCCCATGTTGAATGTGGGTATCGGATTATATCCATCTTCAAAAACTTTGGGTGGGTTAAGAGTACTTCCGGGAACACATAATAAAGGTTTAATGAATACACTTTTCGGAAAATGGCACATCATTGACAATCGTCCAGATCCAAATGAAATTGCAGTTGAAGTTGAAGTGGGAGATTTAACGATTCACGACGGTAGAATGTGGCACCGAGCTGAATCTCCAAAAGAAAAATTATCATTTGAACGAAAGTCTTTATATTTTCCAATACTGTGTGGTCCAGTGAAACTAAAAGACGAAAACAGCAAACCTCCATTTTATTTGCGCTTTATGAGAAGCACAAAGTTTCCACAAAAACATGCATAAGGTATTAGTTACTGGCGCTAGCCAAGGCATCGGTGAAGAAATTGCAAAAGAGTTTGCTAAAAAAGGCTCAAGTCTAATTTTAGTTGCTCGCACGCAAAATAAGTTAAATGAAGTTGCATCTCAATGCAGAAAACTGGGATCTCCTGAAGTTCAAACATTAGCTTTAGATCTGTCAGAACCTTCTAGTTGGATTGAAATCGTTCGAGCAGCAACTCAAATGGGAATTGATATTTTAGTAAACAATGCAGGTTATGGTGTTTGGGGAGAATTCTCAGAAACTAATTTAGTTGAGTTGCAAAAAAACATGCGATTGAACATGGACTCATTGGTTACGTTGACTCATCAACTGTTGCCAATATTAAAAAGCCATAAAAAAAGTTATATTTTAAATGTTTCAAGTACCACGGCATATCAAGCAATTCCTACATTTGCTGTATATGCTGCTACTAAAAGCTTTGTTTTGATGTGGAGCCGAGCGATTCACCATGAATTGAAAAAATCAGGAGTTGTAGTGACTGCACTAGTTCCAGGCTCTACTACTACTGGATTCATTGATCGAGCAGGTATGCAACATATGACGGAAGCAGCAAAAAAAGTAAGTATGACGGCTTCAGATGTAGCTAAAATTGGCATACATGCTTTATTTAAAGAAAAAATCGAAGTCATTCCTGGTTTTTTAAATAAAATTTCTGCACAAGCTACTAATTTTATTCCTAAAAAGTGGATTGAAAAAACAGCTGGAAATATCTACTTAAAAAAATAATGTCTAAAAAAATACTTTTTTTCTTCTTACTTGCACTTTGCGTATTTGGATATTTAAATAGTGCGTTTGCATTACTTTCTGGCATTCTTTTTAGTGTTCTATTTCATGTACCGTTCGAATCTAAATTAATTAAAAAATACCAAACCCTTTTACTTCAAGTTTCAATAGTAGGAATGGGTGCAGGAATAAATTTAGTCACGATATTAAAGCAAGGTGCTTCTAGTATTCCGATAACTTTAGTTTCACTATTATTGATTATGAGTTTTGGAATGTTCATTACTCAAAAGTTTGGATTTTCAAAAAACTTTTCATGGCTTCTTTCAGGTGGAACTGCGATTTGCGGAGGTTCAGCAATTGCAGCAATTTCACCTGCAATACGTGCAAATGATGATGAAACTTCAATGTCTTTGGGAATTGTTTTTATTTTAAATTCATTAGCATTGTTAATTTTTCCACCTTTAGGTCACTTGCTAAATCTCACTCAAGAACAATTTGGATTATTTTCTGCTTTAAGTATTCACGATACTAGTAGCGTGGTTGCAGCAGCCAATCAATTTGGACCCAAATCACTTGAAATTGCCACTACAACTAAACTGGTTCGCGCCCTTTGGATTATTCCACTAACCACTGCAATTGTTTTTCTTCAAAAAAAATCTGAACAGTCTTCAAAAAGTTCAGCTCAATTTCCAAAATTTATTTTATTTTTTTTAATTTTGTCTGGATTTGTTAGTTTTTCGTCTGATGTTATAATTCCACATTCATTTTTTGATTTGATTTATCATTCTTCCAAAAAATTATTAGTGGCGGCAATTTTTTTAATTGGATTACAAATCAATATTAAAAACCTTAAAAAATTAGGTATAAAAACATTTATTCCAGCAATCTTACTATGGATATTCTCTATCACAGTTTCATACTTAATTATGACTACTCAAAATTAGTTTTGACAAAATGTCATAAGCAGAAACTAGTAATTATATTCTCTGACAATTTGTCTTTCTTGGTTTAATTTTTACTATAAAAATTCGTTTTATTCAGTCTAAAGATAATGAATAGTGGCAAAGAAATTGCTATTTATATCAATGTCATGGAAGATAATAGCAAAAATACCAAACTAAACATCTCTGCCTTTTTACAGAAACAAAAAGATAAGGCTACTCAAATGATTGAGAGGACTTTGTCTGGTATTAAAAAACTTCCTGAAATTACAAAAAATGTTTCTAAAACTGTTAGAGAAACTAAGTTTTGGAAAAAAGAATTTTGGACACAAGCTTACTCTAATGTTCGATCAAGATTACCAAAAAATCTTGAAGACATTAAAAATATGCAACCTGATGAAGTCTTAGGTGCTGTATTTGGTAATACGTACACAAATTTCAAAAGATCAATTGTTGAAAAAAATAATACTACTTATTTCAAAGTTGCATTCGTAGCTTTTGCTTCATACTTTTTGGCAGACACTGTTTCATTATTTACAGACTCATTTATTCCTGAGGCACCAATTGTTCCGCCACCCAAAATTGTTAAAAAGTCTGAAAAGCAAAGAACAGTAGCTGATTTCAATGTAATTATTAAAAGAAATATTTTTAATTCTAAAGGATTGATACCAAAAGATGAAAGTTTAGCGGATCAACCTGCAAGAAAAACGACTCTACCATTAAATCTAATCGGAACCGTTGTATTAAAAGATGAACTAAAATCAATTGCAGCGATTGAAGATAAATCTGCAAACATGGTTTTTCCAGTTCGTATCGATGATGCAATCGATGGTAAAATTAAAATTACAAAAATTGAACACTTTCGTGTTTATTTCATAAATGAAAGTACTGGCCACAATGAATACGTTGAAATTGTAGACGATTTACCACAATTTAACATTGGAGTTCAAACACCACAAAAATCTAGTGCTGCACCGTCAGGAAAATCTAGTGGCGGAGTAACTCAAACCAATGACTCTAGTTTTCAAATTGAGCGTTCTGTCATTGATAAGTCAATGTCTAATATGGGTGAAGTATTACAACAAGCGCGAGCGGTTCCCAATTTTGAAAATGGAATGCCAGACGGATATCGACTCATGCAAATTACACCGGGAAGTATTTATACTCAACTCGGTTTAAAAGATAACGACGTAATCTGTGGTGTTAATGGCGAAAGTTTAAATGACCCGTCAAAAGTTTTTCAGATGTTTAATGATATTAAATCGATCTCTCATCTCGAACTATGTGTGAAGAGAAATGGTCGAAAAACTGTAATGAATTATGATGTGAAATGATGTGCGGAGGAAAAATGAAAACAAATAAACAATTACTTACGATTATAATGATAAGCATGTGCATTTGCTTGAATACGATTGTGCCAAATGCAAATGCACAAAATAATCGTGGATTCACACCTCCCGGTTCTGGTTTTGGAGCAAATCCGTTTGCTGGTAAAACTGGCGGCGATTTTTTTGACGATGAAGAAGATGACGACACAATGGATGAAATCAGTGACGAGATTTTACGTCAAAGAATGGAACAAAGATTACGTGAACGAAATGCTGAAGTGAGCAGACCTTCGACTACTGAATCAAGACCTACAGGCAACTCAGGTTCGAGTGCGGTTGATATGAGTACAGCGGGCGCTTCTGTAGGAGCATCTAGCTTGCAGGGTGGAGCAAATACAAAAATTACTGCCGGACCTAAATCTGCATGTTTGCGGCTTGATCCTGAAACAGGTTATGGTCCAGATGTTGTAAGTAATTTTGATTTTCCTGATGCCGATATCATTGAAATTGCGAAAACATTGGGACGTTTAACTTGCGTTAACTTTTTATTTGATAAAGATGTGCGCGGAAAAATTTCAATCGTTTCAAACGCTCCCATTACAATTGGTGATGCTTGGAGAGCTTTTTTATCTGCACTTGATACAAATCGATTAACATTAATTCCTTCAGGAAAATATTATCGAATAGCTCGTCAAGCAGATGCAAAAGATAAACAAATTAAAACATATACCGGGTCAAGTTCTCCTGACAATGACATGTATATTACTCGTGTAATTCCTTTAAAATATATTAACTCAGAAGAATCAAGCCGTGTGTTTAGAAACTTAATGCCGCCCAATACACGTATTATCTCTTATGACCAAACAAACACTTTGATTGTAACTGATACGGGCGCAAATATTAAAAAAATTACAGATATGTTACAAGTATTAGACGTTGAAACATACGATGAAAAATTAGAGGTAATTCGAATTAAATTTGCTTCTGCTCAAGACATTGCAAAACTCATAGACCAGTTATTACCAGGCAGTGGCGGCGCCGGAGGCGCAGGTGGTGCTGCAGGCGGAGCTGTACCTAGATTTCGTGGTGGATTTTCTGCTCGTAGAACTAAAGAAGGTGGAGTGATCTCTCACATTATGCCTGACGATCGAACAAATGCGGTGATCGTATCTGCAAACAACATGGGATTAAAACAAGTTAAAGAATTGATCGATAAATTAGATACAAAGATTTCAATGTCGGCAGGCGGAAGCAGAATTCATGTAATGTACTTACAATTTGCGGACGCTGAACAAGTTTCAACAACCTTAAATGCTTTAACGTCAGGTGCTGGAGCTCCCAAGCAGCCCTCTACCTCTTTGCCAGGCACTGGTAGTTCTCAAACTGCATCTCTCTTTGAAGGTGCTGTTAAAATATCTGCAGATAAATCAACTAACTCGTTGGTAATAACTGGTTCACCATCTGATTATCAAACGATTGCACGTGTAATTTCTAAACTAGATGTTCCTCGCGATCAAGTATATGTAGAAGCGATCATTATGGAAATGACGGTAGATAAAACGTTTGAATTGGGTACTTCGATTGCATCTCCTACAAATGGCGTTGGTTTTATTCCGAATGGTGATTTCGGAAATTTCTTAGTAAATCCATTATCTGTAAATGGCTTGGTTATGGGATTTCAAGGTGGTCAAGGTTCAAAATCTTTTACACTTCCTGGAAGTACAAATTCAATTACAGTTAAATCAATACAAGGTTTAATTAAAGCATTACAAACAAATTCTAATGCTAACGTTTTGTCTACTCCACAACTACTAACATTAGACAATCAAGAAGCAAGCATTGAAGTTGCTGAGAACATACCAGTTCCTGTTGTAACAGCGATTTCAGGCGGAGGTAGCCAGTCCTCTACCTCTCGTGAAAAAATTGCATTGAGTTTAACGATCAAACCGCAAATCAATAAAATATCAAATTTCGTAAAATTAGATATCAATCAAAAAGTAGAAGATATTTCAAATCGCACTCCTCCCAAAGCAGTTGCTGATTTAGCATTGGGAACGTTAAGTAGAACTTCTAAAACCACCGTTGTTGTTCAAGATGGCGATACGGTTGCATTGGGTGGCTTGGTTCGAGATAAAGTGACAGAAGTGGCAACTAAAATTCCTTTATTAGGTGATATCCCCATCTTAGGTTGGTTGTTTCGCTCAAAAACAACGAGTTCTGCTAAACAAAACTTAATTTCATTTATTACACCTAGAGTAATTAAACAGTATCAACAAATTCGTAAAGTTCTAGATCGTAAAATCAAAGAACGCGATGATTTCATCGAAAGAAACATGGGTGGCGAAGACGAATTTAAAGAACAAAAAATGAAAATGATTAAAGACCTTCCCGGACTTGCAGATTTAAAAGATAGTGGAACAGTAGAAAGCGGAGACATTGACAAAGAAGATTCGCCTGCTAATGCATTGTCACCAACTCCATCTACCAAAGCTGATGTTACCGCCCCTATCAATGGTGTTGTAACTCCTCCTGCTCCACCACCTGCTAATTTAGCACCTGATACAAGCGGAAACATGAATCATGCAGCACCCGTTGTTACTCCTGATGGCGGTCCTCAAGGATAACAAATGGAAAATACAAAAGCACATAATAAATTTGCAAACAAAAAGATCGGTGAGATTCTTCTAAAGACGACCACTCTTACTGAAGAACAACTCAACGAAGCCTTGCAAATTCAAAAGCGTGATGGAGGACAACTTGGTGAAATTCTCATCAAGAAGAATTTTGTACTTCCGAATGAAATCTTAAAAGCGTTATGTGCGCAACTCGATTTGTCTTTTATCGATGACTTAAAACCTTCTGAAATTGATGTGGATTTGGTTAACAAAATTCCCATCAATTATGCAAAGGCAAAAGAAGCTCTCCCAATTGGTAAAATAGAAAATACTTTGATCGTAGCCGTCAGTAATCCATTCAACGTTACCACTTTTGAAGATTTAAGAGTTTTAACAAATTGTAACATTCAAATCGTTGTAAGCACTTCTGCAAAACTACAAGATGCTATCAACAAAGTGTATGAGCGCGCGACAGCGAACATGATCACTGACATCAAAGATGAATTTGAAGAAGCTTATGATCTAGAAGGTCCAATTGATATCTTAGATGCGTCTGAAAATGATGCTCCCGTTATCAAATTTGTAAATTCAATGATTTTTAGAGCAGTAAAAGAGAAGGCCTCTGATATTCACGTAGAACCATTTGAAAAAGAAATGATCGTACGCTTTCGAATTGATGGTGTGTTATATGATATTTTAAAACAACCTAAGCGCCCCCACTCTGCGATTATTTCTCGTATTAAAGTTATGGGAAATCTAGACATCGCTGAAAAGAGACTTCCTCAAGACGGTCGTATTAAAATTAAATTAGCAGGTAAAGACATCGACATTCGTCTTTCGACTGTACCTACCGCTCACGGTGAAAGAGCCGTAATGCGTATTTTAGAACAATCAGAAAAAACGATGGAATTGCCACAACTTGGTTTTGATAACGTGGCTCTAGAAGTTATCGACAAATTAATTCATAAAAAACACGGAATATTACTTGTAACTGGTCCTACTGGTCACGGTAAATCGACAACACTTTCTGCAGCATTATCTAAATTAAACAGCCCTGAACGTTGTATCATTACGGTGGAAGATCCGATCGAGTATCAAATTCCTGGTGTAAATCAAATTCAAGTGAATTCAAAAATTGAATTAACTTTTGCTCGAGCGTTACGAAGTATATTACGTCAAAACCCAGACGTAATTATGATCGGTGAAATTCGTGACCGCGAAACAGCTGAGATCGCAGTGAATGCATCACTTACAGGTCACATGGTGTTATCTACTCTACATACAAATGACTCTGCCGGCGCTGCTCCTCGTTTGATTGATATGGGTGTGGAACCATTTCTCGTAGCTTCCTCATTACTTGGAATTGTAGCGCAACGATTAATTCGAAAACTTTGTACCAAATGTAAAACAGAATATAATCCTTCAGATTTAGAGCTTCATGAAATGGGAATTTCACGAAACGATATTCAAGGTAGAAAAATCTATAAAGCTGTCGGTTGCCCTTCATGTTCAGGCTCAGGATATTCTGGCAGAACTGTGGCATATGAATTAATGGTTTGTGACGATGATATTAGACAATTAATTATTAAATCTCTCGATGGTGGAACCATTAAAAAGAAAGCGGTAGATAAGGGTATGATCACATTACGAGAAGATGGGATCAGAAAAGTTTTAAATGGAATTACTTCAATTGAAGAACTAATGAGAGCAACTCAAGCGGACGAGACGTAATAATTTATGGCAATGTATGAATACAAGGCATTAGATGCTACTGGCAAACAAATCAAAGGAATCATTGAAGCAGATTCTGTAAAAACTGCTAAAATGAAACTGAAAAAAAATGGACTATATCTAACTGATATTCATGAAAAAAATCTAGCTACAAAAAATAAAGCAGGTACTTCTTCAGGCCTCTTTAATCGCGTAAAAGTTGCAGATATTTCTCTTGCAACTAGGCAACTTGCTTCGTTAATCAAAGCAAAAATTCCACTGGTAGATGCATTATCAGCCTTGATTGAGCAAACAGAAGGTGAAAAGTTAAAAGTAATTTTTTCAAACATTCGTCAAGATGTAAATGAAGGTTCTTCATTAGCAAAAGCATTATCAAAACACCCAAAAGCATTTTCAAACATTTTTGTAAATATGGTTGATGCCGGTGAATCATCAGGTACTTTGGAATTAGTTCTATTACGTCTTGCTGACTTCTTAGAAGGCCAAGTTAAACTACAAGGCAAGATCATTTCTGCTTTGATGTATCCAGCACTTATGATGCTAGCTGCGTTTACCTTGATTTTTGGAATTTTTATGTTTGTGATACCAAAAATTGTTGGAATTTTTGAATCGATGAACAAACCAATGCCGCTTCAAACGCAAGTATTAATAGCCATTTCAAATTTTTTACAAAACTATTGGTGGTTTGTAGGCGCTGGTTCTGTAATTGGGTTTATGATTTTTTTTCGATATATCAAAACAACCAAAGGTCGAAGAAAATGGGATCAATTTAGATTAAATCTACCAGTCATTGGTCCTCTAGTCAGAATGATAGCAGTAGCAAGATTTTCAAGCACAATGTCTACATTGCTCAATGGTGGTGTACCCATCATTACCGCAATGAATATTGTGCGAAACGTAGTAGGAAATGTGTTAATTGCAGAAGCAATTAATGAAGCAAAAGAAAACGTAACAGAAGGACAAAGTGTTGCTGAACCGTTAAAGCGCAGCAAACAATTTCCCCCACTCGTGATTCATATGATTACGATTGGTGAAAAAACAGGGGAACTTCCACAAATGCTTCAAAACGTTTCTTCTACTTACGAAGAACAAGTTGCGGTCAAAATCGAGGGTCTTACTTCGCTACTTGAACCAGCCATGATTATTTTCATGGGCGTGGTTGTTGGAGGTATTGTAGCATCGATTTTTGTACCACTTATTCAACTCAACGATATCGGCGGTTAAACCCATCGATGTAAAGAAAGGAAATAGTAATGAAACCGAAGTCATTTATATCAACCAATCAAAAGGCGGGTTTTACCCTTATCGAAATCATGATCGTGATCACTCTTTTAGGATTGATTGCGACATTTGCCGTTTCGAACTTCATGTCTAAATTACAAGAAGGAAATCGAAAAGGTACAAAAGTGATCATGAAACAAATGCAAACCGCTCTTGATGATTACATGAGAAACTGTAATCAATATCCAACGACTGGCCAAGGCGGCTTGGATGCACTTTTACAAAAACCTTCTGACGATAGCTGCAAAGACTACGATCCGAATGGTTATTTAAAAGATAAAAAGTTACCAAAAGATGCTTGGGGACATGCCTTTTTATATTTAGGCGATGATGGCAAGAAATATACTTTAAAATCATTAGGTCGAGACGGAAAAGAAGGTGGCAGTGGTGATGACAAAGACATCAGCACCGAAGACCAAGACTTTTAGTTACAAAACTAAAGGTTTTACATTGATTGAGATACTTGTGGTGATCGCATTGATTGCGCTCATCATGAGCATGGCGGTGCCACAAGTAACTCTTGCTTTAAAAGTTAATATTTCAAATTCTACTCGCGATTTAGCCACGACCATTCGATCTACATATGATGAAGCCGTATTAAAAGGAAACGTATATCGTATTCAATTTGATTTAGAAAAAAATCAATACTGGGTTGAACAAGGTGAACGAAATTATTTAGTACGCACCGAAGCTCAAGAAGAAGAACTACAAAAAAAAATCGCAAGACTTCCAAAAGAAGAAGCAGAAAAATATAAGGAGCCTTTTTCTCTTGCTCGATCAATTACAAAAAATAAAAAAACTCTACCTACTGGAGTTACTTTTAAAGACATATCTACTTCGCATTTAAAAAAACCACAAACGGCAGGAACTATTTCAGTTCATGTTTTTCCACATGGATTTATGGAAAATTTAATGGTTCATTTAAAAGACAAATATGACCGAGAATCAACTTTAATTGCAAATCCTGTTAGCGGAAAATCAAGGGTATTTGATAGATATGTTAAAGAAGAATAAAAATAATAAATCAGGATTTACTCTACTTGAAGTAATGATTGCCATTACAATCATGGTAATTGCCTTTGCCGCCATACTTTCTTCACAATCTAGCAGTATTAACTTAACCATGAAAACAAAAGAGTTAAATATAGCAGCGTGGCTTGCACACAATGTGATGGTTGAAAGTGAGCATTTATACGAAGGAAAACCTTTAGAAGAACTCCCAAAAGAAGAATCTGAAAGTTTTCCAGCACCTTTTAATAAGTACAAATGGAAACGTGAAATTAAAGAAGTAAAATTTCCAGACTTATCCTCATTTTCGACTGGCAAAGACGGCGAAGGGGTTCCTGAACCCGTTCGCATATTAACTCAAGCTATTACAAAATATTTAAGTAAATCTCTTCGAGAGCTTGTGGTTCAGGTGAGCTGGGAAAGAGGCAAAGGCACTCAAAAAATTGAATTATCAACATATTTAGTCGATCTAAATGCGGAGTTTAAATTTGAAATTTAAATCTGGATTTACAATTATTGAATTAATGATCGCAATGACAATCATGTCATTTATTGCTGTTTTTGTTTATCAAAATACATCAAAATCATTTGAATTAAGAGAAACGCTAACTCAAGATGGTGAATTTTATAATTCTGCAAGAGTCGCATTAGATACTTTTGGCAGAGACATAATTCATTTATATTCTCCGCAAGCAGCTTCATTACCAGGTGAACTCGGTAAACCTCCTAAACAAGAAGGGAATAATCAAACCCAACAATTGCCAAGTAATATATACAAATTTTGGGGAGCTTTAATTAATCAAAATGGCGTAAGGCCAACTCGTTTTGTTGGAGAAGATAATAAAGTTTCATTTATTGCTAACTCACATATGAGACTTTATAAAGATTCTCAAGAAACTGAATTTTCAAAAATAATATATTTACTAGAAGAAGACCAATTAAATAAAAGTAATACAAAACTTTTTGTAAAACGTGAAAACACGGATGTATTTACTCTGGATCGAGAAAATGAAGAAACTGAAGTTCGTTATGTGCTGCTTTCAAATGTTAAATCAATTAAACTTTCTTATTTAAACGGAGAAAAAGATTCATGGCTTTCAACTTGGGATACTACAAGCGAAGATCATAAGGGTAAATTTCCAGATTTAATTCAAATCGAAATAGAGCTTGTACTTCCTCGAACTGGCAACTCATTTACTATTATGCAAAGATATCGTCCTGAAGGTCCCACATGATTAAAAGTAAAAAAATCATTTCAACTCAGGGCAATCAAAGTGGGATTGCACTTTTTATGGTCATTTCAGCACTAGCATTACTATCAATATTAATTGCTGAACTAACCTATTCTACACAAGTTAATTCTAGGCTTGCCTATAACAACATAGACAACTGGAAAGCCTATTATTTAGCAAAAGCGGGAATGAGAATTTCGCTTTTAAGACTAGCTGCTTACAAACAAATAAAAAAATTTATAGATGATCCTAATAATCCTGCAGGAAAAGCCGTGCCTAAAGATATAATTGAAAAAATATGGAACTTTCCGTTTATTTATCCAATTCCAATTCCCAAAGAATCAGACATAGCAAAAGGTGATGAAATTAAAAAATTTATGAAAGAAAGTAGTTTAACTGGTTCTTATACAGCCAATATTTCATCAGAAAGTAATAAATTAAATTTAAATAATTTATTTATCAAAGAAGTAGCCGATACTTCTAAAAATCAAACCAATGCAAATTCTCCTAATACTCCCCCTACACCCAAGACAACTTCAACCGCTGCCCAAGCTCAACAAATGATTCCCGTTGATATTAAGCCAATATTTGAAGCAGCAATCACAACTGCACTTGAAAATAAAAAACGTGAAGATAAAGATTTTTATGATGCATATAGAAATGTAGAAGGCAAAGACCTCCTAGATGCTGTATTAGCTTATTTATTTAAAGAAAGTCCTAATTCAAATTTACCAGGGTTTAAGCAAATTACTCCAAAAGAGTCTCCTCTATATAGCCTTACAGAGCTTCATTTAATTCCGGGAATAGATGATGAACTTTACAGTTTACTCGAATCTATTTTTACAGTTTATTCAACACCAGGTATCAATATAAATACTGCCAACAAACAATTATTCACTTCATTACTACCACAAGCTAGTCCTGATGATATAGATGCTATTTTAAAACATCGCGACGATCCAGAAACTGGAAAACCATGGGATAACGCTGATGATTTTTGGAAAACACTTTCAGATACCTCGCTTGCTAAGTATGTTGATACAATTAAAGACCAATTTAAAAAGGCTAATATTAACTTAATTACTTCTGAACAGAATTTTAAAATCAGCGTTTTAGCCAACCAAGGATTATCCACGCGTCGTTTAGAAGCTTACGTAATAATGGATGCCACTGATGACAAAAAGTCAAATACAACGGGCCAAAATGCACCCACCACTAACACACAAAATAACAGCCAAACAACACAAAATCAGACTCAAAATGATAAAAATGCTTCATCAAAAAAAACAACTGGGTTAAACTTGATTTATTGGAAGATTCTCTAAGAAAGGTTTAAATACGTGAGAATATTAGCAATTGATATCGGTTATTACTCAATTAAAGCTGTCGAACTTGAATCAAGTTTCGGTAGACTTGAGTTGATTAATTATATCATTGAATCATTCAAAGAGACTGACAAAAAGTCAGATGATCATGAACCTGCTCTCAACGCACAACAAGCTGCCACTCAAAATGAAAATCAACCAAAAGAAAAAAAGAAAGAACCAAAACGAAAAGTTCTAACTGACAGTCAACTTGCTGCTCTTAAAAAAATTAAATCTGAACATTCCTTTAAGTATGAAAAATGTGTCATTAATTTTCCGAACACATATGTAACTAACCGATTGTACCAATTTCCAACCAAAGATAGAAAAATCATTCAAAGTTCTCTCGAATTTGAATTAGAAGATGATATTCCCTTTGCTGCTGAAGATATTATTAAAGACTTTGCAATCATTCGATCAGACTCTACCATTTCTCATATTTTTACAGCCATCATTTTAAAACGCGATATGGTTCAATTTTTATCCGAATTACAAATGATCGGATTTGATCCAGACACTGTCACGATTGATAGCTGGGCGCAGTCTCAACTTTTAAAGAAAGCACCTCCCAAAGGATTTGAATCTAAACCTCTCGCAATTTTGAATATTGGCTCCATTGAAAGTTCCGTTTGTATTTATTCAAATGCTGAACCTGTTCTCACTCACATATGCCCCTGTGGTGGAGATCATATTACGAGAGCAATATCGTCTCATTATCATATTCCACTCACAGATGCAGAAAACGCAAAAGTGGATGGAGCTTTTTTACTCACTCAATTACACTTAGAAAATAATCCTTCAGACATATCTGAAGATCAGAAAGTTTTTTCAAATGTAATTGAAGAAGCAATCGCGCCTTTAATACGCGAAGTAAAACAAACTTTAATCTCATTTAAGACCAAAAACAAATCTGGTCCGCGCGGTATTTTCGTAACCGGTGGAACTGCTTTAATTCCTAACTTTACACTTTACTTAGAAGAAACATTACAATTACCAGTTTATCATTACAGCTATATTTCTCACATTGTTGGTAGTTCTCTTAAATTATCAGAAAATTCTGAAGCTCAAATATCTAATGCTGTTGGCTTAGCTCTATCAATCATTAAACCTGATCGAAACTCTACCATTAACTTTAGAAAAGATGAGTTTTCTAAAACTGGTGGCTCTGGTGGTTTGAATTTAAAACAGTTTAAAAAAGTTTTTATTACTGCCGCTGCTGTTTTAGCTTTTATTTATACTAATTTAATCATTCAATATTTTATTTTATCTTCACGTTCTGAAAAACAGTCTGCTCAAATGGAACGTGCGATTAAATCTGTTTTTTCTACTATTAGCTCTAGCACCATTAGTACATATATGAGCAGTCCAAGTACTTTAAAATCAGCAGTAGAAAAAGAAATTGCAAAATATAAAAAAAATCAAACCGTCATCGTAAAATCTGGTCCAAATTCACTCGAAATTCTTAAAAAAGTCAGCAGCTCTATTCCTTCTGATATGGTCTTAGATGTAAGCCAATTTGAAATTAAAGATGGAAAATTTAAAATGAAGGGCACCGTTAACGAAATGATCAATGTAGATCGTATCTTAAAAGGTCTACAAGATTCAAAACCACTTACCGATATTGCAAAAGGTAAAATGGAAGAAGATAAAAAGAAAAATATAGTAAACTTTGAATTCACTGCAAAAGTAGCTGATTCATCTCAACCAGCTGAGGCAACCAATGTCAAAACTAGATGATTTTAAAAATAAATTATCTCAAAGTTGGGATCAATTTAAAGAATCTGAAACGTATCGATCTATTGCTGATAAATATGACGAGCTTGACTCTAAAACCAAATTAGCAATTAACTTAGGAGTTCTTGGATTTAGTATTTTATTTATTCTTACGACTGTGATTACTGGTATGTCTAAAGTAAGTGGATTGAGCTCAGAAATTAATGATTGGGAAGAAACCATAGGCTACCTTCAACGATCTTCAGACAATATTAAGCAATTAAAAGCCCAACAAGAAGCCAATCAAGGTAACAAAGATACGCAATCTGAATTAAACCAATTTGTAGAAGAAATTAGTCGTAATTCAGGCTTTAATGCTGAAAAAATAAATGTTGCCGCAGAGCGTCCTGGAAAAGAACTCAAAGAAGCTAAAGAAGTTCTTGTTGATGTAAAAATTAACCAAATTAACATTGAACAATTAACCAAGTTTATGTTTGACTTAACTGAGCAGGGTTCACCCAGAAGCCTATCCATTAAAGAACTTTCAGTAGATGCTAAACCCGATCAAAGTGGATGGTTAGAAGCTTCTATGACTGTAGTTGCATATAAAACTAAATAAAACCATTAAGGGTACGTACAATGTCTGAAAATTTTACTGGATTTACAAATACCGACGCATTTCAAAAAGGCTTAGCAAATGACCCGCCTGAAATGACAAGAACAACCACAACTCCTGCTCAGAAATCTTCACGTAGAATGTTTTATGTAGGTTTGGGTGTTTTTCTTTTTATCGTATTCCTAATTGCAAAATTACCAGAAGCTAAAATTCAAAATTTATTAATCGCACATATTAAAATTCAAGCACAAAACCAAGGCTTATCATTTAACGCTGAAAAAATTAAAATTGGAATGATTTTTGGTCCTGCATTGAAAATGTATAATGTAGAACTTAAATCACTTGAAGATGATAAAGTTGCATTAAAAATTCCATTTATTAAAGTAAAGCCTGTTTTAAGTTCTCTTCCGTTTGCTCGTAAAAAAATTAGTTTGAAAATTGATTTTGATGAAGGTTCATTAAATGGAACTGTAGGAATTTCACAAAATTCAGCACTTGTTGATTTATCGTTAAATAAAATAAACTTGAAGCAATTAGCAATTCTAAAAAAATACATCTTTATCGATTTAATCGGAACCATTAATGGCTCCATTGGTTTAGATTTATCTTTTGAAAAACCTGACAAATCTGATGGTCAGATTAATCTAGATATTTCTAATTTAGGTGCAATCAATCAATCTCTATTTGGAATGCAATTGCCAGACATTAAAGTGTCTAACTCTTCAATTAACATTAACGTAGACAAAGGAAAGTTTGTGTTTAAAGACGTTCACTTTGGTAAAGACATCAATAAAGACGATTTGCTAGGCGCGTTAACAGGTGAAATGACATTAGCTAACAATATAGAACGCTCCACAATAAATGCAAAAGTTCAATTTCAACTTTCAAGCAAAGTACGTGAAAAGATTCCACTATTAGAAAGTTTATTGTCTTCAGCCAAAACATCAGATGGCAAGTTTTCTTATAAACTTACCGGAATGTTATCGACTCTTGAGCCTCAGCCAGGAGGATGATAGGTTTGATGTATGCTATCAATTCAAACTTCTTTTCCATTAAATACTAAACGCCAAAAAGCACTTTATGAGTTCGACAAATCTTTAAGAGAATACTTTGATTTACTCACTAAAGATTCTGATCCTATTTTAAGAGACAACATTCACTTTCATCTCTTTAAAGTCAAAGATCGTTTTTGTGCAACAAGCGCATGGATCATTGCTCAAGACTTAAATATTTCATTAAAAACCCTAGCACCAATCATTTCTGCATTAGAAATGGTTCGATGTGCTTTTGGTGCTACTGAAGTGATAGAAAAAGACGATAATCAAATGCGATTAGAATCTGTATTAAGTCTGATCTCAATGGCTACAAGCCTAATTTTAGATCAGTCAATAAATTCTGATTTAAACGATCAACAGAGGGCTGCGATTACAAAACTTTTCACTAGCACTCTTTCACCGATTCAAATTTTTTCAAAACAGGATGAAAAAGAATTTCATCAAATTGATTCCTTTTTCGATGCAACTGGTTTTACATTTGACTTAGTTTCTAATAAAAACTTAAATCTTCGCGATTTCTTTAATCGAATTGGTCAATATTCAATTTTAATTCAAGACTTTGCTCAAGAATCAAGTTTTGATTATACTAACATTCACCATCTTTCTTGGACACAGGCTATGGAAAAAATTAAATCACTTGAAAACGATTTATTTGTGAATGCAAAAAAACTTTCAATAGAAACTACGATTCATAACTTAATTTCACCGTTGAGCGACTTATTTAAAGCCAAACTTCAATGATTGATGTTCTTTTTATTGGTGACTCTTATCAATCTTTAGATCATGAAAATGATACAAGTTTGCACTTAATAAATTACTTGCATTCAATCAAAAAAGTAAAAGTGTATTGGGCCTCACCCCAACATATATATCTAGACAATAATCTTCATTATGTTCAAACCCAAGGAACACTCAATTCAAAATTAGAATATTCTGAGAATAAAATTTCAATAAAATTAAATGATTTTCATTCTATTCATTGGAGAAAGGATCCACCTGTAGATATCGAAACGTATCGAACATGGAATTTGTTAAAATCGTACCCAAATAATTCAAAAATTATAAATTCAATCAATGCATTGAGTTTGTGGCATGAAAAATTTTTCAATGCAAATTATGCTAGTTGGGCTATTTCTTCATTTGTTTCAAATGACATAGGACTTATCAAAAATTATATTACTAAAAATCATTCAAAAAAACTGATCATAAAACCTGCAGGTTCAGCAGGAAGCAGAGGAATTGAAGTTCTACCCCAATCTATAGAAGCATCCATTCAGATCATTCAAAACAAATTAACCTCTTTTGGTGACTGGATCATTATTCAAGAATATGAAAACCAAGTTCAAAAAATGGGAGAAACTCGCCTATTTTATATTGGTGGAAAAATAGTTGGCGCCTTAAATAAAAAACCAAGGCAAAATAAAGAGATTATGGATTGGCCTAAAGACCCGAAAGATTGGCCTCAATTGACCGTTTGTTCTCTTTCTAAAATTCAAAAAACTAGAAGCACTAAAATATGTAATGACTTAAAAAAAGCAGGCGTTCATTTTGCGACAATCGATTTCATTGGAAGCAAATTACTTGAAATCAACATCACTTCACCAGGACTACTAAAGTGGTATGATGATACTACAAATAAGAATTTAGCTTCAATTTATTGGAAAAAATTAATCTAATTATCTAAACGACACGACTCGAGCATTTTCTTTAATTTGCTCTTTGCCGTTGAAATCATTTCAACATCATCAGATGTGACTTGAAATTTAGGCTTACGCTCGTTCAATAAATTTCCAGTTTTGCGCATTTCTTGAATTTTTTTGCGTGCGCCTTCAATTGAAAACTTTTGATCATAAAGCAAATGTTTCACTAACAAAACATTCTCAACATCTAAACGAGAATACATTCTTTGTTGTTTGTTACTTTTTGATGGTGCTAAAAACGGAAACTCAGTTTCCCAGAAACGCAAAACATATGGTTTTAGCTTAGCAATGCTTGCCACTTCACCAATTTTAAAAAACATTCGATTTGGAATTACGACTGGCTTTTCCAATTCCATGGATGGGCCTCGCTTTCAATATGTTGAAAAAATTATTCTTTTTTCTCACCTTCTCCAGTATTTACATTCGATCTTAATACTTGAGATGGTTTAAATGTTAAAACTCTTCTTTGAGTAATTTTAATTGCTTCCCCAGTTTGTGGGTTGCGGCCAGTGCGTGGTTTTTTATCGCGCACAACAAAGTTACCGAAACCACTGATCTTTATCTTCTCGCCTTTCGCCAAGGTGTCTTTGATTAAATCAAAAATCATCTCAACAAGGTCAGCAGCTTCTTTCTTAGAAAATCCAACCTTTTCATAAATTGCTTCGATAATATCAGCTTTGGTTACTGTCGATCTCCAAGTTTCGTTCTTCATATAATTAAAATTCTACAAAGAGACTGATTTAATGCAACGAAATCTTTCTAATATGTTGATTTTTTTGAAGATTATTGAGTACGCAAACTTACAGAAATATCTTTTTGAAGCCCAGAAAGTATCTTTTGAATACTCAAATCAATTTCATTGTCAGTTAATGTTCTATTTGGATCACTTAAATTAAATGTAACCGACAGAGAATACGTTCCTTTTGGAATTTTATCACCACGATATAGATCTACTACTTGTATATTTTCTATCAAAGGTTTGCCGTGTTTTTGCATTGTTTGAGTTACTTTCTCAGCGAAACAATCTTGTGGAACAATTAAAGACAAATCTCTTGGCACTTTTGGAAACTTTGAAATTGCTTGGTATTTTTTCTCCTGCTTAACCATTTCTAAAACACGATCTAATTCGATTTCAAAAATATAAACTGGATTACGAAACTTCAATTCATTTTCTTTTTTAGGATGAAGTCTTCCGATAAATCCGCATGGACCACGACCTAATATCACCGCAGCTGATTGACCGGGATGAACTCTTGAGTCTTGCGTCTTTAAAACATCAAAACGCAATCCTCTACAATTAACTTCTTCTAATATGCGTTCTATGATTCCTTTTAAATCATAAAAATCTAAATCACGATCCATTGATTGAAGCGGATGTGCATACGCACGACCACTCACTAACCCTGCCACCTTTGTAATTTCACGAACTCCCGTGTCCATTGAATCATCTTTAATGTAGGTAGGTCTAATTTCAAATATTCTGTTTTCAGCAATTTGATGATTTACAGAATTTTTATAATTTTCGATTAAACTCCCAATCAATGAAGTTTTCATTGTAGAAAAATCTTCATTTAACGGGTTTGCAAGTACAAACGATTTCGAAGAATTCTCTCCGCCCCAAATTTCATTTTGTAACTTTGGAACAAATGCATAATTCATCACTTCAGAAAAACCTTCATTCATAAAAGCTTCTTTTAATGAAAGTACAATTTCTGATTTAATATCAACTTGATTCGCAGGATCTGGAATGAAATGCATTTTTGGCACAACGGTATCGATCTTGTCATATCCATAGGATCGAATAAACTCCTCAAACACGTCTTGCTTAATCTCTACATCTGGTCTGAATGTGGGGAGCACTACTGTCACTTGTTCGCCAGCTGCTTTAGATTTAAAGCCAACATCACTTAACGATTTTGCAATTGTATCTGCATTCACGTTGGTGCCTAAAAACTTAGAACATTCGATCGAAGAAATTGAAATCGTTTTTTCTACTGAAAGCTGATTTGCTTTTGGACTTAATCCGCTCACAACACCCGAACAGATTTTTCCACCAGCCAATTCTTGTATTAAACTAGCGGCTCTGTCTGAAGCCAATCTGACTGCTTTATAATCAATTTGTCTTTCAAAGCGATGAGAAGAATCTGTGTGCTTCTGATGTTTTTTAGCAGATCTACGTACAGTCTCAGAAAGAAAGTGTGCCGACTCTAATAATAAATCTTTGGTTGATTCAGTTACTTCAGAGTTTCCGCCCCCCATTACACCTGCCAATGCAATTGGCTTTTCAGCATCAGCGATCACCAAATCTGTTTCATTTAAATCAATCGTGGTTTCATCTAATAAAGGAATCTTTTCTCCCTTTTTAGCAAGTCGAA
Organism: uncultured Bacteriovoracaceae bacterium; assembly: GCA_964572865.1. GTDB lineage: Bacteria > Bdellovibrionota > UBA1018 > UBA1018 > UBA923 > CAZNGN01. The sequence goes on along the minus strand of CAZNGN010000012.1, from coordinate 46,118 downwards.
CTTTAATTGTTCCATTTTTAATTTTTGCAAAATCAAACGCATGTAACGGAGTACCCCACTCCATTAATACAAAATTCGTTATATCTACAACGTTATTGATTGGTCTTAATCCAATTGATTTTAATTTTTTCTGCATCCATTCAGGAGATGGACCAATTTTAACTCCTTCAATATAACGACCATGATATTGAATACATAAATCTGGATTCGAACTTGGGTTTTCTAAACTCAACTTAACTTTATCAGATGTTTTACAACTTCCATTTTCATTTAATTTTGCAACGACCGGCATTTTTAAATTTTGACCAGTAATCGATGCTAATTCTCTAGCAATGCCAATGAACGAAAGAGCGTCTCCACGATTTGGAGTCACATTGATTTCAAACACGACGTCGTCTAACCCTAAAAACGGTGCGAGCGGTTTTCCAACAGGTGCATCTTTTGAAAGAATCATAATTCCTTCAGATTCTTCTGCAAGACCAAGCTCAACCTCTGAACAGAGCATTCCAAAAGATTCTACATCTCTAATTTTGCCTTTTTCAATTTTAACACCGTTCGGAAGATTTGCTCCGATCATTGAAAGTGCAACCTTATCGCCAGCCTTCATGTTTTTTGCACCACAAACAATTTGCAGAACTTCAGATCCGTTATTTACTTTGCAAACAGAAAGTCGATCTGCATTTGGATGTTGAGCGCGTTCTTCAATTTGAGCAATGACCACTTTATCAAAGCCTTTCGATCGATCTTCAATCGACTCTACTTCAAGCCCACGCATTGTAAGTTTTTCTAAAACATCAGGTAAGTTTTTTTGTAACGGAGTAATATCTATATAGTCGGCAAGCCAAGATAAGCTAATTTTCATTTAATACCCCGAAAATTGTTTTAAAAAACGAATATCGTTTTCAAAGAGCAATCTCAAATCAGTAATGCCATACTTTAACATTGCAATTCGTTCTACACCCATACCAAATGCAAATCCTGAAGTTGTTGCAGAGTCATATCCAACAGATTTAAAAACATTAGGATGAACCATGCCAGCGCCTAAAATTTCAAGCCATCGACCACCACCATTTTTATCGGCAAACCAAACATCCATTTCTGCACCGGGTTCTACGAATGGAAAAAACGAAGGTCTAAATCTAATTTTTGAATCTGCACCGAACATTTCTCGAGCAAAAAATAAAAGGCAGCCTTTTAATTCTGCAAAGCTTACTTCTTTATCAACGTACAATCCTTCAATTTGATGAAACATAGGAGAATGTGTTTGATCGTAATCTGATCTAAAAACAGCACCCGGTGATAAAATTCGAACAGGTGGTTTTTTCTTAGCAAGCATTGTACGAATTTGAACGGTAGAAGTTTGTGTACGTAAAACTACGTTCTTTTTTACCGATTCAGGCAAATAAAATGTGTCTTGCATATCACGTGCAGGATGATCTGCTGGAATATTTAAAGCATCAAAGCAATTAAACTCTGTATCGATTTCAGGACCTTCCGATAAATCAAAACCTAAACGTCTAAAGATTGAAGAAATTTCAGCGATGACTTTTGTAATTGGATGTAACGATCCAACCGGAACTTTTCTTGACGGAAGTGTTATATCTATCGTTTGGCTTTTTAATTTTTCATCTAAGGCTGCTGACTGGAACGTTTCTTTTTTAGCAGAAAGTGCAGTCTCAATTTTTGTTTTTGCTTCGTTTGCTTTGGCACCAACCTTAGGACGGTCAGCGGGAGAGACATCTTTAAGGGCTTTCAAGCATTCACTTAAAAGCCCTTTTTTAGATACATATTTTATTTCAATCTCAGATAAACTTGCCTCATCTTTACAAGCAGCAATGGCTTGAAGGCACTGCTTTTCAATTTCGTCGAGTTTAGAGATGAGATCCACGAGATGAATTCAATATTTGAAAACTTATGCGATTGCTTGTTTTACAACAGCAGAAAACGCATTTGGATCAAACACAGCTAAATCTGCTAATGACTTACGATCTAACTTAATGTTTGCTGTTTTTAATTTTGAAATCAATGTGCTGTAGCTCAAACCGTTGATTACTGCAGCTGCACCAATACGTGCGATCCAAAGATTACGGAAGTCACGTTTTCTCATACGACGATGAGTCCATGCATATCTCATTGCGCGGTCTACTGCTTCAGTACCACGGCGGATCGTATTTTTCCTACGATGTGTAAAGCCTTCTGCTTTATCTAATATTTTTTTACGACGTCTACGAGCTTTAAAGCCCCGTTTTGCTCTTGCCATTTTCTACTCCTAGTTAATTAAGTTTAAAATTATTGATTAAGCCAAATAAGGTAAGCAATTAATTGCATGATGTGCTGAAGATGGATGAACGTAAGATCCTTTACGTTTACCTAATTTTTTCGATGCATTTTTGCGATGACCTAATTGGTGTCTTTTTCCAGCTTTTTTAAATTTCACTTTTCCATTTGCAGTGATTTTAAAACGCTTAGCTGCTGCTGATTTTGTTTTCATTTTTGGCATAACTTCCTACCTCTTCCTTATTTCAATACTTTTTTAGAATCATCTTTTTGAGGAGACGACTCTGTAACTTTATGTGCTTTTGGGGCTCCCAAGTGGTGGCCGTGTAACGGAGCCAACACACATGTTAATCTTTTTCCCTCAAGCTTGGGTGGCATTTCGACCATTCCTACGTCTTTGGTTTGCTCGATCAATTGCTCTAGCAATTTTCTACCTTGCTCAACGTAAGCAACTTCACGGCCTCGAAACATCACGGATACTTTCGCTTTATCTCCATCTTGTAAAAACCTATGCACGTTTCTGAATTTATATTCTAAATCGTGTGTATCAGTTTGAGGTCTTAACTGAACTTCTTTGATGTTGATGACAGATTGCTTTTTCTTAGCTTCATGTTCTTTTTTCTTTTTTTCATAAAGAAACTTGCCGTAATCTGTAATTTTGCAAACCGGAGGATCCGCTGTTGGTGAAACTTCAACCAAATCATATCCTCTTTCTTTTGCTAATTTCACGGCATCTTGAACCATGAAAACTCCTAGCATTTTGCCTGCATCATCAATTACTCGTACTTGTTGAGCACGAATACGTTCATTAACTCTTACTTGGTTTTTAGATGGAACTGGAGCAGCGATCGAATCCCCCTTTGTGTATGTTATTAATAGTAATGGAATCTTTTACTCTGCGATGAATCATTGATCAATCATTTTTTTAAAAATAATGAGGTAATTTAAGCATTTGTTAGAGTTTATTCAAATGCGCTTGGTGCAGGGCATAATAAATAGCTAATAGACTTATAGTTCGAAGATACAGTTGATTCAATCATAGTTGATCGAGCTGAGCCCTTAATGTCATCTTTATGAACTGACCACTCTGCAAGCACTTCATTATTTTTAGACTTTCTAATAACTAATAAATAACGAGTTCTATTGATTGTAGTATTATCTCTCCAACCGCCAATTAAACCCTCAGTTCTAAACTGAAGAAGGCCTGGTTTTGCTGAGCCTGTATTTGTCACAAAATCATCTAAACCATTGTCGTGAAAGATAAAAAAGTCTTTATGTTCTGGCTTATTAAAATCATCTTTAATAGCCATATTTTCTATACAGTTAAATTTAGTTTCGAGCTCTAATGCAGATTTTGTAATGGTTTGAGAGTCTGTAAATGTCTTTCTAAGTTCTGCAATATTAGGATCTTGAGACGGCAATCCTGCAAAAGCTCTAAAAAATGAAAATAGACCGATACTTAATACAAACATCCACGTAAACGCTTTATAAATGTTGATTCTTCTTGTCATGCAAATACGCTAACAAAACTTATGTAAAAATGCATTAAAAATGCTTTGCAATTGGCATGCGGCGTCCCAATCCAAATGCCTTTGATGTTAGTTTCAATACTGGTGCTGCTTGTCGTCGTTTAAACTCTGAAATCTGAATTAGTTTTAAAATCTTATCTACGTATTCTTTTTGAATACCTTTCTCGACTAATTCATCACGATCTAAGCCATCTTCAATATGTAATTGTAAGAGTTTGTCTAAAACTTCATACGAACCTAACGAATCTTCATCTTTTTGATTTAATCGTAACTCAGCACTGGGTGGTTTAGATAAAGTACTGCCGGGAATGCGTTTTTGTTTTTCATTCAAGTAATGAGCTAATTCATACACTTTCGTTTTATACAAATCACCAAGAGGTGCGATTGCTCCTGCCATATCTCCATAAGTTGTGCAGTAGCCTACAGCAAGTTCTGATTTATTTCCTGTTGTTAATACTAATGCATTTCGCTTGTTTGCCAAAGCTAGCAAAATAATAGCGCGTAAACGTGCCTGCATGTTTTCTTCTGTCACATCTGGTGGAAGATTCATAAAACCTGATTTGATTTCCATAAATAAAGTCGAGAAAACAAACTTTATCGGATGGATTCGAAATTCGATTCCTAATGCATGTGCGAGAGCTTCGGCATCTGTAATCGAATGTGAAGAAGAGTATTGGCTTGGCATCGCAACACCTAAAACATTTTTTGCACCCAAAGCTTCAACAGCAAGTGTGGCAACAACGGTTGAATCAATTCCACCCGAAAGGCCAATTACAGCTTTTTTAAAGCTAGTTTTTGCAAAATAATCTTGAATGCCAGTCACCAATGCTTCGTGAATTAACTCAATCGGTGATTTGTCTGACAATATGAGATTTGTTTTTTTAAGATGTTTAAAATCAATATCCATTACTTCTATTTTTTCGAGAAAACTTGGCAGTTCTGCAATGATTTCAGACTTTGAATCGCAAATAAACGAGCATCCATCAAATAAAATCTCATCATTTGCACCAATTTGATTTACGTAAACTAAAGGTGCATTCACACGTTGAACAAATCGTTGAACAGTAGCTCTTCGATTGTCGTCTTTGTTAATTTCAAATGGAGAGGCTGAGATATTGATTATAAAATCGGCACCTTTTAAATCGTCAGCGGGATCTTTTGCGTAAATGGATCTGCCTTTTATTTTTTGATCAAACCAGGCGTCTTCGCAAATCATTAAACCAATTTTTCCGAAAGGAGAATTCCACAATTGAGATTTTTCTTCTGCTTCAAAATATCTAGACTCATCAAAGACATCATAAGTGGGAAGTAATCGTTTTGATTGTGTAAAAATCACTTCAAAATTTTTATCTTTTGAAAGCACAAGTGCTGAATTTTTTAATTTTCTACCTGTTGGTTTTTCATTAGGAGTGATGGAACCAATTACAACAAATGCGGGGGCATTTTTAATCTCAGCTAATTTGGACTGAAGTGTTTGCAATGCCTTTTGATTTGCTTCTAAAAACTCATCTCTGTCTAATAAATCAAGTGGAGGATATGAACTCAGGGCAAGTTCGGGAAAAACACAAAGTTCAGCGCCCTGCTCTGACGCCTTTAAAACAGAATTGAGAATCTTTTCAATGTTATAAGTAAAGTTCCCAACGATTGTGTTAATTTGGCAAAGGGCTAATTTCATATTTAATAGTTCTACTGCGTCTTCTGAACATAGGCAAAAAAAAGTAATTCTGTATTAAATTGCTCAAGTTTTAATTAATTTCTCCGATAAGTCATTTATAAGGATCTATTCATGAAAAAAATGATAATTTGCTTTGTTATAGTCAGTTTATTTGGAATTTCTTATGCAAAAGCTTCAAAGAAAAAGGGAGCTGGTGATTTTCCACGTACAAATTGCAAAATATTAGTAAGCAATCCTGAGACAGGACGCAAAATTGCATCTAAAAGCAAAAAGAATCATGACAAAGTTTATTACGTTCATGCCGCTTCTAAAAAAGAATGTGCACAAACTGCAAAATGGTATGAACACATGTACTCAACTGTTACAGGTTCTGATGAACCAGCAGAGTTTGAGTTTATTTCAAAGTAATTAAGGTTTTTGCAATCTACTTAGCATTTGAAGCGCTTCTGCTTCTGAACAAGGATGCCCAAAACACAATAGCTTTACAGCAAATTTATAAACATGATTTTTGCCATCGGGCATTTTGACATTTGTTTCAACATTAAAATGTAAACCTTTACTTTTTGCTATCGTATTGGGCTCATAATCTAATCGCACTCGGGCATAACTTCCGTCGGAAAGTTTTTTTGTCCATCCCACGACTTTTTGATTAAATAGCGACTTTTCAAAATTAGAAACATATGGGTTCCACTTGTTAATATTTTCAACATCGAAACCCAAATCCTTCATAGGTTTAAAATTAGTTATATAGTTTTTTGCTTCAGGAAAGCTTTTTAAATCTATTACTGGTTCGGCTAAGTGATTTGCTTGATGATATTGATTCACACCCATAAATGTTGATGTTTCATTCATCGTAGCTGGAGAATATACTTCTTTAGAACTGGTCATTTGTTTCGGATGTAATTTAGATAGTTTATATTGCCTTGATAAATCTAATCTTTCTGCATCAGACATTGTTGTTTTGGTGGTTTTATTTACTTGTGGGACTTCTTCTTTGACTGGCATTGCTTGCGTAGGTTTTGCTTCAATATTCGTAAGTCTTTTTTCAATTTTTTCGAGAAGCTCTTTACGATATTGGAGGTCATCGAATAACATTTTTTTCTGATCACCCTTATCTGAAAAAATTAATTTATCGAATAAAGCTTTTTCTTCGTCTCCCTCAAGTGCAACATTGGTTGTTTTGCCACTTTTAAAACGTATGACCGCATATGGTTTTTGATTGATGATTTCAAATCGTACAGGTTCGTAGTCTCCCTTTAAAGACTGAATCCGTTGAACAATTTCGTGATTTTTAACTGGCACTGAACCTTTTGTGCCTGGATTTTGAATCACTATTTTTTCATCAACACTATCTAAGAAATTTTTACTTTTAATATACTTTTGTAAATCTTTTGATTCCCACGTGCGTATTTTATTTAAAAATAAAAGTCGTTCTTCCTCTTCCATATTCGCAATGTGGGCCATAAATTGAGCTGTTTTTTCTTCTCCAATGATTGCTTGATTTGCTTTCAATAAACTCGCTATTTTCACATCATTATTGATTTGTTTAAGAGCACTGGCTCCTTTACGTAAAAGAGTCATTTTAGAGATAAATTCGATTCCTTTGGTGGCAAGCGTTTGTCCAGTTTTAACTGTTTTAAGCATTGATCGATACACTCGTAAGCTTGTTGCAGTCATTCCGACTTGAAGATATGTATCCCACTCTGCTTTTTTATAATTTATATATTCTGCTTGAGCTTCTTCTAAAATTCGTTCATCAGCGCTGCCTGAAAAATATGCTTTTTCAAATTCTTTTTCTTGGTCATAATGAACATATTGAGTATGAACAGCATTGATTATACCGGAAGCAGAAGTGAGAACTGCTGCAGTTGAACCTACCGTACTCAATGTGCTTATGGTTGCAGCTGACAATCCTGCTTCTGCCAACAACTCAGCTCCTAAGAGAGATCCGACTCCCGTAACAAGAGCAACTCCACCTACAATACCACATCCCCATGAAATAACTTTTCTGGTAGTTTTTTTATTTTCTTCTTCTTTAGCAAGTGAGTTCATAACTGAACATGCTGCATACGAAAGTTCTGGGTGTTCAATTAATACTTGCCCGAAAGCAACTGGATTTTCTTCTAAAACATTTTTCAACTTTTCTTGATCAGATAACTGTGAATCTTTTTTAAAGTGATTTGCAATGAAATCATTACTATTTTGTAATACTTTGTTTTTTGCTTCTTTGATTGCATTTTCAATCACAGTTACATTTGTAATTAATTTGTGTTGTGCATGTTTACCATTTTGCATTTTAATTTGTCGAATTGTTTCGACTGCATTTTGGACTGCATCGGTGTTAAACAACAAACCATTTCCAGATGATGAAACTTCATAAAATGTATTTTGATAATCCATTATAGCGGCTTTTTTTCTTGGATCAGATTTAGATTTCGATATATTTTGAAAAACAGAAGCTCCATAATATCCCGCCAAAGGAATCGCTTTTATTTTTGTATTTAATCTACTTATTTTTTTATTTAGATCTACCAATGATTCGGCTGTGTTTATTGGCTTTAAATCAGATTTTTTTAATTGAGCTAAATATTGATCAGCCATTTTTTGTAAATCTTGTTTAAGATAAAAACCACACGTTTCTTTTTTACATATTTTATCAACGATCGATCTGGTTGATTCCATATTTTTATTTTTTGAATATAAATATTCTAAATGGATATATGTGTATAAAGCATTTTCTAAAGTTTTCTCAAACACACTCGCTTCTAAATCAGACAAAGAACTTAGATTTGAAGTTCTTACTACATTAAGAATTTGCATTGCTTGCGGCACGGTAGGCTTACCCGCAAATGGATTATTACAAATAGGAATATTTGAAATATTTGTATTTCTTGCAGCCTTTAAAATGCGCTCGTCCATATCACGGATGTCGAGTTTTTTGCTGCCACATTTATCAAATTTATCCTTAATGGTTAAATAGTTTATAAATTTCTTTTGAAATGAAATTAAATCTTTACCTTCGGGCGTTGAAAGTAATTTTTGATTTTTTAAATCTGCAAGAAATGGTTCGATTTTATTGGCAACGGTTTGTATGTCTGAATCACTGTGGTCACCACTACTCACTTCAGATGCCAATGCTAATAAATTTTGAAATTGAATTTGCTGTGTTGAATTTGTCTGAGAAAATGCGTTTATATTTGCAAAAAAGAATGCAAATAAGATCAACACTAAAAAAGCACGACTTCCACCAATAAAAAATCCCATCAAATTCTTTTCGGTTTTTGATGGGATTTTTAGAGTTAAATTTGTGATTTATTTAGTAAATACTAGAATCTGCCGCTTACTTCTGCTTTATCGAAGAAATATGCGATTTCACGCTCGGCAGATTTTACCGAATCAGATCCGTGAACTGCGTTTGCTTCGATTGAATCTGCAAAATCTTTACGGATTGTGCCTGGATTTGCTTTCGCAGGATCTGTAGCACCCATGATTTCACGATTCAACGCAACTGCATTTTCACCCTCAAGAACCATTAACATTACTGGACCTGAAGTCATGAAACGAACTAAAGATCCAAAGAAAGGACGGTCTTTATGTTCGATGTAAAAGCCTTCTGCTTTTTCTTTTGTTAATTTTGTGAATTTTGCAGCAGCAATTCTTAAACCACGTTTTTCAAAACGAGTCATGATTTCGCCCATACAGTTTTTTTGAACTGCATTTGGTTTAATGATTGAAAATGTTTTTTCGGTTGCCATTGTTATTTATCCCTTCCAAACGGATGTTAATGTTTTTGCGATGTCAGCTGGTGACCTTGCTACCTTTACACCATTTGACTCTAATCTCTCAATCTTTTCTTGAGCGGTTCCTTTTCCACCAGAAATAATTGCGCCTGCGTGTCCCATGCGCTTTCCTTTTGGTGCGGCTTGTCCAGCGATGAATCCCGTCACTGGTTTTTTCATTTCGCGTTTAATAAAGTCAGCTGCTTCTTCTTCTGCAGAACCACCAATTTCTCCAATCATAATCACAGCTTTAGTCTCTGGGTCACGATTGTAAGCATCTAGAACATCGATGAAATTTGTACCATTAATTGGGTCTCCGCCGATTCCCACACAAGTGGATTGGCCGATTCCTAATTGAGTTAATTGATATACCGCTTCATAAGTTAATGTTCCAGAACGAGAAAGTACACCCACTGGACCTGGTTTGTGAATTCTTCCTGGCATGATTCCAATTTTACATTGGCCAGGAGTAATGATGCCCGGACAGTTAGGTCCGATGAGGCGGGTTTTCTTTCCAGCTAAATATTTTTTTACTCTGAGCATATCTAACACTGGAATTCCTTCAGTGATACAAACTGCTAAATCCATTTCAGCATCGACTGCTTCGCAAATTGCGTCTGCAGCAAACGGAGGTGGAACAAATATCATTGAAACATTTGCGCCTGTTTTTGCTTTTGCTTCTGCAACAGAATCAAAAACAGGAAATCCTTCGGCAGTGGTTCCACCTTTACCTGGCGTCACACCACCAACCATTGTATTGAAACCAAACTCTTTAGCATAATCACGGCAACCTTGAGAATGGAACATTCCTTGAGAGCCTGTAATACCTTGAGTAATAACTTTTGTGTTTTTATTAATCCAAATAGCCATCGTTATGCTCCCTTCGCAGCAGCAACTACTTTTTGAGCTGCATCGGTTAATCCATCCGCTGGAGTAATTTTTAAACCTGAATTTGCTAACATTTCTTTTCCTTTTTCTACGTTTGTTCCTTCTAAGCGAACAACCAAAGGCACTTTTAATGAGAGCTCTTTTGCAGCCGCTATCACACCTTCAGCAATTACGTCACACTTCATGATTCCGCCGAAAATATTTACAAGAATTGCTTTTACTTTTGGATCTTGAAGAATGATTTTAAACGCAGCTTTCACTTTTTCTTTATCAGCACCACCGCCCACGTCTAAAAAGTTTGCAGGAGATGAACCGTGCAGCTGAATGATATCAAGAGTCGCCATCGCAAGTCCCGCCCCGTTCACCATACAGCCAATGGTTCCATCAAGAGAAATGAATGCAAGATCGTATTTTCCTGCTTCTGTTTCTTGTTTTGACTCTTCATTTGTATCGCGCATTTCTGCGATGTCTTTGTGACGAAATAATGCGTTGTCGTCGAAGTTTAGTTTCGCATCTAGTGCGATCAAATCACCTTGTTTAGTTAAAACAACCGGATTGATTTCACACATTGAGCAATCTAAACCGATGAATGCATTGTAAAGAGAGCCAAAGAAAGCCACTGCTTTATTCATCGACTCTTTCGGTAATCCAATTGCTAGTGCCATTTTTCTGCCGTGATAAGGCATGTATCCTGTCGCTGGATCAATGAGAACTTTAACTATTTTTTCAGGAGTGTCGTGAGCAACGGTTTCAATGTCCATTCCACCTTCTGATGAGCCCATTAGTAAAACCTGAGAAGTTGCACGATCAATCAAAATTGCAAAATAATATTCTTTTGCGATGTCACAGCCTTGCTCGATAAAAATTTTATGAACTTTTTTTCCTTCAGGACCAGTTTGATGAGTTACTAGCTGCATTCCTAAAATTTTAGAAGCATGAGTTTTTACTTCATCAAGCGATTTTGCGATTTTTACACCGCCACCTTTTCCACGACCACCGGCATGAATTTGAGCTTTTACAACCCAAACGCTTCCACCCAATTCTTGTGCGTTTTTTACAGCTTCATCTACTGAAAATGCAGGTTTACCTTTTAGTAAGCCCACATTGTATCGTTTGAGCAATTCCTTTGCCTGGTACTCATGAACATTCATTTCGTTCTCTCCTTTTTTGTTTACTTAGTTGTTTATTCATTTTCCTTACCATCGCGCTGAGGCGCTCAAAGGATTCGAAAAATGAATAAACAACTACATAAACAAATAACTCACTTCTATATTAGCAAATGTGGATGATGTTCGATTTGTAGACTTATAAATTGAATCAATATTTATTTTATATTTTGAAGTGGGGTGTGGCCGAATCCTTATTGCACCAACGGTGCAATGGTGAGGCTCACCCCACTCCAAAATAAAAACTTAATATTGAATTTTCTTCAATGCATCTACAAGTTCACGAACAGCATCACATGATTTTTGGAACATAGCTTTTTCATCAGCATTTAATTCCAAAGTCATTACTTGCTCTAAACCTTTTGAACCTAATTTTGCTAAAACGCCGCAAAATAGGCCTTTTTGCTCATATTCACCTTGTAATAAAACAGCACAAGGAAGAACACGTTTCTTATCGCGCACAATTGCTTCAGCCATTTGAACTGCAGAAACAGAAGGTGCGTAATATGCAGAACCTGTTTTTAATAAGTTCACAATTTCAGCTCCACCTTGACGAGCGCGCTGAACTAAAGCATCGATTTTATCTTTTGGTAAAATTTGAGTTAATGGAATTCCACCAACAGATACGTATCTTGGCATTGGAACCATTGTGTCGCCGTGTCCGCCATATACAAACGCTTGAACGTCTTCAACAGAAACATCACATGCTTCAGCGATGAATGATCTGAAACGAGCTCCATCGAGAACGCCTGCCATTCCTAAAACTCTTTCACGTGGAAAACCTGAAGCTTCATAAGCTACGTGGCACATAGCATCGAGTGGGTTAGAAACAATAATCAAAACAGAGTTTGGAGAATATTTTGCAACATTCTGAGCACACTCTTTAACGATTTTTGCATTTGTTGCTAACAAATCGTCACGGCTCATTCCAGGTTTACGAGGTAAACCTGCTGTAATGATCACAACATCTGAATCTTTAGTTAACGAATAATCTGAACCGCCGGTGATGCGTGAATCGAATCCTTCTACAGGAGATGCTTCAAATAAGTCTAACGCTTTACCTTTTGCGGCACCGTCGTTGATGTCGATCAATACAACGTCGCCTAATTCTTTACTCGCAGCCCAGTGAGCAGCGGTTGATCCTACGAAACCTGCACCAATTACAGAAATTTTTGGTCTTCTCATTTTTTTCTCCTTACATGTTTTTAATAATTTCGTCTGCAAACTCAGAGCATTTCACTTCTTTTACGCCCTTTTCACCTTCTGCATTCATCAAACGTGCGAAATCGTATGTCACAGTTTTGTTTGTGATTGAACGATCCATTCCTTTAATGATGAGGTCAGCAGCTTCATTCCAACCTAAGTGTCTGAACATCATTTCACCAGATAAGATTACCGAACCTGGGTTCACTTTATCTTGGTTTGCATATTTGGGAGCAGTTCCGTGTGTTGCTTCAAACACAGCATGACCTGTGACGTAGTTGATGTTTCCACCCGGAGCAATTCCAATTCCACCTACTTGTGCAGCAAGTGCATCTGATAAATAGTCTCCATTTAAGTTACAAGTCGCTAATACATCAAAATCTTCAGGACGAGTTAAAACTTGTTGAAGTGTAATGTCAGCGATTGAATCTTTCACAAGCACTTGGCCTGCCGGAGCTTTGCCTTCGCAATCATCCCATCCAATTGCTTTGCCTTTAAATTCACCTTTGGTTAACTCATATCCCCAATCACGAAATGCACCTTCAGTGAATTTCATGATATTGCCTTTATGAACAAGAGTTAGTGATTTTCTTTTTTGAGAAACACAATACTCTAATGCGGCTCTAATTAAGCGTTGTGAACCTTCTTTTGAAACCACTTTGATTCCCACTCCACATTCTTTTGGAAAACGAATCTTTTTGGTTTTCATTTCAGTCTGTAAGTAATTGATTACTTTATCAGCGTCGGGAGTGCCAGCTTGCCATTCAATACCTGCGTAGATGTCTTCAGTGTTTTCTCTGAAAATCACCATATCCACTTTTTCAGGGCGTTTCACAGGAGAAGGTACTCCTCTGAAATATCGAACAGGACGCAAACAAACGTATAAATCTAACATTTGTCGTAAAGCTACGTTTAACGATCGAATTCCACCGCCCACGGGAGTGGTTAATGGTCCTTTGATACCAACTAAATATTCGCGAAACGCAGTTACAGTGTCTTCTGGTAACCAGTTGTCGAATTTGTTTTTAGATTTTTCACCGGCATAAACTTCAAACCATGTGATTTTCTTTTTTCCGCCATAGGCTTTTTTAACGGCAGCATCCATCACTCGAACTGATGCTTTCCAAATGTCAGGTCCTGTTCCATCCCCTTCAATAAAAGGAATGATTGGGTTATCAGGAACATTTAAAGTCATGTTTGCGTTCATTGTGATTTTTTGGCCGTCTTTTGGAGGCGTGATTTGAGTATAATTTGCCATTTTTTCCTCTTTCTATTTCTTTTTCTATCTCTGCTATATCTTTGAGGATTCTATCGAGAAATCAGAAAATGAAAACATCAAAAGCTCATTTTAATTCAGTTTTTTTTAACACTTTCCGATAAGAAAAACGGAACATAAAGGCTACTCAAAAATGAAGAATTTGATACTTATTTTTACACTTTTTTTGACAATGTGGGCCCAAGCTGAAGAAGAGGCAAAAGTTGAATTTCCTCTTATGAACGTTCAGATATCTGATCGCGACCCAAGACCCCCTATTCCTCCAGCTTATGAATATATTTGTAGATTTGTTTGTCGACTAATTGCATATGAAGTTAAATTAGGCACTCCATTAACTCACTCCCCCGACAAAGAATGTCCTGTTTCATTTGAATTAAAATTGACTAGCAATGCTAAATCTCCAAATTTGTATGATATCGAATTTGATTCAAATGAAGTTCAATATTCTAGAACTGCTGTGTTTTATGAAGAAACCCATTTTTTCACTCAAGAAAAAAACTCGTTTGAGTGCCGCCCACAACATAAAAGTAAAAAACCAGAATGGAAGTATAAGGCAAAAAAAAAGCAAATTTAAAAACTTCGCCCCGCATTAAGCATAGATAATTTCAAATTAAAATACTACCTTATCAAAACTATGATTCGCTTAGACCAATTTTTAATCGGAACAATGAAAAACTTTGTTTACCTTCTTACTTCCGGTAATGAATCTGTAGTAATTGATCCCCAAAAAGATTTAACTCCTTGGGAAAATAAACTCAGTGAACTTGGCTCAAAACTTAAAGCTGTAATATGTACTCACACTCATTTTGATCACGTCGCAGGAATTCCAGCTATTGAAAAAAAATATAATGTACCAATTTATGTCCACGCTAACGACGCGTTTCGTTTAAAGTCTGAAAATAATATTTCTTACTTGGAACACGAGGAATTATTTAAAATTGGCAAAGATCAAATTAAGGTTCTCCACACACCTGGCCATAGCGCAGGTGAAATTTGTCTTTTATTAACTGACCAAAAACCATATCGACTACTCACTGG
>CAZNGN010000012.1:0-31277 GCA_964572865.1 uncultured Bacteriovoracaceae bacterium | reverse complement strand
GGGGATACCGTATTTGTCGGATTAGTTGGAAGAACAGATTTAGAAACAGGTTCAGACGAAGAACTATTTAAAACAATTCAAAATTTAAAAAAACTTCCCCATGACACCGTAATTTTTTCAGGTCATGATTATGGAAAAACACCAACTACTACATTAGAGCGTGAATGTTTAGAGTCAGACGCTTTTATTGTTAATACATTGGAGGAATTTAAAAAAATTCCATGAGTGAAATTGTAATGAATCAAATAAAAGAAGAAAAACCAAAATATTTTTTTGGATTATTTTCATTTTATCGATTTTTCATTCGTCCTATTTTATTTTTATTTGATGCTGAAGAAGCACATGAAAATGTTTTATCTTTTTGTAAATTTATGTGGCGATTTGGATTTGCAAGAAATATTACAAAACGAATTTTTGTCATAAATCACAAAGCACCAAAAGTTCAAATTGGCGGGATTGAATTTCAAAATCCAGTAGGACTGGCCGCTGGATTTGATAAAAATGCGGTTTTAATTCCAGGAATAGAAAACTTAGGCTTTGGATTTATCGAGATAGGAACTGTCACCCCTAGACCACAAGTTGGAAACCCAAGACCTCGCATTCGCCGTGAAACCGCTAAACGAGCCATTGTAAATAGAATGAGCTTTCCATCAGATGGTGCAGCTATTGTAAACTCTAGACTAAAAGCTATCAGATCACTTTGTAGCGTTCCGATTGGGGTGAACATTGCAAAAAACAGAGACACCCCAAATAATGAAGCCGTTCGAGATTATGAATATTTAGTTAAAACATTTTATCAAACAGCGGATTACTTTGCGTTAAACATTAGTTCTCCTAATACACCAGGACTGAGAAATTTACAGTCTACCGATTTTATAGAACAGTTTGCAAAACGAACGGCAGCTTTACGATTGCCACAGCCAATTTTCTTAAAACTATCTCCCGAACTAAGCATGGAGGAATTAAGAAATGTTTGTGACTACTGTGGTCCTGGAAAACCAATTACTGGCTTGATTTTAACAAATACAATTCCTACTGATTTGGGCGGCCTATCGGGATGGCCTTTAAAAGATATTTCCTTGCAATTGCTAATTCGTGCTAGAACATTACTTCCTAAAGAAGTGCCCATTATATCTGTCGGTGGAATTGAAACCGCCAAAGATGCAAAAGTGCGTCTCGAAGCTGGTGCCAGTGCAATTCAAATTTATTCAACCTTGATTTATCAAGGGCCGGCTGCATGTAAGAGAATTTTAAAAGGACTTTAAATTTACTCTAGCCACAATTCAGTATATCCGATTTTAAAATGCGGACGGACTATTCCTTGCTCATTTAAAAAGTAAGATTCTGGACTTACAAGAACATCGCCATAATAATACGTTTTATTCCGGACGATTTCTTTTTTAAGTTTTAATGTTAATTCAAACTGACCATATCGAGATTTATCTAAAACTAATTTAGTTTCGTACCATGGATAATGATCTGTTGAGTTTGTTTCTGGCCAGCGCAATTCAAAAGGTGTTTTAAATTCAGGCAATCCACCATTGAGAGAATTATCACCGAAAATATCGTACATTGGTTCACAATTTACATTTCCTTGAAAATTAAATTTACAATTTTCTGTGCTGTTCCACTGAAGCAAGTAAGATGAATAATTGTCATATAAATCAATTAATATCTTTGAAATTTCGGCCATATTTTCATCTGCATTATATTTCAATGCGGTCATTCGATCTGTAAGTTGAAAAAGATTTTTCCATTTAGCTTGAGATAGATTGTCAGGGAAAATTACAACCATAAAATTTTTAATTTGTTTTCCGTCCAAAGATTCTAGATTTTGATATTGCGATTGATTCTTGGAAGTTACCAATAAATCTGATTTAGCAGGCTCTACTTTTTTAGGTCCTAAACAACCACTTAAACCGACCATTAAAATTAAAAATAATTTTATATTCATAATTCCTTAAAAAAAGAAAGCGGCCTGACACATCAGAAATGTATTAGCCAAAGTGTTAGTACCCGATACCGGCAATCCAGCTCCAATATTGAGTTGAGTTGGTAAAATAAAATCACGATCTAAAAATGCACGAATGGTAGAAAGCTCAAAATTAGCTAAAAATACATCTAAGCGTTCTCCTGATTTTTTATTCAGTAAAGCATATCTGTTTTGAGAATAGATATTTCCAGAATATGTTTTCTCTAACCTTTGAGAATGTTCGAACCCGCCGCGAATAGCCCAAGACCTGGAGAGTTGTTGTCGCAAGTCAGTTCGTATAGAATAAAAAAAGCCACCACTTAAATTTGTATTTTTATCTATATCAGAAGCAAGTAAATCACTTTCATCTTTTGGAATTCGTTTTTCAATCGTTGTGTCTAATGGCTGCATGATTCCTGCGCTGGGGATGAACGTTAAACTAGAAGTAACTGGCATCTCTACTACCGTTCTTGCACCAACTTGAAATCTATAATCCGTGGTTGAAAATTGATACAGGTCATTCATCTCGGCTTTTTTTCCTGTAGGTACGATCACACTTGGAATCAATGCGACTTTTAAATCTCGATATTTTTGAAACTCTAAAGTACGAATTAAATCTAACTGCAAATCACCAATATATGTTCTATCAATCGTATCTTCAAATTTATACCCTGCTTTAGCAAGTTGTGTGTCAAAACTAGAGTTTAAACTTTGTGCAAACTCGTCAGCAGCCGAATTTTGATTAGACGCTCTTAATGAGTTAACAAAATTTTCTGAAGATTGTGACTTTTGAAATGCAATTGATGAATGAGCTTGAAATCGAACAATTGGAACGGCTGCATATAATCCTAAAGTATCAGTAATTCCAAATCCAAATACTGGCACTGTGGTTTGTTGTGTGCCTTTAAAATCGCCTGTAAAACTTCCTGCGGAATCATTTAAATTAATACCTTTTGATTGTAATAAACCAGACAACTGATCTGAACGAGTTTGATCTGATTTTAATATATCATTCCATCCAATATTGCGGTTTAAATTGTCAGAAAAATTTGCAACTCTTCCTGCAGGATCATATTGTTTCGATAATTCTGAATAATAGAATGCAGATGTTGCCATTATTCTTCGCTTTGGTAATGTTGCGGGACGATCCCCTGTAATATTTGGAACGATGGCTGCATTTGAGTGATAAGTAATAATAGAGATGAGCGGTAATATAGTTATTAATGCTGCAATAAAATTCATTTTTTAATTTTCTCTAAAATTTTCTTTGCTTCAGAAATATCGAACATAGTTTCTGGAATTCTTTCTGGATTATATTTTTGTAAATCAACAGAAATTAGTTTTTCAAATAACCCTATCGCTCTTTCTTTTTCTTTGTTTTTAAGTAATGCTTTCGCATACCAAAAAACATTGTCAGAATACTCTGGGGCATTTTCATATGCAGTTTGAAGATTCGAAAGTGCTACCTCTAAATCGCCTCCTACAATTGCGGGCATTTCAAGGTACATAATTCCATAAACACGATTTGGACCAAATCCATGAATTTTTGGGCTCGTTTCAATAGCATGTCTTAAATTACTTTTGATTTCACTTAAACTTGCCAAGGTATTTCTTGGTAAGATTGCACCTTCATCTGCATCTTTTGCATCTTGTGTTTTAAAAATAGCTTTCCAATATTCTGTAATTCCATTTAAGTTTGGATTCGTAGCCATTTCATTTATGTGTGCCTGACCTATGTTTATAAACTTTCTTCTTTGATCTTTATCTGTAGTTTTAAGCACAACCCAAATATAAGACATTAAAATCCAATGATCAGATTCTATAGATTCTGTTTTATTAATTATAAAACATTCAGATGCTTTAATAACATTTTCAATTGAATCACCACGTTTTGCATACATTTCAAAACATGTATTGAAGCTATTTGCGTAGCCTTGGAGACTAAAAATAAATAATGAAAGACTTAGACAAATATTAGACAACATTGAGTTTTTCCCCTGCTGCCTTGTATCATTGAATTTAAAAATTGGAAATGTATATAAGTTAAATTAGCAATCTAGGTAACTATGCAAAATAAAATCAATTTTTTCTGGTTTCGTAGAGACTTAAGACTCCAAGATAATAATGGGCTATATAATGCTTTAAAATCTTCATTACCTGTTAAATGCATCTTCATATTTGATCAAAATATTTTAGGAAAATTAGAAAATTCCAAGGACCAAAGAGTTAGTTTTATTTATGACCAATTAAATGCACTAAATGAAAAGTTAAATAAGGCGGGCGCCAATTTACATGTTTACTTTGGAAAGCCTCTAGAAGTTTGGAAAAAACTAGAAAAGGAATACGAAATTTCTGAAGTATTCACTAATCATGATTATGAACCATATGCAATTAAGCGTGACCAAGAAATTAATGAATTTTTAAATAAAAATAAAATCAAATTTAATACATTTAAAGATCAAGTAGTTTTTGAAAAAAACGAAATTTGCAAAGACAATGGAAAGCCATATCTAGTATTTACTGCATATAAAAACAAATGGATGAGTAAAGTGAAAGAAAGAGATTATGATGAAGTACCTTCACACAAATACTTGAAAAATTTATTCCAAGAAAAGACAAATGATATCCCAAAATTAGAAAATTTTGGATTTCAATATTCAAATTATTCTTTTCCAAAAGTTCAAATGGAAAAACCTTTTTTAAATAATTATAAAAATACTAGAAATTTGCTCTATGTGGAAGGCACTTCTCGAATCAGTGTTCACTTACGCTTTGGAACAGTATCAATTAGAAAATGTGTCCGACATAGCATCAAAGAAGAACCAACATTTTTAACTGAACTTATTTGGAGAGAATTTTATATGATGATTCTCTCTCAATTTCCTCACGTTGAAACCAAAGCATTCAAACCTGAATATGATAAAATTCAATGGCAAAATGATAAGAAGTTATTTAAAGCATGGTGCGAAGGAATTACAGGCTACCCTATTATAGATGCGGGAATGAGAGAACTCAATCAAACAGGATTTATGCATAATCGCGCACGAATGATTGTTGCAAGTTTCTTAACAAAACATTTACTGATTGATTGGCGTTGGGGTGAAAATTATTTTGCTTCTAAATTAATGGACTATGATCTTTCTAGTAATAATGGTGGATGGCAGTGGTGCGCGGGCTCTGGCTGTGATGCAGCTCCTTATTTTAGAATTTTTAACCCTTCCGAACAAACTAAAAAATTTGATCCAAATCATGAATACATTCAAAAGTGGGTTCCTGAATATAAAAGTACAAGTTACCCTAAACCAATTATAGATCATGCATTGGCGAGAACTCGTTGTCTTAAAGCATATAAAGACGCCCTTTGAACTTTCTATTCAAATATAAATAAGTGTTAAAATAATTGACTTTATACGCGATGCGTTATAGTAACAATGCATGCTTATTAAACCCCTGCTTAAACTTATTACATTATTATTTATTTCTAATTTTGCTAATTCTAGCGAATTGGCCCTAGATTCATTAATTAATACCCCTAAAAACAGCCTACTTAAATTAAATCATTCGATCACCCAAATTGATACGAATAATTTGGAAACATTTGATTTCATATTTTTAAGTTCATCAACCAAAATAGCTTTTAATGAAAATGATTTGCCAATTTACAAAGAAAAAGTAGTACGTGATCAGGGTTGTATTTTTCAGTATATTAAATCTATAAATAAAAATGAGATTGAAGGATTCTCTGCCAAAATAACTGGGACTTATGCTGGCATAGAAAGAATGTCTCTACTATTAAGTGTAATTAATTACAAAAATTTAATTTCAAGTATTACCTGCCCACTTACATTTACATATCAACAAATTATAGATTTATTTGATTCGATTACATCACAAAAAAATTCAATTGAAATATTATCTTCAGAAAAAGCACAAATACTTGGTGGAATTGTTATCAATAAAAAAACTGGCGAAGCTCTTGCATCACGAAAACGAAATAATTCTGAATTTGAACTTTTATATTTTAAAAATTCAGACACAATGTCAGAAACTCAAGCTGAGGTTATTGGAACCACAATTGCGCTTAGTAACATGCCAAAGTCTTTTGTTAAAATTATGAAAAATCAGCGCTACACAGACCCAGTTCCATATGGATTAGCAGATACAATTATTGGTGGTGGAGGTGATGGACCCTATTCACTCACTACAGGTCTTGCATTCGTAAGCGCATATATATTTTGGCCAATAGTTTTTGTTCCCGTTTCATTGGTCGTAGAAACAGCTCTACTTCCAGTTTCTCTTGCAGCACACGGAATAGATAGTATTTTACTTGGACTACAAAGCTCTAAAATTAAAAAAGCGATTAAAATAATTCTATCTGAAAGCGATCATTCAAAGATATATAAAATTAAAGATGCTCGTTTTAACTTTCTAAAAAACGCAATAATCCAAAAATAATTAAATTTTACTTAGCAAAACAACGGCTTGACACGTTGCGATTTGCCATATACAACCCGCGTTAATATTGCTTACTAATATTAAAACATGGGGTCACTATGAAAACAAAATTCGCTTACTCTATTTTATTTTTGGGGTTTTTACTCAATTCAACTTTTCTTGCAAACTATGCTATTTCTAAAGATTTACCAATCAACGAAAATGTTCGAATTCACTCAAATTTCAGTGAGGGATTGGCGATTTTCACTCCAAAAGATAGCGAGCGACAAGGTTTTGTAAATACTAAAGGAAATATCGTTATTCCGCCAGTATTTACTTGGGTATGGTACTTTCAAAGTGGTATCGCAGCAGCCTGCATAGAAGGCAATCAGATGTATCCTGATATGTGTGGGGCAATCAATCACCAGGGGCAATGGGTAATGAAACCAAAACGCATGAGTGAAGTTGGTTATGTTACACTTTTTTGCGCAAAAGATGTATGCACTGCTATTTCTGGAAAAGACACTAATATAAAAGAAGGGTTGGTCAATCTTCAAAGAAAAATATTAATTCCTATAAATTTATCAAGTAAACGACAAATCGGATTAAGTTTTGACGGACAGGTTGTTTTTTATAAAAATGGGGCTTTCAATAGAAGACTAAACAGATGGATCGTTAAACCAGGAGAATATAATACAATATTTCCAACAATGCACTCAAGATACAGAGCAGGAGAACCTTCAATAGGTGCCTGTAAAAATAAACATGAAAACTGTGTTTATTTAGATGAACAAGGAAACAATCATTCAGGCAAAGAATATCTTCATATTGGAAATTTCAATAATACAAATGCAGTAATATATGAAAACGAAGACAAACAAATATTAGTAGACCGCAATTTGAATACAGTTTACACGCAAGACTCATTTAACTCTAAATGGAGAATCAGTGAAAAATCTTCATATGGATTGGTAATTTTGCAAAACAGTTCAAATCCTTCTGGACCAACGATGGTGGTTGATTATACTGGTAAAATTGTTTTAGAGCCTCAAAGAGAAATAATCTATAGTAATATTGGCAGAGGTTTTATTCAATACAGCAGAGTCATTGAACCTCAAGGGCAAACTGTTGGTTCTGGATTTATATTTATAAACAAACGTTAACTCGCATAATAGGACTTAATTGCCTAGTATTTAATTTTTATAAATTAAACCGAATAGAAATATATGAAGCAGAAAAAGGAAAGCCTTCTATTCTATTCGATTTTAACCGCATTGTGCGGTTTCCTTATCTTCTTAGATCAATGGGCTAAGCACAATGTTGAGTGGTTTATAACGTTTAATCAATATTTGGGGACTACTGGATTTTTTAATTTTCAAAAATTTTATAACGCTGGATTTATATTACATTCCCTAAATGAAATTTCATCGCTCACTCGAGTTGTATTTGTATGCACACTCTTTGGATTTATATTTTTTTCATATTTCTTACTCCATTCCATATTAAATCCGACTTTAACTAGATTGAAAATTGGAATTACATTATTTTTTACAGCGATTGCATCGAATACTATTGATCGTGTACTCAATGGTGCGGTAACAGACTTTATATGTGTTACTTTATTCAGCAATAAATATATTTTCAATTTTGCTGATGTCTATATGTGGGTTGGGTTTGGAATTGTATTGTATTCGATATTTAAAGATCAAAGTAAAATTTGGACACCGAACTCTAAACGTAAAAAGCATTTTATAAATACTGTCTATCAAAGCAAATGGGCATTCAAACTTGTACTGGTTACATTAAGCTGCTCAGTTGTATTGATTCTGTTTTCATACACTTTCATTCGTCACTACACTCAACAATTATCACGAGAGGACGGCGCAATATTTTTAGCCTCCTCTATTATTATTAGCTTAATTCTATCTGCATTTACATTTTATGCGGGAGTGCTCTTTTCTCACAAAAGTGCGGGACCACTCTATTCATTTGAAAAGTATGTAGATGGCCTATTAAAAGGTGAAAACAAAAATTTTGTTCTCCGAAGTGGGGACGAACATAAGCATCTTGTTGAGTTAGCAGAAAAACTAAGATTAGAAATTAGCCAAAAAAATGGCACTAACAAAGGAAAGAAAAATGAAGCAGCCTAAATGGTTTCAATATTTTAAAGATAAATCTACAATGCTTATCTTTGTAATGTTATCAGTTTTTTTATTTTCAGTTTATCAAAACTGCGCACAACCAAATCCGAGTCCTAGAGGGATTGAAACGAGTCAATATCCTGGTTCAACAAATAACTCGGTTATTCTCCCAAATCCAACACCTACACCAACTCCGACCAATACAACTTCTAATAATCCAACATTAACAGCCAGTACAACTTCTTATACTTTTCCAAATCCAATCGGAAATACAGAAAAGACATTTACAATTACAAACACTTCTTCATATCCAGCATATAATGTACAAAGCATTTTTGGCTTAGATTTATCTGTGTTTTCTGTCACATATAATACATGTAACGGCATAAGTTTACCTGCAGGCCAAACCTGTCAGGTAAAATTAAATTATACTAATAATTCAATTAATAACTATTCTGGATGGTTATACATTTCATATACAAATGGAAGTTACGTAGCTATGACAAATGTATCGATATCTGTAAATGGACCTGGAATGAATTCAGGCGCATACCAAACAACTCCTATTTATCGCTTTACATACGGTTCTTATACTTCTTACAGCACCATGTCCCGACACTTTTATACAAAAACTTATACCGAGGGTGTGAACGCTGGATTTACTTATGAAGGCATTGCTTTTTATGTATATACAAACTCTGGAATTTCCGGGACTGTTGCTTTATACCGTTGCTTAAAAAGTCCTAACTCTCAACACTTTATGAGTACATCATCTACTTGTGAGGGACATACATCAGAGGGTGTATTAGGCTATATCTATAGCAGCTCTCAATATGGAACTCTTCCACTGTATCGTTACTACTCAAGCTCAGCACCAGACTATTTTCATGTAACGAGCTTACTGACAATATTGTATAACGGATATGTTTTACAAAATACTACAGGTTATGTTCTTCCGTAATTAATTAGCCTGCAGAATCAGAGACTTTTTTAATAGCAGGTTCGAACATTGCTTTCATGTATTCGCGTTTTGCACGGGCAATATGCTCTAATGAAATTTCTTTTGGACAAGCAGCCTCGCACTCACCAATATTTGTGCAATTTCCAAAACCTTCTTGGTCCATTTGAGAAATCATTTTAATTGCTCTGGTTGCAGTTTCCACTTTACCCTGAGGCAATAGAGATAAGTGAGAAATTTTTGCAGAAGTAAACAATGTAGCAGAAGCATTTGGACATGCGGCTACACAAGCACCACAACCAATACAAGCTGCAGCATCGAATGCTTTATCAGAATCAGGTTTAGCAACTAAGATTGCATTTGCATCTGCGTGTGTTCCTGTTTTGACAGAAACAAATCCACCTGTTTGAATGATACGATCAAATGCTGTTCGATCTACCACTAAATCACGAATTACAGGAAACGATCTTGCTCTAAATGGTTCAATCGAAATGGTGTCACCGTCTTTGAATGATCTCATATGAAGCTGACAAGTAGTGCATCCGCGTTTTGGACCATGAGGTTGTCCGTCAATTACGATTCCACAAGCGCCGCAAATTCCTTCTCGACAATCAGAATCAAACTCAAGAGGACGCTCTCCTTTTTTGAGTAATTTTTCATTCAACACATCAAGCATTTCTAAGAAAGACATGTCGGTAGTAATGTTTTCCATTGAGTAGGTAACCATTCTCCCAGCCGACGAGGCATTTTCTTGACGCCAGATTTGTAATGTAACTGAAATATTTTTTTCTGAATGATTTGAACTCATTTGTAACTCCTTGTACTTGGTGTCACGTTTTCATATTTTAATTCTTCTTTATGTAGTTCGTGTTTTTGATTTGTACCTTTGTATTCCCAAGCAGAAACGTACATATATTTTGAGTCATCTCGTTTTGCTTCTCCATCTGGATGTTGCGATTCAACTCTGAAATGTCCGCCGCAAGATTCTTTTCTCTCGTACGCATCACGGGCCATGAGTTCACCTAGTTCTAAGAAATCAGCCACACGACCAGCCATTTCAAGATCTTTGTTGTACTCATTGATACCACCGACGAGTTTTAAATTGCTCCAGAATTCTTCTTTTAATTTTGGAATTGCTGTAAGCGCATGTTTTAAGCCGTCTTCCGTTCGAGCCATACCAACGTATTCCCACATAATGAGGCCAAGCTCTCGGTAAAATTCTGTTACGGTCTTTTTACCTTTCTCGCCCACTTTCATGAGTTTGTTGTAATGAGAACGAACGTTTTCTTCAGCTTCGACGAACTCTTTAGCATCGGTTGAAATTTTTGAATTGCCTACTGCTGCTAAATAATTTCCAAGAGTAGAAGGAATAACGAAATATCCATCAGCTAAACCTTGCATTAAAGCAGAAGCACCTAATCTATTTGCACCGTGATCAGAGAAATTCGCTTCTCCCAATGCAAAAAGACCTGGGATGGTAGTTTGTAAATTGTAATCTACCCACAAGCCCCCCATTGTGTAGTGAACTGCAGGGTAAATTTTCATTGGAACTTTATACGGGTCTTCACCTGTAATTTGTTCATACATTTGAAAAAGATTTCCGTATTTTTCAGAAATGGTTTGCACTCCATCGCGCTTAATCGCATCTCTAAAATCAAGATACACCGCTCTTCCTGTTGCTCCCACTCCTCTGCCTTCATCACACGCTTCTTTATTTGAACGTGAAGCAATGTCGCGAGGTACTAGGTTTCCGAAACTAGGATATTTACGCTCTAAAAAGTAATCTCTGTCCGCATCTGCAATTTCAGATGCAGATTTTTGACAATCCGATTTATTTTTTGGAACCCAAACTCTTCCATCGTTTCGTAATGATTCAGACATCAATGTGAGTTTACTTTGATGGTCTCCAGAAACCGGAATACAAGTTGGGTGAATTTGCACAAAGCAAGGATTTCCAAAAAATGCTCCTCGTTTGTGAGCGCGCCAAGCCGCTGTACAGTTTGAATTCATTGCATTGGTCGAAAGATAATAAATTCTTCCGTATCCGCCGGTACACAACAATACTGCATCTGCAGAGTGACGTTCAATTTGGCCTGTGACAAGATTACGCGTAATGATTCCACGAGCGCGTCCGTCAACCACAACCACATCGAGCATTTCTTGTCGGTTGTACATTTTTACTTTTCCTGCACCCGTTTGTCTCATGAGTGCTGAATAAGCGCCTAGCAATAATTGCTGACCAGTTTGTCCACGAGCATAGAACGTTCTTTGAACTTGTGCTCCCCCGAATGAACGGTTGGCAAGTTCTCCGCTGTATTCGCGTGCAAATGGAACACCTTGAGCCACACATTGGTCAATGATATTGGTTGAAACTTGAGCAAGTCTGTAAACGTTTGCTTCGCGTGCTCTGTAATCGCCACCTTTAATCGTGTCGTAAAAAAGTCGCCAAGTAGAGTCGCCATCATTTGAATAATTTTTTGCAGAATTGATTCCACCTTGAGCGGCAATTGAGTGTGCGCGTCTTGCCGAATCTTGAATGCAAAAACATTTTACGTTGTAACCAAGCTCTCCCAATGAAGCAGCAGCTGCAGCACCTGCTAAGCCTGATCCCACAACGATTACTTCGTATTTTCGTTTATTAGCAGGATTTACCAACTTCATGTCGCCACGGTATTTGTCCCATTTTTCTTTCAATGGACCCGCAGGAATTTTAGCATCAAGTTTGCCTGTTGATTTTGGTTCGTTCATTGGATCAGCACTCATTTGTAAACTCCTAAGCAGTCAAAATAAATCCAAAGCGGAATTCCTAAAAATCCCACAGAAAGTAGAATTGCAGTCACTACTCCGATTGAATAAATTGGTTTTGAAAAACGAGGATTCGAAACGCCTAACGATTGAAACGCAGACCAAAAACCGTGACGCAAGTGAAGTCCTAATAAAATCATAATGAAAACATAAAATCCTGCGATGAGAGGATTTTGAAATGTTTCTACTACTAATTTATGTAAGTCTCGCATTTCTGTTCCAGCGACTTCAGTAGAATATCCTGCCGAAATACCAGGGCCTAAAGTAAACTGTTTAATGTGTATGATTAAAAAAACTAAAATGACAATTCCAGTGACTGCCATTTTAGTCGAAGAAATATTAAATTTTGATTCTCCACCTTTTGATTTTTGTCCGCTCACATATTTTTCTGGACGAGCTGCTCGATTTTTTCTGGTAAGCATAATCGCTGAAACAATGTGTGCTCCAAATAAAACAATTAATCCGATTTCGCCGATTAATTTTAAAGGTCCAAGCGATTCTAATTTATGAGCATAAATATTGAACGCATCTCCTTTCGGAAAATAAAGCTGCAAATTTCCAAGAAGATGCAAAATAATAAAAATCACAAGCGAAAGACCAGATAAGGCCATTAAGAACTTGCGACCAACCGATGATGTAAGTGATTTTTGAAATGGAATCATGCCATTTAGTTGACAATGAAATTACAAAAAAATCAATGAATGAAATTATTTATGCGTAATGTTTTCAATGAATTATGCAGCTTTTTTAAGAACTTTTGCTAACTCAACTGTAGCTTGAATTAATTTGTGAATATTCAAAAGCTCTGCATGTTTATCATCTGGAGTTACAATTAAAGCATCCACATAATTTGGAGCAGATTTTGGAGCAACAACTGTAGTTTTTGGATGAATCAATTGAACATCATACGGTAATGGAATTGCAAACTGTGACTCTTGTTTTGAATCATATTTATCTGAAGAAAAAATAAACATTGGATTTTCATTTTTCCAGTTTTTTTCTGCTTTTAAAGCATTCCAAATATCAAAAATTGGAAATATTTTTCCAGCCCATTGAACAACACCTTGTACGCCTTTGGGAAGTCCTTCATAAAAAACCATCGGACAATCACAAGCAGCTGCTGCAACTGAATTCAAATCAATGGCCATAGATTTGCCGTTGATTTCAAAACATAAAACTGTATTTTGCCTAGGTCTTTGTGACTCCATATACTTACCTTTCGACAATCATTTTGTTTTTAATTAATTAAATGCAATTCTGTCAGGTAAATAATTCTATTTATTGAATACTCAAACATTAAAAACAGGAAAAACTTGCCGACTATGCCAACTGTAGTAGTCTTTTTATTATATGAAAAAATTAAATTTACAAAAAATCTTGGGCTTAAGTTTAACACTGATCGCATTGGAAGCACTTTCAATTACTCCAAAAGCAAATGCATCGTTTTTTCCACCAAATGATTTGCATTTGAAAAAATTTCCATCAACAAAAGCGGTTGATCAAAAACACGCTGAAAAAATCTTAGATGATATATTAAGCTATTTCAAAGATGCCGCTAAACAACAAAGTGCAAAATTCAAAGGTAGAATTCTTTGGGATGACTCAACTGTAAACGCTGTTGCTTATGAGAATGGAAAAAAATGGAATGTAGACGTGTACGGCGGATTAGTGAAATATCCACTCTTAACTGAAGATGCAATTGCAACAGTAATTTGCCATGAAGTGGGACATCACATAGCAGGTTACTTTTTTAAAACAAATTTCAAGTGGGCATCTTCTGAAGGTGAGTCAGATTATTTCGCTACTCAAAAATGTGCAAAAGCAATTTTTGAAAAACACAAATATGAATCGAAACCTTTAGCTGCAAATGTTGAAACTAAAATTTTAGAAAGATGTAATACTTTAGGAACTACTTCTCAAGAAACATGCGTACGTTTACATAGAGCAAGTATCGTTTTGGCAAATATTTTAGCAGAGCTTGGTTCTCGCAAAAATATGCCTCAAATGGATACACCTTCAACTCACAAAGTTTCGAGAACGAATACAAATCACCCAGAAGCTCAATGCAGACTCGATACACTATTGGCTGGAATTTATTGCAAAAATGCTCCATACCCTAGTTCAATTCCTGGTAGAACAAAATTAGGTGGAAGAAACACTAAAGAAGCTGAATTAGAGTCCGCCAAGATGTCATGCGCTGAGTACTTGAATGACGTTAATGGTATCAGACCAAATTGTTGGTTTAAACCACTTCTTGGTTCAAAGTAATCAAAACAAAAAATGAATTATCCATCAAATCTAGTATGAGGTTTGTGTTCGCCAATCCATTGTTGAAGTGAACACACAGGTCTTGCAGTCGGATCATTTGCATCATATTCAACTAGAGCAAACGTTAATTTGTAACTATTTCCTAACCCACGCAAATCTAAATTTATCATTTTTGTCCAAGTGCCTGTGTTAATGTAAAGTTTTCCGTCTGGATATGACTTAAACATGGGATGATGAGTGTGCCCCATAATAATTGTATACACATTCGGCTGTTCTTCTAAAAGTTTTCGAGCATCCGCCTCAAGATCTTGCAAAAAAGTTGTAGTTTGTTGTTTTAAAATTTGTAACGTCACTGACAAACGTGCTTTTCGATTTGGACTATAAATAAATCTCGTTTTCATAAAATAGAAAAAAGTTAAAAACATAAATTTTAACGTAAACCAAGTATCAAAAACTAATCCCCAAAGGAGTTGCGCACGAATGGGACGAACTTTATCTACATAATCACGTTCCCATTTTAGTCGATTGAGAATTTTCAAAACATAAAAACTTCCCCATGGAATATTTAAGACTGGCTCTGGTAAGTTTTCAGTTAACAACGGATTGTCATAATTAAAAACGTGAACCGCTTCAAACTGATTTCCATGATGAATCTGCAAACCACCGTCGTAATTTAAGATTGAACGCTCATGATTCACTTTTACTTTTTCAGATGGGAACTCCCCTTTGGGATCTATGGCTCGAATAAAGCGCTCACGTACTTTTGCAAAAAACATGTCGGCATCGTGATTGCCAATATTATAAATGATGGATTTATTGGGTAATGACGCGAAGTGTTTTAACGCTCGAAACACTTTTGGATGCCCCGCAAGAATACATTCCAATTTATACAGAGCAAATTGCTCGGTTATAACTTCTTCAAACTCTCCACGATATGGAACATTTAAAAAATCTAAGAAATCCCCGTTAATTATTAGTTCTACTTCGCAACCAATCCCATACTTTCCCGTAGAAAAGTATTCAAAGAACTCCACCATTTCATCATCAAAAAAGAAGTCTTCATGCGGATTCTTTTTACTTTCAAAATTTAATCCAGCAGAAAGATGACAATCGCTTATGACAAGCTTGATCCTGTTCATTATTTCCAGTATATCATGTTGTATGGCAGACAAATCTAAAAAATGGCCCAATAACGTTGTAGGAAAATATTTCGTAGATGATCAGTGCATTGACTGTGATGCCTGCAGAACAGAAGCTCCTGATAATTTTACAAGAGATGATGCGCACGGATACTCATATGTTTATAAACAACCATCTACCCCAGATGAAGAAGCTAAATCAAAAGCGGCAATGGAAGCTTGTCCGGTTGAAGCAATCGGTAATAATGGCGCTTAAGTTATTAAGTTCGTTCTTACTATTTTCAATTCAATATAGTTTTGCGCAAATTCCAACACATTATCCTGAAATCATTTTAACAAATGGAAATGTGTTCACCGATACTTCTACTCCCGAAAAAAAATCATTTACTATAGATCAAGCAATTTCAATTCGAGATGGTTTGATTTTATCAATTGGAAATACAAAAGAGATTGAAGCATTCAAAGGACCAAACACCAACGTTATAGATTTAAAAGGTAAGTTTGTTCATGCAGGATTCATAGACTCCTCAAACCGATTCATTGAAGGCGGGCTTTCATTGAATCGCCTCAATTTAGCTGAAGTAAAAACGATCGATGAGTTGAAATTAAAAATCAAAAGCTACTCTTTAAACAATCCCATGAAACGTTGGATTTTGGGTTACAATTTTGATCCAAACAATATGCAAAGTGCTTCTTCATTAACAAAATCGGAATTAGACTCAATTCTGAATGACAAACCAATCATGGTAATTTCAAGAACACGCTCTCAAATCTATTTAAATTCAAAAGCCATAGAAACTTTAAAAGCTGAAAAGCCAGAAGGCTCTGGAAATTATCAAGACAACAAAGCATCTGAATACATTGCAAGAGTTGATCGCCCAAACCAAGAAGACTTACGACAAGCAATTTTAAATTTTCAATCTGAAGCTTTAAAATATGGAATCACTTCAATTCATGGTGATTTGCCAGACGATTTATTAGAAGATTCGATTAAAGCAATTGAAGATTTATATAAAACGAAACAATTAAAAATAAGAATTGCACTATTTGGAAATTTAGCTGAAATAAATAAATTTCAAGCATTAAAAGGAAAATTTACAAATCTACCAGATGAGTGGATCGATCTTTTCGGATTAAAATATAAAATTGATGGCGAAGTAGAAGATCATTCAGCGTTACTTTTCGACCCTTATTCAGATAAACCTGAACTAAAAATTGAACCTAAAATTTCACAAGATAAACTAAACGAATTGGTTTTAAAATCGAACCATCTTGGTTTTTCAGTAAGTTTACAAGCCAGCGGAGATAAAGCTGTTGGAATGGCATTGACAGCATTTTCAAATGCAAAAAAGCGATTGTTCAATGATCGTTTTCGAAATCGTGTGGAAGGAATTGAGATTTTAACCGAACCCATGTTTTCACGATTTAAAGAATTGCGAACTTCTGTATCCACAAGGCCTACAGAATTGGCATTTCAATCGATCGAGCAAAATTATTTCAAGAAATTCATTGGAACCAAAAGACTCACATTAACGTATCCTTATAAAAGCTTATTAAAATCAAATGCGCGATTATTATTTGGATCAAACTGGCCATCCCATTTTATAAATCCATTGCATGGCGTACAATCTTCAGTATTAAGAAAATGTATTAATCCTAAATTAAATTGTGGTTGGAATTATGAAGAGGTAATTAAAGTAGAAGATGCTCTTAACGCATATTCTTTTGAAGGAGCCTACGCAACCCATGAGGATCACTTAAAAGGCTCCATCAAAGAAGGTAAATTTGCAGATCTCATTGTATTTGACAGAAACCCATTAAAAGAAAAGGCGGATGATATTTCGATTATTCCAATTTCTCTTACAATTTCGAATGGTCAAATTGTATATCAACAATAATCTATTGATTTGCGTACAAATAAGATTTCAACTCAGTTGTTCTGTCTGTAGTAATCTCAACATTATTAAATTGGCTTTCTGTAAATCCTAATTTTCTTACTACAACTTTATAAAAACCAGCTCTAAGTGGTAATGTGTTATAATATGTACCGGCTTCATCAACTTCAAATAATGGAATTAAATCTCCATTAGCTGTCACTACAGAAACCTGCGCCCCTGATAATTCTTTTTCAGCCTCATGATTTTTAACTTGAACTATGAGTCTTTTAATATCATTTGGACCTACAGAACCTTCTTGAGCGAAAGCCATAGTTGGATTCAATATTGATTGGATTGTTGTAACAGATAGAACAGTAAGACTAACAATTAGTAGATAGCATAAACGTACCATAGACGTACCCCCACGTACTTAGAGTTATGCCCATCTCTAACATCTCTATTAGTATATGCGAGCTAGGTAATATTTGTCAGCTGTGTCACTCAGACACCCCACATTTTAGTTAATACTCAATATATTAGAGATAATAATTCATTTACAAAAATCCATTCTATTATACGATAGTTGTTAAATTATGATTCGCTTTAGAAAATGGATTTTCTTAGCTGCAGTTTTTATTTATAGCCTATCTTCAGTCGCGCAAGACTCTTCTTTTTGTAATCAAACGAATTCAGATTTTAAAAATAATCTATTGAGCCTCGACTCTCGCATTTCATTCTCAAATGATGGGGGAATGTTTAATGGTGGCGTTTGTTGGTGGCACTCAAGACTTCAGCGAAGTTCAGTAATGTTAGCATACTACTCACCTAACAAAGCCAAACCTGATGAAAAAACCATCGATTCAATTATTCACCATCTAGTTTGGTTAGATCAAGTTGTCGAAATACCTGGTTACAACAATTTCTATGATTTTTCTCAAGCAAATCATGAAAAAATTCAAAAAGCTTTAAATCAGTGGCAGTTGAGAGATGGTTTGATCAATCAAGTCTGGATCAAAGGTTTGCTTGGCAGAATTCATGTTCCCGCAGATACATTGAAATCAAGAATGCATAAGCTCTTTCAAATGGTATCTGTTGAAAATAAAATCCAGTATGTGAAAGTGCAACTTCCAGGAATTACCGCTCATGCTTTACTCATATTATTTATGAGACAAAATTCAAATGGATTTGAATTAGATGTAATTGACAGTAATTATCCTTCTAAAATTGATACCATACAATATCAATATGGGGATACAACGATGCACTCTTATTATATTGGCGGCGATTTTATGATTTATCCTGATTTTGATAAGGATCTTAAAAAAATAGCAAAAGCTAGAAACCGTTTTTGCAATCCACATTCTTATTTGAGTTCAGATATAGAATCTGAAATTATCGACGATCAAAATGTACTAGATTCAAATCAAGAATGGATCAATTAAAACTGTCCAATTTGTGGTGATTGATTTAACCCTTGTTCACGAATTGCATTCACTTTGTGAGTAACGGTTTTCGCTAAATCCATGAATATTTTAGAAATCAAATGTTCTGGCTTTGTAGCCGTGATCGGCGCACCCGTATCGCCTGCCTCACAAATGCGAGGTTCAATTGGAATTTGAGCAAGCATTACAGTCTTAAATTTTTCTGCGAGCAATTCACCTGCTCCACGACCAAAAATATGATAGCGTTTTTCAGGCATATCTTCTGGAACAAAGAAGCTCATGTTTTCAACTACACCTAGAACTGGAACAGAAACTTTTCCGAACATATTGATCGCTTTGCGAACATCTTGTGCCGATACTTCTTGTGGGGTGGTAACAATCACTGCGCCATCAACTGGAACCAATTGTGACAGTGACAATTGAACATCGCCCGTTCCGGGAGGCATATCAACAACCAAGTAATCTAAATTTCCCCAATCTACTTGAAGTAAAAATTGTGACATTATCGAATGTAACATTGGGCCTCTCCAAATCACAGGAGTATCGCCTTCAGATAACAATCCCATCGACATCACTTTTACACCGTGATTGGACTGAGGAATGATTAACTCTCTGCCATGAGCATCCGTTCTAGCCATTGGTGGTTCACCCACACCCATCATCGTTGGAATATTTGGACCATATATATCTGCATCTAAAAGGCCAACTTTTGCGCCGTTTTTAGCAAGTGAAACTGCCAAGTTTGCAGCAACAGTCGATTTACCCACGCCACCTTTTCCTGAAGAAACAGCAATGATGTTTTTCACTCCAGGAATGCCGTGTTTATCAACACCATTTGAACTTTTTGTTTGATAGGTAGTCTCTACTTTTATTTGAACATCAGTAGCACCTGATTTTGTGAGTGCATTTTTAATATTTTGTTCTAAAACCGCTTGAGCCGGATCTTTTAAAACAAGTTTCATCGAAACCTTGTCTTGTTCGATTTTTAAATCTTTCACAAGACCAGAGGTCATAACATCTTTGTTAAACTTAGGATCATTTACGCCTCTTAAAGCGTTCATTACTGTATCGAGTTTCATCATAGTCTATTGATATATTTGTTTTTTATTATATTAGCCAGCTCAATCTCCCATATTGACAAGGTGCGTTTTATTCGATACACGACGCAGCATTAACGAAATTCCTTGGGGGAAATTATGAAAACATTGATAGGAATCTTATCTTTATTCATTAGCACTCAACTTTTTGCAAACGACCTTACTTTAGGCTGCAAGTTTAAAAATGGTGAAGAATATCTTTTTCAAGATGGTACAAAAAAACCAATGCTTGTGAAGCTAAATAAATCTAAAATTGCCGCCAAACTTGATGGTAATGTTTACAAAGGAAATTTTACAAAAGTAGCAAAAAATGGGTTTTTAGTATTTGATAGTAAAGATATTGCTGATCTTGCTGACCAAACAATCGCAGGAATTATCTTAGTTTCTCCAAGTATATATAAAACTGGTAAAGGAACCATCGCTTTTAGCTATCATCAAGTTGGCGACTCCGATGGCGACTGGTGGTATACAGCGAACTACTCTTGCTCTGTCACTTTAAAATAAGGATTAAAATATGAATAAATATTTATTAATTATAACTCTTCTGTTCGCAACCTACGGAATCGACACATGGGCATGTAGACCAAACATTAATCGTATTCAACATAATCTTACGATGGCTTCAATTACAGCTGTTTATGACAAAGAAGGTTTATCGGTTTTGAATTTACAAGAAAAAAGCCTCACAAATTTTCAAATGGATTTTGTGTTGAATGATCCAGACAGAGGTTGCCCTGATAAATTTATGGCAACTTTGAATTTAACCTATCAAACCAATAAAATTAGAAAAAGCTTCATAGTTGATATCGTTACCGAGTATGGCTATAAGGACACAATCAACATCAAGCAAATTAGTCAGTAATATTATATATTTACGATAGAATAAAATATATTTACGCGCCGCATATTTCTTGATATATATGCTCGGGCTTTAAAAGCTATATGGGGTTATTGTCATGGAAAAATGGATCGAAAAAATCTTAATCGAAGCAGGTGAAGACGTTAAACGTGAGGGTTTACTTAAAACTCCAGAACGTTTTTCAAAAGCATTTAAGTTTTTAACTTCTGGCTACACTGCTAATCCAAAAGCGTTAATTGAAAAAGCACTCTTCACTGAAGAATATTCTGAGATGGTAATCGTAAAAGACATTGAGTTATTTTCATTGTGCGAGCATCACTTACTTCCTTTTTACGGAAAAGCCCATGTTGCCTATATTCCCAATGGAAAAATTGTAGGACTTTCAAAACTCCCACGCGTAGTAGATGCATTCGCCAGAAGATTGCAAGTACAAGAGCGCCTCACTGATCAAATTGCAGGCTGTATAAACGAAGTATTAAAACCTCATGGGGTTGCTGTAGTCATTGAAGCCTATCACATGTGCATGATGATGAGAGGGGTTGAAAAACAAAAATCATATACCATAACATCAGCTATGCTTGGTGTTTTCAGAGAAGATCACAGAACTAGACAAGAATTTATGTCTTTAATTTCAAGAAACAACTTGGTGTAATATGGAAACTCAAAATCACTTAAACACAGAAACAATTAATACTGATCATTTTGAACGAATTCATGAATTCGATCATAATAATCCTGCTCATAATCCAAATATTTTACTTCATCCGACAAAACGTGAAGCTTTATTTCTGGTAGGCCAAGAGCTTTTTAACGATGAAAAATTTTTTGAGGCACATGAAGCGTGGGAACATCTATGGCACCTTGAAAAAGGACTTGATCGAAATTTCATTCAAGCTTTGATTCAAGTGGCTGGACACTTCGTACATTTACAACGCAAAAACTACTCTGGAGCATACAGATTAGGCATTCGTGCTCGTCAAAAGCTTTCAATGCCAGCGCACTCTAAATTTTATGAAACAATCGACATCCAACCGATTATTTCAGGCCTAATTTATAATCAAAATCATTTGGAACTCATTCAAAATGCCGAATTAAAAGCAAATTATAATGAATTTTTAATTCC
The DNA here is from genome assembly GCA_964572865.1 of uncultured Bacteriovoracaceae bacterium. Taxonomy (GTDB): domain Bacteria; phylum Bdellovibrionota; class UBA1018; order UBA1018; family UBA923; genus CAZNGN01. Next base: position 9,162 of record CAZNGN010000012.1, on the reverse strand, counting down.
AAAAATATTTTAACAATGAAAAAAGTTCTAATATTAAACATACTTCTTCTTTTATTTACAAAAACTACCGTTTTTGCACAATCAGTTGAAAATATCCAATCAGAAGAAGAAATGATTGTTGCGGGAATTAATAGTAATATAGCTATTGATCCTTGGTATTCAAAAACAGCTACGAATTCTGAAAGTGAAAACGTTAAAGGAAGAGTTCGCATTGATGGATTTCTAAACATTTCAGAATGCATACAGCTAAAAACAAGGATAGCAACTGGTGAAAAATATAATACAGAATGGTTCAATACAGGATTAGGCACTGAAGAAGGAAAATTTAAAATATTTTTACGACAACTCTATGTTAGTATAGATTGTCTCGAACAACACAATATAAAGTTTGAAGTAGGCACTATTCCTGTATCAAATTATGGAACCGTCGGTCTCAGTAATAATGGTTCTGTAGATGGAATTAACGTTTACTTTACAGATAAAAAACACAATCGAAATTACATTGTTACAGTTGGAAATATAAAATTAAATCCAAATATTTTTGAACATCAAATAAATCAAATAAACTATGAGAGCATACAGGTTCAACAAATTTTGGATTCCACTGATAAAAACAGACAAGCAAGCATTGCTGTATCAAATTATGAAAATACAATTTATGGCAGAATAGCCTTACAGTGGACTTTAAGCCAATATTCAGCTTGGCTTAAAAAATTACAGCTACAGACAACTCTAGAAGCCATCACCGAAAATGATCACATTATGGGTGGACTCGGTGGCATACAGTTTTTAATTGCATCCATTCAAATGAGGGTTATTTATTCACATTTAACGCCTAATCCAACTTCTGCAGAACGACTTTCTTTTTCAATTAAGCAATTTTACGGATTTGGAAATAATATCTATTTTGAATTTAGTAAAAAATTAAACTCAGTTTTTACTTCCTCTTTGTATGTAAGATTTGGAGACGCTGGTACTATGATTTTTGGCGGTGTAAATTGGAATTTCTCTAAATCATATTATAAAAAGCAATGATTCGAATCTAACTTATATGCATTCAGCAAAGTTAAAAAAGAAAGAAATCACAATCACTAAATATTCATATAGTAAGATATTGAATTTTAAGGCCTTTATTTATATTGCTTAGGCTTTTTTTTTTTTTACTGCAACTTGAAACTTTTTATCATCGTCAACCGTCTAACCTAAGACGGGTTTAACATTATAGGGGGTTTTATATGTTTAAACGATTCGTATTATTATGCGCAATTTCTTTAGGAATCTTATCAACACATACATATTCATTTGCAGGAGGCGGAACTAGTGCATCTTTTCCATCTTCTATTATTTCTCAAAGTTCCAATACTCAAGTATATGTACTTCCAGGGCAAACAGTATCAGCCAATCTTGTAGTGCAATCAAATAGCATTGCCGCTGCAACTGATATTGTTATATTAATTGCCCCAACTTCTGGTACTTTTAATGATACAATCAACTTAAATGGTATCGTTTCGCTAGGTAATGCTCGTATTTCTATGACAATTCATCCAGGTGAAACAGTCTCATTGCCAATCACATTTACAGCATCAAGTATTTTAGGAAATCATGCTTATGATGTAACTACTTCAGATCCAAACAATGCACTGAATTTTAACAAAACGTATTATACATTTGGGGTAAACTCTACAACTTCTACAAGTACTGGAACCGGTACAGGTGGACATGGCAAAAAGAATAGATAATTAAAATTTATAAATTAGAAATTAAAGTTTTTGGTTGCTCAGCTTCTCTCATAGCAAAGCTTTCGTATGCATCTGAGAGTACGCGAAATTTTTCAATGATTCGGGTTTTGATTCCTGAGAAAATATCTTCGTAGTCGTAATCAGAGCCCGACTCAACCAACTCACGTTCGATTGAAGACATAATAGAGCTATCAAATCCACAAGGTTGAATCGCTTCAAAATAACGAAGGTCTGTGCCTACGTTTAATGCAAAACCATGATAAGAAACCCAATGTTTTACAGCAATTCCAATGCTTGCCACTTTACGGTCACGAACCCAAACACCTGTTTGTAATTGTCCTGGATCTAATATTAATGTTTCTGGCGATGGACGCGCAGTTAAGCCAGTCTCTTCATTGATTGTGTTCATAAGAGTGCGCTCCATGTCTCTTAAGTATTCGCGTAAATCTTTATGAGTAAGTCTAAAAATAGGATAACCCACTAATTGTCGTGGACCGTGAAATGTATATTTTCCGCCGCGTTCAATTTCAAAAACAGGTACAGAGCCAAGTCCTTTTACTTTTATTTCAGTAGGCATGTTTTCTTCTTTGGTAGAACGGCCAGCAGTATAAACTGGATCATGCTCTACTAAAATCAATGTGTTCTCAAAGTGAGGATCTTTCGATGCTTGGTCCACCAATGATTTTTGAAGCTCTAAAACTTCAGCGTATGATTTGCGGCCTAAATCTAAGACTTTCATTTTTGTTTTTGTTCCTTTTTCTCACTCTCATACATGAGCGGAAGCTGCTTTGGCCGGAGCTTTTAACACCACGTGTATAGGATGTCCTAAAGCCACCTCTGCCGCTTCCATCAACGCTTCTGGAAGCGTTGGGTGCGCATGGATCGTGAGAGCTACGTCTTGTAGCACAGCTCCCATCTCTAATGCTAGTGCTGCTTCGCCTAAAAGTGCACTGGCTTCATTCCCCACTATATGTACACCTAAGAGTCTACCAGTTTTGCGATCAGCCACAACCTTTACGAAGCCATCTGACTCGCCTGAAGCTAAGGCTTTGCCTAGTGCGGCAAAAGGAAACTGCCCCTCGTGTGCATCGCTAAACCCTTGTTTTCTTGCGTCTTCTAGCGTGTAGCCAACCGATGCAATTTCAGGGTCTGTAAAAACAACTGCTGGAATAATAGTCGTATCAAAACTTGTTTTATGGCCTGCGATTACCTCAGCTGCCACAATACCCTCTTTAGAGGCTTTGTGAGCCAACATCATGCCCCCCACTACGTCGCCTATGGCATAAATATGGGGAATTTTGGTTCGCAGCTGCTTATCGACTGTAATGAACCCTCTCTGATCTGCAGCCAAGCCTGCTTTTGTTAAACCAATGTTTTCAGAATTTGGTTTACGTCCCACGGTAACTAAAATTTGATCGCACTCTACGTTTGCACTCTTTCCATCCAATTCATAAGTAAGCTCTAAACCAGATTTAACTTTTTTATATCCTTTGGCTTTGGCTTTTAAGATTACTTCCACGCCACGTTTTTTAAGTGACCTTGCAACTACGTTTACGCAATCTTGATCCATGGTGCTTAATAATTTATCAGTACCTTCAAGTACTGTCACTTTGGTGCCAATTTTTGAAAGGTACGTTCCAAGCTCAAGGCCAATGTAACCTCCACCAATTACAACTAATCTTTTGGGTGGAGAGGTTAAATCTAATGCTTCTGTAGAAGTAATTACATTTTTTCCGTCAATTTCAAATCCGGGAATCACAACAGATCGAGAGCCTGTAGCAATCACAAAGTTTTTCGAAGTTACTTTGAATGTATTCGTTCCGTCCTTAACAGTGAGTGTGGTTGGGTTTTCAAAAGTTGCTTCACCCTTGATAATTTCAACTTTATTGGCTTTTAAAAGTTGTCCAATTCCGCCTGTGAGTTTTTTTACAATTCCATCTTTCCAATTTTTAAGTTTTGCGACGTCAATGCCCTTCACAGTAGCTTGAATACCAAGCTCTTCAGCGTGATGCTGCATTTTATCGTAAAAAGTACCAGCATGAATGAGAGCTTTTGAAGGAATGCATCCCACATTGAGACAAACTCCGCCTAAATTTTCACGCTCAATGATTGCAGTTTTTACTCCCAATTGACCAAGCTTAATTGCACAAACATATCCACCGGGACCTGAACCAATGACGACAGCATCAAAGCTTTTTGTTTCCATATTAAAAACCTTTCAAGATGTTATTTAGATAAGAATTAATTTTTTAGGATTTGATAAATAGTCCATCACAACGTTCATGAATCGTGCACCCATGGCACCATCCACAATACGGTGATCGATTGCAACCGATAACCAAATCATGTCGGCGATTACGATTTCATCTTTTCCATTGATAGTTTTTACAATCGGACGTTTTGAAATTTTATGAACGCCAAAGATTGCAACTTCAGGAAAATTGATTACAGGAGTTGCTAACATGCCACCAATCGTACCTGCATTGGTGATAGAGAAAGTTCCGCCACGTAAATCATCAACCGAAAGTTTTCCGGTTCTAGCTTTTTCTGACAACACTTGTGTTTCATGCGCAATTTGAAGAACAGATTTTTTATCTGCATCTTTAATAACTGGAACAATCAAACCTTGTTCTGTGTCTACAGCCATTCCGATATTGTAGTAGTTTTTCAAAATAATATTTCCATTGGCTTCATCTAGCTCAGAATTCATATATGGAAATTCTTTCAAGCCTTGAATCACTGCTTTCACAATGAATGGCATGTAAGTTAACTTAACTCCCATTTTTTCAGCATCTGCTTTTGCTTCTTTTCTAAATGCAACCAATTCTGAAATGTCACACTCATCTACGTAAGTGAAATCAGCAATGGTCGAGCGAGATTTTGTCATCGCTTCGGCGATTTTGCGGCGAATTCCTCTGAAAGGAATCAATGTCTCACGTTGCCCCGGTACAAGTGGAGACGGAGTTTGAATTTTCATCGTCGTAGGTTGGGGCGCTGAAACGGGAGCTTGCGAAGAATATCCCCCACGTGATTGAACAGGCATCTGCGGACCTGCTGCCACTGCACCAGAAAATTTTTGAACATCTTCTTTTGTAACTCTTCCATTTGGACCCGTAGGCGTAATTTGAGTTAAATCAATTCCTAAATCTCGAGCAAGTCTACGAGTAGCCGGAGTTGCCATTACATTACCTGGTGTTGCCGTAAAACTTGTAGATTGTGTATTCTGAGTTCTTGCAGGAGCAGGCGCAACTTGTGTCGCAGGTTTTGCACTCATGGCAACGGGAGCAACTGTACCTGAAGTTTTATTAGGAACTGCAGAGGGAGTCGGCGCAGCTTTCGCGGTAGCAGGTGCCGAAGTTGTGGCGCCAGCAGCATCGTATGTAATGATCACTTGGCCTACCTTAATGATGTCGCCTTCTTTGCAGTGAGTTTTTTGAACTACTCCTGCAAACGGAGAAGGAATTTCAACAGTTGCTTTGTCGGTCATGATTTCAATTATAGGTTGGTCAACTTTAATGCTGTCGCCCACTTTAACTAACCACTTTACTAATTCGCCTTCATGAACGCCTTCACCAATATCAGGTAATTTTAGTTCCATTTCGATCCCCTTTAATCATATTTGTAATGAAAAACTCTCCTGCTTTATAGCTTGATCTAACCAATGGGCCTGAAGCTGCAAAAGCAAATCCCATTTCGTTAGAAACATCTTCCCAATATTTAAATTTTTCTGGCGTAATAAACGCCTGAACAGGCAAATGTTTTTTGGTTGGTTGTAAATATTGTCCAAAAGTAACAATATCTACCAAATTTTTTCGTAAGTCTTTCAATGTTTCTAATACTTCTGCATCGGTCTCACCATGACCTAATTGAATTGAAGTTTTTGTGTACATTTTTTGTTCACGTTTATTTTCGTTGTAAAATTTTTCACCGATTTTTTTAGCAGCCCACAATACTTTCATTGTCTGAACATATGAAGCCCTACGATCACGAACTTTAGGAGTGAGCGAACGAACTGTTTCTACATTGTGAGCAAATACATCAAGCCCAGAGAGAGCTAATTTTTCAATTGCGCTCAGTTCTCCTTGAAAGTCAGGAACCAATGCTTCGGTTAAAATTTGAGGCGCGCGTTTTCTAATTTCAACAATTGTTTGTGCAAAATGAGAAGATCCGCCGTCGACTAAATCATCGCGATTCACTGAAGTTAAAACCACATATTCAAGCCCAGATTGAGCTACAAGACCGCCCACTTTTACAGGTTCAGCTTCATCTACAACGCCACCGGGTTTTCCAGAAGTGACAGCACAAAAACGACAGCCACGAGTGCAGACGTCACCCAAAAGCATGATTGTGGCGGTACCCCCGCTCCAACACTCACCTAGATTTGGGCATCTAGCTTCTTCGCATACAGTAGCAAGTTTAAGTTCACGCATTTTAGCTTTGATTTGGGCGTAAGATTCTCCACCCGGAGCACGAACTTTTAACCATTCTGGTTTTTTCAAAGATGTTTTATCCATTTAGTTCTCGTATGTATTAATTTTAACACCGAGAATATATATCTGCACTTTTCACTTAGGGAAGAAGATTCCTAGCAAATATCAAGGTTTCCTGATTTTTGACTATGCGAGGCAATTCAAAGTGGTGGTAGAATAAATAGGAATGTCAAATGACTCAAAGGTTCAAAAACTGGTAGTACCCCCACCTCCGCCAGACGCAAAAACTACTGCCTCTGCCGATAACACTACTCCCTCACAAAAAGCTGCATACCAAGATCTATTTGAACGCTCTATCGATGCAATTTTACTAGTAGATATTAGTAACGGAAAAATTCAAGAATCAAACGATTCTGCTGAACGTATTTTTGAAATTTCTAAACAAGAATTAAATCAAATGACTTTGGTTGATTTTTGCTTTCCTGAATATTTGCAAGAATATCAAAAAATGATTCGAATTGCATCTCGACGATATCATCCAAAATTATTTGAATTGCCTTTAAATGTGGGAACGGCACCAAATCGAAAATCAATAGTCGTTGAAATGGCATTAAGTCCACTCAAACTAAAAGACGGCAGCGAAGTTTTACAGTGTCTCTTTCGAGACATTACTGAATTAAAAGAAAAAGAGCGCGAAAACGCAGAATATCTTAAACAAATTGAAGCCATGGCTACAACAGATGGAATGACTGGGCTTACAAATTTTAGACAGTTTACCAAAATGCTCGAAGCAGAACATATGCGTGCGATGAGATATAAATCAAAATATTCAATTGTTTTTTGTGACATCGATCACTTTAAGAAATACAACGACCGAAACGGCCATCCAGCGGGCGATGCTCTACTCAAGGACTTTGCGAACATTTTTAGAGCTGCTGTACGCACGACCGACACTCCTGCTCGTTATGGCGGAGAAGAGTTTGTTGTCATATTACCTGAAACAGATATTAAAGGTGCTTCGATTATTGCTGAACGAATACGTGAAAAAGTGGCTGCTACCAAATTTCAACATGCTGAAGGACAACCAATGGGATTTGTAAGTATAAGTGTGGGAGTAAGTTCTTATCCACAAGATGGAAATGATCCCAAACAAGTTTTAAAGGTAGCTGATGAGATGCTTTATCAGTCAAAGCACAACGGTAGAAATCGTGTGACTGTAAGCCAAGGTCCAACAGCACCCATCATTCATCATCAAAACTAGAAATATATTCTAATTTTAATTACCAGAATACGAGCAGCCCATTGAGTGGATTCATCGGAAATTCGGGCATTTGTTCAGACAATTGCCCTGCCATGATTGCGCGGTTTCTCATTTTTTCAAAATAGTTCACCGGCAAAAATGCTTTTCCACATTTTCCACATTTCAACACTTCATTGTTTTCAGACTCATTTAATTCTCCACAGAGATGACAAAGTCTGAATAACTGTTTCTTTTCCATGTAAAACTCATCGGTTAAAATACCTGACTATTTAGATGCGTTATTAACACACGGAATTATTGGTAGGCAATATTTACCGAATTCCAAATAATATGCTTTTCATTAAAATTGAGTCATGTCAGTTTCTCAATCTACACAAACTACAGAAAAAGAATCACCTTTTACAATCGATGAAATTATCATTTCTACTACAGACAAAAAAGGAATCATTACATCAGGAAATGACGTTTTCATAAGAGTGTCTGGATATACTCTCGATCAATTAATCGGAAGCCCTCACAACATCATTCGACACCCTAAAATGCCCCGATCGGTTTTTAAATTATTATGGGATACCATTTCGCAAGATAAATGTATTTCTGCTTATGTGATCAATCGCAATGCGAAAGGTTTATATTACTGGGTTTTTGCTAATGTAATTCCCATTGAAGATGGTTATTTGTCAGTTCGAATTAAGCCCACTACAAAAATCATAGAAACAGTAAAAAGTCTGTATGCTGTAATGTTAAGCGAAGAAAAAAAAATAGGCATGGACCAAACATTAGGAATTGCCGTTTCAGCACTTCAAAAATTAGGATTTGAAAGCTATGAGCATTTTATGTGTACAGCACTCATTGCTGAAATGAAAGAGCGAGATGAAAATGCTAAAATTAATAAAAAATTTATAAAAAGATCTGACACAAAAGATAGCTTTATCGAAGTAATGACACTTATTAAACAAAAATGTAACTTTGCAAATACTGAAATCATTCAACTATTTAATAAAATCAATCAATATCAAAATATTCGTAAAGACTTTAATCAATCAACTTCAGTCATCATAAACACATGTAATAAACTAAATAATCTTTCACTAAACATGTCTGTTACCGCTAATAAATTAGGAAAAGAAGGTGTTAGCCTTACAACCGTTGCACTCACTTTTCAAAAATCAGCAAAAGAAATTATTAAACTATTTGAAGATTTCTCAAATGAAGCCAGCATTTTAGGACAAAAATTCTTTCAATTAAATTTATCTTTAGCATATATTAAGTTACAAACTGAAATGCTTGATTTTTTTACAGATGAAATTCTAGATCAAAATAAAACATTAATTCAAAATCGAGTAAATTATTTTAATCAATGCAAAGTATTTATAGCTATCGTTCAAAAACAATATAAAGACATTACGTCAAAACAAAATGATTTAACCCAAGATTTAGCTAGACTTTATAAAAAAGCAGTTTCACTAAGATCGTATATGTCAAACATTGAACTCATTCGATTAGGTGGCAAATTAGAAGGGGCAAGAAATGTAAAATCAGATGAATCTTTTGCGCCTTATATAAAACAATTAAATGACTTTATTGAGAAAGTAGATGCACCCATTCACCTAATCATTTCGCTTTCATCAGAATTAAGTGAAGTATTTAAAAACATCACATCTCAATTGAATAATATGCGGTAGTTAAGAATTGAGTTTACATGCTGCTCTCGGCTGGCGCGTGTTTATAT
>CAZNGN010000011.1:0-90473 GCA_964572865.1 uncultured Bacteriovoracaceae bacterium | reverse complement strand
CTCTTTTCATTTGGTAATTCTCCTTGTGTTGTTACTGTTAATACTACACTACAGATAGTATGAAGATTTTTTCAAATGACAAATATAAAATTACATTTGAGTACTCAAAAGTTGAGTATTCGCTTTATTTTATTTCTATATTTGGATTAATCTCTAATATTAAATACAAAAACATTATATGACTCAAATTAAAAATATTAAGGTTGTTTTACTAATTGAGCCCAAAGCTGCACGTGACGTAATTCAGTTTAATATTGAATCTAAGTTGGGAATGAATATCATAGATGCCCATTCTGAAGAAGAAGTAATTGGATTTTTAGCAACCAATACTCAAATTGACATGGTAATCATCGACAGTTCTCATGAGTGGAAAAATTTTTTCGACTTTTTAAAAATAAATAATAAACGTGTAGAGTTTTTAGAAATCATTCCTGATCATTCTAAACCATCTTTAAATCCACTTTTCAAACCACTGGAAACAATCTTTTCATCTCAACTCATTGATCAGTTACCGATCATACTAAAAAAATACTTTCCCCATGAAACAAATGACATCATCGAAGATGCGCATGCAACCAAGCTATCTGATAATACACTTTGCAGAATTAAGTCTCATTTATTGATAGAAGCGAGTCCTCTAAAATCAGACATTTACATTCGATTATCTGACTCGAAATACATTAAACTTTTTCATCAAGGAGCTACCTTCGATAAAATCGACTTAGATCGTTATGTGAATGTAAAAAAAATTGAATATCTTTACGTCAAAAATTCTGATGCTGAAAATTTCATTCAGCAATTAACAAATTTTTTACATACTATGATGAATCGAACCGATTTATCCACATCGCAAATTGAAAACGTTACAGAAGACACTGTCATAACTTTAAAAGAGCTAGTGAGTAAATTTGGATTTACAGAAGAAGTTCAGACACTCGTTAAATCTGCAAACGATTTTTTAGTTCAAAACATAGAAACAAAACAAGAATTGAACTCAATCCTAAATCGAATTCAAAAAAATAAAGACAAATATATTTCGATTCATTCATTGATTGTCGCACAAATTGCATGCTCAATTGCTGAAGTAATGGGTTGGAAATCTGATACCACTTTTAAAAAAATAACAATGGCTGCAATCTTACATGATATATTTATAAATGATCAAGAAATTGCAAAAATCTCTACCCTTGATGAACTGAAAAAATCTAAGCAACCTTTTTTAGATAAAGACATTAATGATTTTCCAAATCATCCAATTCAAGCTGCAGAAGAAGCAAAAAAATTTACAGAACTGCCTGCAGATGTGGATATGATCATCTTACAACACCATGAGCAACCCGACGGAAGCGGATTTCCGAATAAACTAACGGCTAAAGAAATAAGCCCGCTTGCCTCTGTTTTCATAGTTGCTCACAATCTGTTTGATCATATATTAAAAAACGATGCCCAATTTACGATACAATCTTTCATCGAAAACCGTAGTCCTTTTTATCAAAATGGTAACTTTAAGAAAATAATGAAAAATCTAGATCAAGTTCAAATGAGTTTGAACGCTTGAACCTTAACTTAACCAGAAATACAGATTTCAATGAAAAATGGTCCTGCAGGAGATTCAAATGGAACTACGACAGCTGGACCATCTGTTAGGTTTGCAACAGAGTGATCCTTACCTGTTACAACTGACGGAATTGCTGTTTTAATACCGTATCCTTTTTCGTTTAAAATGACTTTAGCTTGACCGAATATAATATTGGTTAGCTCACCGGCACCATCGGCAACCTCTTTTGTAATTTCTTTAACTTCTTCACCAATCATTTTAGAAATAACAGCCAAAAATGTTTTCTCAGGAAATGAAATTACGATCGCTCCATTGAAAGTTTCGCTGACCATTCCTATAACCCCTGATATATCACCAGAATATTTATCTGATTTTTTCTTTATATACATCTTCCCAGGTGTAGATTGGGTTTGTGCTTGTACTTTTAAAGCGTGCATTGTGGCTTGCAAAAATGGATTCACAAAATCAACATCCAATGCTTTTTTTGTGACTAAACCAAATTGAATTAATGCATCTCGCAAATTGGGAACTGACTTTAATATTGTATCAACACCTTCGTTCTTTACTTGCTCTAATATTTCTTTTGTTGCACGAACGAGTCGTACACCTTTATTGAATTTTTTTAAATTGGTAGCAATATTGACTAACGTACGTATCCAAGGCTTGGATAATAACGATAGATTTTCACAATTTACTACCAGGTGATTTAAAGGCTCTGCCATGATTTGTGCTAGTTCTTTACCTTCAAATATTCTCGAATCGGCCTTAGACATATCACCACTCAATTTAAGTGTATTATACCCTTCTGATTTAATGACTTGCCATTGCGTTTGTGGAGCATCAAATTCACCCATAGTTACGCAGCTCCTGTTTTTGGTTTATCTGCTTTTATCACTATTTTTCCTGAAGTTTTAGGATCAGGTTCATGGGTTGGCAGTGCTTCGCCACGCATTTGAGATTTAAAAAGTTCAATGAATTTTGTCAGTAATTTTGGATCATGTTTATGTTCATGTTCTGCAAGAGTTTGTAATTGTTTTTCATAAAAATCTAAAACCTCAGGAGGGGTCATGGTTTTCTGACCTTCATGAACGGTAGTTAAATAATCGAAATCATCAGCTAATTTAAGCACCTGAGCTTCTTTACAAATACGATCGCCAGGCATTGCTTTGGGGTATCCTTTACCAGAGTGCAATTCATGATGCTGCATAATAGCTTTTGTAACAATTTCAGGCACTAATAATTTTCTATTTTTGATCATATTCACAGAATATTCTGGATGTTTTTGATACAATTCTTGACCTTCACGAGTTCTTTCACTCTCAGGCTTTTCTAAAATTTCAATTGGAACATCAGCTAGTCCTATGTCATGTAATAAACCAGCCAATGCCATATCTTCAGGTTTACCAATTCCTAATCCCATAGAAAAAAGTGCGGCATATGTAGAAACGTTTGTAGCATGAGAATAACTATCACCCATTTCACCACTCACAGAAGTAAGGCGTTTATACCATTCTCCTGCATCCGTTGCCATAACATATGATTTTACAATATTTTGGCAATCCGAAACCATTGCCTTTCCTTTTTCAAATGTTGCATCTTTATTTGAATCAGAAAACATTCCACCCATTAATGAACGAACAGATTGTTGCATTTTATCTCTTCGCTCTGTTTCGCTCATCGTTGTATTATTGCCTAATTCTTTCAAACGATTTGCTGAATAATTATAAAATTCTTGAATTTGATGTGAAGGCACATGAAGAGATTTCATTTGTGCGCCTTTTAGTTTTTCAAGACGGTCTTTATCAATGTCATCACCTGCAGCTGAATAATTAATATATTTTTTATTAGCTGGAAGATAAATCGCTACATCAAAATTTAATTTTGTGCCAGGATCAATATCAACTAGCTTTACTGATCTATAAACTTTAATTTTTCCTGATGATGCTTTACCAATGCTCTCTCTAATTGCTGTTTTCATTGCATCCAGATCTAATGGCAATAAAAACGAATCAGAAAATCCATTTTTAACTAATGTTTTTTGATCATAACCTTCACGACCTGCACAAACATAAAAAATCAATAAATCCATTTGATTCATTCGTAGTGCTTGAGCAACTTCTGCAGCAGGAATCTCCGCTGGAGGTTGGCCTACAATTACAAAATGCGCTGCTGGATTTAATGGCTCAATTAATTTTTCTAAATCAATCGCCATTTCTGTGACTTTACATTCAGGCAATTGTTTCAACACAGTTTCTCGCAACTGAGGATCAAGTCCTATGATTGTGCAAAAAATTTCTGGTGCTGAATCAGCCATACAAATTATTTCGCTCCTGTTACCTTTTTATGAACAGCTTCTAATTTTTCAGCTAGCGTTTCTTTGGTAAATGGTTTTACAACATAACCATCAACGCCTGCTTTCACTGCTTCAATGATTTGGTGTTGTTCTGCCTCTGCCGTTACAAGCAGAAATGGCATTTTTCCAAATCGTGAATCTGTTCTGCATCTTTTTAATAAATCTAAACCAGTTGAATTTGGCATATTCCAATCTGAAACAATTAATCCGATTGGTGGGTTTGCAGCTGCAACAGCTTCCCAAGCTTTTGCACCATCTGCTGCTTCAGTGATGTCTGTAAAACCAATTTCTTTTAACGCTTTTGAAACGATTTTTCTCATCGTCATCATATCATCTGCTACTAGAACTCTTGTCGTAAATGGAAACATTCCCCCGCTCCTTTGTCATGAGTTTTACATCATTCTAACCACTCTATTAGTTTATCTGGTATTTTCAGTAAATTACAGACCTCTTGCGCTGCTCCAAGCTTTATTGCCTCTTTTGGCATACCAAACACTACACAACTTGCTTCGTCTTGAGCAATGGTTTGGCTCCCCTGAGTACGCATTTGAGCAAGACCCTTAGCGCCATCAGCTCCCATACCAGTTAAAATCACTCCAATTGCTTTTTTACCAACTACTTTGGCAACTGAATCAAATAAATAATCAACCGATGGTTTATGACGATTTACAGGATCATCGTCTGTACATTGAACTACTAATTTATCACCACGTTTAACTACTTTCATTTGTTTTCCACCGGGCGCAATTAACACACGATTCGGAATTACTTCATCTCCATCTTGAGCTTCTTTTACTTCAAAATCACACATTTCATTTAAACGATTTGCAAACGCCAATGAAAAAACAGGAGGAATGTGCTGAACCACTAAAATAGGAGGTATTTTGCTAGGTAATCTAATTAAAACTTCTTTCAATGCTTCTGTGCCGCCAGTAGATGATCCAATTGCGATCAAAGAATTTAGTTTTAAATTTTTTTTAGTACGACTTATTACAGTTAATTTTGATATTTCAGCTTGTGCTTCAATTGCAGCCACTTTGACCTTTGATGCCATTTTAACTTTTTCTAAAATCACAGGACCTAACATTGGCAACTCTTGCATTGAAGGCTTTTGAATATAATCAACCGCTCCGTTTTCAAGAGCGCTCATGATCGTATTACCTTCTTCTTTACTAATAGAAGTGATCATTACTGTTGGAATTTTATATTTCGGTAGAATTTTCTTTAATAGCGTTACGCCATCCATCTCAGGCATGTGAATGTCCATCGTAATGACATCCGGTTTGTTTTTTTGGATCAAACTTTCAACTTGTGAAGGCAACTCAGCAGCTCCTACAACTTCAAATTCAGGACTTTCACTGAATAATTTTGTGAGTAGTTTTCGAATCGTTGGTGAATCGTCGACTATTAAAACTTTGGTTTTTGCTGAAGAGATCGGAGATATTACTTCAGAAATTTTATCTTTTTCAACTTGCAGTTTTGAAGACGTAGGTAAGTAATTGATTTCAATTCTTTCAAGTTTTCTATCCGCATAATAGATTTCTTTAGATTGAACTTGAGCTTTAAATGTTGATAAATATTTTTGAATGATTCTTTCATTTGCAACTATTTTAATAACAGCTTTTGACGTAGGAATCGCTAAATACTTTTCGACAGCGTCAATTGCATGCTTATCGCTTAAAACGTCTTCGCCCCAACTCTTTACAATCGTAACGCAACTTTTTTGTGTTTGCGGATTCATAAAAAACACAAATAATTCTTTTGTAATTACAAATTTTTGTGTCTCACCATCTTCAAGAGTAAAAATGGTTTTCGTTTGACTTTGTTGTTTTAAATTAAATGCAGTACTCATTTTTGTTTACTCAAATATTCGGTTGATACTAATGCAAAACTTGTAAATGGAAATATATCAGTAGCTACATCTCGTAGTTTTGGTACAGTGTGCACTCCAGGCTTTTCTTCAAGAAGTATTTGTTTAGGGCCAGGCCATTGTTTAATCCAATTTGCCGAAGCATCGGTAACTTCACCAAAAATAAGCCATGAACTTACTTTTCCATTTGAAAATTTATTTAGCAAATCAATGTATTTATTAAAATCAGCTAAATATATTTGACCTTTTTGCATGTCAGCAGTTGTACCGCTCCATACTTTAATATCTTTTTTAGTTTCGGTTGAAAGCAGTTTTGCAAAAGAGTCAATCGCAGCTCCAGCACCTTCAAATAAAATCATGGTAGCAGGTTGAGGGCCAGTAAACTCTGAAATCATTTTTTTCAATTTTTCACGATCACTGAGTGACGCATAAACAAAACGTAATTTATGATCCGTATGTAAAACATTGTAATGTGTTGCAAACTCTTGTTCTAATTTTGGCTTTGGCTTAAAACCAGCATTTTTATTTTGATTCGCAACCATCAATTTCATTCTAATTTCTTCACCACGTTCATTGATATTATTCAATGCAGGTTTTTCAACATAGTCAGAAGCACCATACTCTAAACATTTTACAGCTAAATCTGCATTTTCTCGTGATACAGAAGAAATCACAACTACAGGTGGATGTTGGTTATTATAATATGTCTTCAAATACGTTAAACCATCCATCTCAGGCATGTGAATATCTAATGTCATTAAATCTACTTTAGTAGTTTTTAACTTTTCAGCAGCTTCAACTCCGTTTCCGGCGGTTGCAACAATTTCAAAACCATTCTGAGTGGTGAGTATTTTCTTTAATAGCGTCAAAATACTTGACGAATCGTCGACACACATCACACGTAAAGGCGCAAGCCCTCCCATTACACTCGGTGTATTGGCTGCTACAGGCACTGGTGTTGGACGAACAATGCTCGACACATTTGTTTGTGCAGATTTTAATGAAAAAATAGAAGGTCCCATGTTTTCAACTGGCAATCCTAAACCCATCAAAGATTCTGAAATTCCAATAAAGAAATATCCATGTGGTAATAATGATTTTAATAATCCACTTGAAATTGTTTTAATTTGCTCTGGAGTAAAATAAATAAAAACATTTCTACAGAAAATAATATCAAATTTGTTATTTTCTAAACTAGAAGGGATATTCATTAGGTTTACAACATCAAATGAACATGGGTCTTTTATATTTTTCTTTGCTTTTACATAATTTGAAATTGCACCTGTACCGCGCGCCCAATTTCCTTCTAGATAATGTGTAGGTATTTCTTTAACTTCATCGTATAAGTATACGCCATTCCTAGCGATTCCAACTGATTCTTTGTCTACGTCACTTCCGAAAATTTCATACTTAAAATCAGGAGCAAGTTTATTTAATACGTCATGTAAAAACATTGATAGTGAGTAAACTTCTTGCCCTCTACTGCAGGCAGCAGACCAAATGCGAATTACCTTTGAGCCAGCTGCTCTTTTCGCTTCAATGATTTTTTTCAAACCAACATGTTCTAAAAATTGAAAATGTGAAAATTCACGAAAAAAGTAGGTATGATGGGTAGTCAGTAGTGAAATGAGATTTTGGGTTTCTTCTTTTTCATTCGCAAGAAAATATTGATAATAGTCTTGCTCCGTTGCAATACCCATTTCAAGCATTCGCTTTTTAAGCCTGTTTTCAACCATCGATTTTTGTTTTTCGCCTAGTTGAATACCGGCTATACTTGTAACTACCTTTGCGACTTCTTCGTAAACATCAATCGGCGTTCCAAGAGGTTTTGGCTTAAATGCTTGCGATGACATTATCACTCCTAATTACTAAAATTCATTATGCTGCTTTAGCTTGGTTTTGACCTTGTACAATTTTTAAATCAGCTACATCCAATGCTTTGGCTATATCTAAAATCAAAAGTAACTTATTATCTTTTTGCGCTACTCCTGAAATGTATTCAGTTTTACGAGCATTTTGAATATCAGTCGATGGACTTACTTCGTTTTCATTAAGGGTAACAACGTTTTCAACTGAATTCACAACCACACCAATTTGGAATTGTGCAAATTCACAAATAATTACTGTGACTGCCTGATTTTTATCAAATTTAATTCCAAGTTTTGCTCTTAAGTCCATAACAGAAATTACTTGTCCACGAAGATTCATAATTCCTAAAAAATAACTTGGACTTTGTGGAATTTGAGTTACTTCAGGCATTGCGATTACTTCTTTCACATCTAATAATGGCAATGCATATGACTCATCACCTAGTTTAAAATATAAAAAACGTCCCGATTTCATGCGCTACCTACCTTTCCTAAACTTTGCACAGAAGATTTTCCTCTTAATTTATTAACCAATTCTGGTAACTCTACAATCAATGCAGGTTTTCCATCACCTAAAATTGCTGATCCAGCGTATCCAGAGTATGAATGTAATTCACCCCCCAGTTTCTTAATCACGACTTGGTGCTGACCAATTACATCGTCCACTAATACTGCAAATGGAGATTTATTAGCTCTCACAATAATCACAATAGAGTCATCGATTTTTGTATTTTCAACTTTCTTATTTAATAATGTACTTAATCTAAATAATGGTAATTTTTCACCACGAACAACTAATACTTCACCAACACCAGTAATTGTATGCACTATATCTTTCGTATATCTCATTAACTCATGAATATGTGCTAATGGAATTACAAAGCGATCTTGCGCTAATTTCACAACCATTGCATCGATGATTGCTAATGTAAGTGGCAAGTAAATTTTAAATGTAGTACCAACTCCAACCACAGATTCTAAATCTACGTGACCTTGTAATCGTTCGATATTTGTTTTCACAACATCTAAGCCCACACCTCGGCCAGATATGTCTGTCACTTCTGATTTAATTGAAAACCCAGGGTGAAAAATTAACATTTGTAATTCTTTATCAGATAAATTTGAATTTTCTTTGATAACACCTTTTTCAATCGCTTTTTTACGAATTCGTGCAGCATCTACACCACCACCGTCGTCTTTTGCTTCGATTACAATGTTACCGCCTTCATGATATGCACGAAGTCTGATTTCACCTGTTTCTGATTTGCCTCGTTCTTTACGAGACTCTGCGGATTCAATACCATGATCTACCGCATTTCGAATCAAGTGCACCAATGGATCAGATAAATGTTCTAAAACTGTTTTATCTAACTCCGTTTCTTCTCCAGACATTATAAAATTTACCTTTTTATTTAATGCAGAAGATGTATCTCGAACAATTCTTTGCATTTTTTGAAATGTTTGTTTCAAAGGCATCATTCGTAATGACATTGATAGGTCTTGGATTTCTTTTGTTACTTTTCCTAATTGATCAATCGTCTTTTTCATTAACAATGAAGTCGTACCAATCGATTGAGCTTTTAGTACAGTCTCTAAGATAACCATTTCACCAACATAATTGATGAGTTTTTCTACTCTCTCAAGACTAACGCGAATGCTTTCATCTTTAGGAGCAGCCGATGTCGTTTTTTCAGCTGGCTTATCTGTCTTTGGTTTTGCAACTTCAACTGGAGCTACTGATTTAGCAACAGTATCTTTAGCAAAATCATCAAATAATTTGTTTACACTTTCTTTTTGTTGAGCCTCTGACTTATTTAAATTAATCGGAACCACATTACTCTCAGCTACTGGAGCAGAAATAGCTTCTGCAACATTTTCAGGTGTATTTTCTCCTATTTTTACTGGCTCTTCTTCAAATTGATCAGCACTTGGCACTTCAGTGGTTTTAGCCTCAACCGCTACCATATCAGCAGGAGATGGTGTGGGCTGAACCACAGGAGCTTCTGCTGTAGGATCACTTGATTGTGTGATCTTACCTTCTAAATACTCTAATATATTTCCTATCAATTCAGTACTATCTATTTTAGCGTCTAAATCATCTTTATATGATGAGATCATTAAATTTAAGTGGTCATTACTTTTCAAGAAGATATTCATAATTGGCAAATCAACTTTTAACTCACCATTTTTTACCTTCAGTAAAAGTGATTCTAATTTATGAGTGAACTCACCTAAATCATTAAATCCAACAGCCTTAGAACTTCCCTTAATATTATGCGCCAATCGAAACAATTGGTTAATTATATCCATATTTCCAGGATTTTGTTCTAATTCTAAAAAGCTTTTTTCACAGTCAGTTAATAACTGAGATGCTTCTTCTAGAAAACCTACTTTTAATTCTTTTTCAAAATCATCCATCGCTTGATTCCTCTTTAAAACTCTTCAAAACGCGTATCGCTACTATTAGGCACTTGATTTTCAGCACCAGCAGCTAATTTAACTTCTGATTGTACAGACTTTACATCATCATTTTTCTTTTCAGGAAATGTTACTACATTGTTTTTTACTTCTTTATGCTCAAACAAGACTTTCTTTTTATCAGACGAATTGCTCTCATATGATTTTTTCTCTACATGTGTTTCAGTTGATTCTGACTTTGGTTCTGACTTAGGTTTCTCTGACCAATTTGTATCATAATGAAAATTAGATTTTGTTTCAGATTGGCCATTCATTGATTGCATTACTTTAATCAAATCACCAAGACTTTTTGCTTGTCCAAGCATACCTTCAGCATTGCTAGATGTTTGCTTTGAAATCACAGCATTTTCATGTGTAGTTTTATCAAGCATTCCAACTGCTTTTGAAATTTCGTGCACACCAGTAGATTGCTCTGATATTGCTGAATCAATTTCGGTAATTAATCGATTCACTTCAGTAACATTTGTAACTATATGTTCTAAAGCCTCACCACATTGTTTTGCCACTTGAGTACCTGTTTGTACTTTCTGCTTACCTTCTGCAATCATTTGTGAAGCCATACGTTTATTTTCTTCAACAATGGTATTCACTTTTGAAATGCTATTCGAAAGCATATCAGAAATTTCTTTTGCAGCATTGCCTGACATTTGAGCTAAATTTCCAACCTCTTCAGCAACAACGGCAAAGCCTTTTCCGTGTTCTCCGGCTCTGGCTGCTTCCACAGACGCATTGAATGAAAGTAATTTTGTTTGGAAAACGATATCATTGATTACTTTTGTTTTATTTCCAATTTCAGTAATCATTGCCACAATTTCACCAATTTTATTATTACTCTCTTCTATTTGTTTTAATGTTTTATTATTTGCATTATTAATATCGTCCATTGATTTCAGCATCACACTAATTGTTTCTGAACCTTTATTTGCTGAATCTAAGCTGGTTTGAGCAGAATTTCTCAAATTACCAGAATTTTCACTTGTCTTTTTAGACATCGCTGTAATTTCATCAATTGCTGCGGCTGTTTCTTGAAGTGCAGATGCTTGTTGCTCAGATCCACGAGAAATTTCTTTAGAAGCTGCAGTCAATTGTGTTGCATTTTTATTCACTTCTTCATACTGACCACTTAATTTTGAAATGATTTCAGAAAGTGACATTTTTAAATTTCGAATTGTTACAAAAGCAAATAAAGTACCAATGATCAAACTTACAAAAACAAGTACTCCACTCAACCAATTTGCTTTCGTTGCAAACAAGGCACTTGCATCACCTTTGTTTTCAACCTCTTTTTCAACTACTTCATCTAATGCTGCAAATTTTTTCTCAAGATTTTCAAACTTTTCTATAAAAAAGTCTAATTTTGACATAGCTTTTTCTGCATCACCATTCATTGCCAATGTAAACATTTCATTTGATGATTTTACATACTCTTCTAATTCAGTTTTTGATTCTGCAACTAATTTATCTACTTCTTCAGTTTGAGAAAGTTCAGTTACATTTTTAATATATTCTTGAATATTTTTTGTAAACTCTTCATGTTCTGCCTTTAAGTCTTCAATCATTTTTTTGTCTTTTGAACCTGAATAAATGATTGCTCCGAATGTATTTGCTCTAATTCCATCGTGCATCATATCTGCCAGAATCATGTTTTTTAATACTTTGATTCCTTCATGATCCATGTAATCAATATCACCCAAAAGTTTATGAACATTGCTGTAACTTGTAACACCCATCACGCCAATTACAGCTAATAATAGGCAACTTAGAAACCATATTTTCTTAGATATAGTCATATTTTTAAAAGACTTCATTTGTTCCTCCGAAGCTTTGCGCATTAAACTTCATACTAACAATCGGTGCCTAAAGTTGATTTCTTTAGTAATTTGAATTCTTAAGCAAAAAAAAAGGCCACTGGGATAATCCAGCGGCCTTTCAAATAGGTAAATTTTACCTAGAACTACATTATAAGTTAATTTCAGTTCTCAATGTAACTACCCTAGCATTTCCAATTTTTGGATCTGAATTTGGATACATTACATATTGAAAGTCAGGAGTCATAGCGATACCCGGTAATAACTCTATCCGATATGCTAACTCAAAAGTAGTTTCAGCGTCTTTTGTCTCTACATTAGCTGCTTTTTGAACTTCCAAATATTCATGACCATTGGTTGCTCTTGTTGCACCTATTCCTAATCTATCTTTTGGTCTAAATCCAAAAAAACCTTTCATATTTACACCCGCTGATAAGTCACTGGCAACTCTATTTGCCTTTTTAGAAGCAATACCAAAGCGTGTAAAGAATGAAGTATTTTCTGTTAATCCTTGATCTAATAAGAAGTACGAACCCGTTGATGTAACTTGTTCAGGAGTACCGATCGTTGTTACAGTTGGCGGAGTTGTAGTTGTATCAACTGGCACAGTTGTATCATAAACTCCTAACGATTTATTTTGGTGATCAAAGGTAGCAGTATATGTCCATAAACCGATTGCATATTTAGCAGGAAGTTCTTTTCCTTCCATATCACCACGACCTCGTAAATATGCCATTTCAGTGATTAACAACAAACCATCTCTTTCTTTTAATCGAAAGTTTGTGCTATTTAAGTTTGTAGGATCACCCGCTTGTCCATTAAATACCGCCCATTGAATGTAGAACGATTTCGATGGTTCACCTCTTAAACGAATGGCAGGTGCTGTAGTTGGAAAAATCGATGGACCATTTTTTCCAGTTTGAGCAAACTCTTTACCCACACCGAAAGAACTATTCAAAAACATTCCTGACGAATCGGTTACATAGAACTCTGAATTCAAATCATGTAATCCAATTAAGAATGAAACTTTGTCTTCCCAAAGTAATTGTTGAGCCCAAGCTTCATATAATTTCCAAGTTGTAACTGCAGTTTCAATATTGCTTGTTCCTTGTGTATCTCCAACCATTTGTGTTGGATTGGCACCGTGACTGTAGATACCGTAGAAAAATAAACTTCCACCTTTCCAGTCAGCAAACTTTTCACCATCCACGCTTGCTTTTAAATCTAAGTTACCAAGCCATTGTGTTTTTCGTTGTAAACCACCACCAGTGTTACGAACAATGTCTGTTTTATATGTGCCCGCAAGGTCAATACCATTTGCAGAAAGTTTTTTACGAGCTCCCCCCCAGTTTTTAGAAAGTCTTGTCTCATCATCTTGTGGCGATTCAGTAACAGGCTTTTCTTCTTGAGATTCACGAGTGGCAGATTGTGCAGGTGGTTTTGGTTTTGTATTTTTATGTTTTTTTTCTTTTTTTGGTTCTTCTTTTTTATGTTCTTCTGCTGTTGCTTCTTCTTTATGCTCAACAGGTGCTGCAGCTACTTCTGCTTTCGGCTCTTCTTTTTTTGGTTCTTCTTTTTAAGCCTCTTCTTTAGCTGGTTCTTCTTTCTTCTTGTCCTTTTTCTTCAAATCCATGAACGTTGGTTTTTCAGCAGCTTTTTCTGCTGCCTTTTCTTCCGCTTTCAAACCAACTGAAAACATTAACGCACTTACTGCTACCGATATTAAAAGTTTATTCTTAAGCACTGTATTCTCCCCTTTTGAATTTATGTATTTAAATTCGTGATTTAAGAAAATTCTACCTAGCACAAAAAAAAACGCCATAAGAATTTAAGCTCTTATGGCGTTTTGGATATTCAAAATGTAATTTTAATTACATTGAAGCTGTCATGCTTTTTGATTTTCCATGACCTGTTCCTTGAGATTTATACTCTTGAACAGTTTTGTTGCTAATTCTCATTCCGTAGAAAGATCTAAGAACAAAGAATAATCCAACAGCTAAGAATACAATTCCTAACATCATAGAAGCACCATGAGCTTCAACTGCAATTTCAACAGCTAATAACCCGAATAAAGTTGTGAACTTAATGATCGGATTTAAAGCTACTGAAGAAGTATCTTTGAATGGGTCACCCACTGTATCGCCTACAACTGTTGCTGCATGCAATGGAGTACCTTTTTCTTTTAAGTCTACTTCAACTACTTTTTTAGCATTATCCCAAGCTCCACCTGCATTTGCCATGAACATTGCTTGATATAATCCAAACACTGCGATTGAAATCAAATATGCAGTAAAGAATGTTGGATCAAAGAACGCAAACGCTAATGTAAATGAGAAAATCACACCAAAGATGTTGATCATTCCCATTTGAGCGTATTGTGTACAGATCTTCACAACTTCTTTTGAGTCTTTTACAGACGCTGCTTGTGATGAGTCTAATTTAATATTTTGTTTAATGTATTCAACCGCTCTGTATGCACCTGTTGAAACTGCTTGAGTCGATGCTCCACAGAACCAGTAAATCACAGCTCCACCTGTTACAAGACCTAATAAAACGTGTGGATCGATTAAGTCTAGTTTCAAGTTTAACAACAAGATGATTGAGAAAATCATTGTTGTAGCTCCGATTACCGCTGTACCAATTAGCACAGGTTTAGCTGTAGCTTTAAAGGTGTTACCAGCAGAATCGTTTTCTTCTAAGTAGTGTTTACCTTTTTCAAAGTTCGGCATGAATCCGAAATCTTTTTTGATTTCTTCTTTCACGTTTGGAACTTGTTCGATTTGAGACAATTCGAATACAGACTGAGCGTTGTCAGTCACTGGTCCATATGAATCGACCGCGATTGTAACTGGGCCCATTCCTAAGAATCCGAAAGCCACAAGACCGAATGCAAACACAGCAGGATATACCATGTGTGCTTCTAATCCCATTTGTGAAGTAACATATGCAACGTACATCAATGCCACCATGATGATACCTTTCCAGAAAGCTGAAAAGTTACCAGCCACTAAGCCTGATAAGATTGTTAAGCTTGCGCCACCTTCACGTGAAGAAGCAACCACTTCAGCAACGTGTTTAGATTTTGCAGAAGTAAATGCTTTTGTTAATTCTGGAATAATTGCAGCAGCTAAAGTTCCGCAGCTAATAATGGTAGAAAGCTTCCACCACATTCCGTCACCCATATCTCCTAACAACATATTAGAAACCCAGTAAGTTACAGCAATTGAAACAACTGATGTAATCCATACTAAGCTTGTCAAAGGTGCTTCAAAGTCAAAATGTTCTTTTGAAGCATACATGCTTTTAGAGATAGCGCTGTTTAACATGTAAGAAAGAATCGATGTAACAACCATCAAAATACGCATTGCAAAGATCCAAACAATCAATGTCGATTGAATTGCAGTATTTCCAGCTGTTAATTTTCCATCTGCTCCCATTGTCATACCTGCAGCAAGAACGATGAAACTGATCAATGCAACACCTGTCACACCATATGTTTCAAATCCGTCTGCAGTAGGACCTACAGAGTCACCCGCATTGTCACCAACGCAGTCAGCGATCACGCCTGGGTTACGAGCATCGTCTTCTTTAATATTGAAAACGATTTTCATTAAGTCTGAACCAATATCTGCGATTTTAGTAAAAATACCGCCGCAAATACGAAGTACTGATGCTCCTAAAGATTCACCGATTGCAAATCCTACGAAACATGCACCTGCAGATTCACGTGGCACATATAATAAGATGAATAACATCATCAATAATTCTACGCAGATCAAAAGAACGCCAATGCTCATACCTGAACGCAATGGAATTTCCATTACTGGATATGGTTTAGCTTCTAAAGATGCGAATGCAGTTCTAGAGTTTGCATATGTATTGATTCTGATACCGAACCAAGCAACTCCGAATGATCCTAAAATTCCTAATACTGACCATAAAAGAATTAATGCTACTTTTGAGCCAGCTAATCCTTTTAAAAATCCGAAATAATAAATCATACAAGCACCGATGAATATTTCCATCACTACTAATAATTTACCTTGTTGGAATAAGTACGTTTTACATGTTTCATAAATCAAATGAGAGATGTTGAGCATTGATTTATGTGCAGGTAATTTTTTAATACCCATAAACATCATCATTCCGAAAATCATACCAGCAAGAACAACAAAAATTCCTGCAGTTAAGATTTGGTTTCCTGTCATTTGAGTACCAAATACAGTGAATGTGTTAGTTAACTCTGGAATCAACAGATCTGCCTCAGATGCAAAAGCAAATGAAGGTACTAATAATCCGCAAATAGCCCAAAGGATTTTTTTCATATTACGATTCATGGATGAATATCCTCTCTTTAATATAGTATTAGTTATTGGTTTATCCGACTTTTGTAATGAAGTATTGACCTATCGTCAACACTAAATGCCATAAAATACATTAGAATAATGCGCAGTGTCTGCATTTTTTTCGGTTACAATATAAAAAACTCTAAGGATAGGAGCTTTACAGTGTCTAAATTTAAAATCGTAGTCGTTAGTTTATTCTTACTATTTTCAATTCAAGTCTTTGCAATCAATAAAGACAGTTCATTAGAATGCGGGGTTCTTCAACCCATCATGCAAGGCTTTCTAGCTCATCATGTGAACTTTCATAAATTTGAACCTGAATTAGAAACGAGAACAATTGAGCAATATATCAATCGTTTAGATCCTTCTAAAAGCTATTTATTAGAGTCTGATGTAGCTACCATCAAAACAAATTTAAAAGGCATCATGAAAAAACTTTCAGACAATTCTTTAATTAGAATTCCACCTGATTGTGCGTCCATATTATCTGGCCAAGATGTTTTAGAAAAACGCATTTCAGAAGTTGCTGCTTTTGTAAAAACGTTTTTAAGTAGTCCTGAATTTAAATTCAATGAAAATGTAGAATTGGTAGTTGATCCTAAATTGAGAAATTGGTCTAAAAATGAAAAAGAATTAAAAGAGTTAACCATTAAATTTCTTCAGTTTCAAATTTCAAATTATCTTGCAACTGACATGAAATTAGAAGAAGCAAAAAAACAACTCATTCATAGGTATGAATTAAATGTGGCACGTCAGAAAAAAATTACACAAGATGAAATCTTTGGATTTTTCTTAGATGCCTTCGCAACCTCTTTAGATGCGCATTCCGGATTTTTAGGAAAAGATACATTAGAAGATTTTGAAATCTCAATGAAATTATCTTTAGAAGGAATCGGTGCTGCCCTTGTTTGGGAAGATGGTTACACCACGATTGATAATTTAATTCCAGGAGGATCTGCTGAAAAATCAGGAGAACTTCAGCCAAAAGATAAAATCATCGCGGTTGCTCAAGGCGAAGGTGCATTTGAAAACGTGATTGATATGCCACTACGAGATGTTGTGCGTCTCATACGAGGTAAAAAAGGCACGATGGTTAGACTTTCTATCATGAGACAAAATTCTAAAGAAACAAACCGATTTATTGTCAGTTTAAAAAGAGATAAAATTAATTTACAAGATGAAGCCGCAAAACTTACCTACACTACAGTAAAAGATGGTTCAAAAAGTTTAAAAATAGCAGTAATTGATTTGCCTTCTTTTTATGGAGACATGCAAAGACAAACCAGATCTTGTTATGATGATCTGAAAAAATTGGTGGATCAAGCAAAACGAGAAAAAGCTGATGGTATGATCTTAGATCTTTCACGCAATGGTGGCGGACTATTATCAGAAGCAGTTCGCATCGGCGGATTGTTTATTAAGCAAGGGAATATCGTTGCAACTCAAGATCAATCTCAAAAAATGGAATACCTTGCTGACGAAGAATCTAAAACAAATTGGAACGGCCCATTGATTATTTTAACTTCAAGACTTTCAGCTTCTGCATCAGAAATTGTTTCAGGTGCTTTAAAAGATTACAAAAGAGCATTGATCGTAGGCTCTGATCACACTTTCGGAAAAGGTACAGTTCAAGCAATGATGAACTTACCTCGTGACTTAGGCGCAATTAAAGTTACAACAGGTATGTTTTTTGTTCCTGGCGGAAACTCAACTCAATACAGAGGTGTGACTGCAGACGTAGAACTTCCGAGTATTTTTTCTACTAAAGAAATTGGAGAATCAAGTTTAGATTACTCTCTTCCTCCAAAATCAGTTACCAAATTTACTTCAGAAGATGTGAACGATTCTGATATTCAATATCATTGGAATCCAGTTACTTCGACTTTGGTTGAAAAACTCAAAGGTCTTTCTTCAGCTCGGGTAGAAAAAAATACCGAATTTAAAAAGATAAAAGAAGATTTAGCTGACTTAGAAAATAGTAAAAATGTAGTGAATCTTGCTAAATCTATGAAAAAGCAAAAAGAAGAAAAAGATAAAGAAAAGAAAAGTGGTAAAAAAATAACTAAAAAAGGAAAACGTCAATCAGATGAGGAATATTTAAAAACTCCTCACATTTCTGAAAGTATTCAAATTCTTGCGGACATGATTCGTTTGACAAATGAGAACCAACAAACTCTTGGTCAAAAACAGCAAGATTCTGAAAGGCACAATAATTAATGGAACCAATCCTCTCAAGGTTTGAAAAAGAAGTTCGCACCGAATTTGAAAAAAACAATCGGATCGTAAGTTTTCAACAATACTTGAGAATGGTTGAAAATAATCCTCGCCAACAATTACGAGGTTCGGCTCAATACATAGTCGATACCTTTGACTATTTCGGAAAAAACGGAGATCGCTTTCGAATATTTGACATGGACTATGATGATCCAAGATATAAAGTGATCGATCAAAACGAAGTACAAAATGAAATTTATAGATCACTGCAAGGATTTGTAAGAGAAGGAATTAATAATAAACTCATTCTACTTCATGGACCAAATGGATCTGCTAAATCTTCAATCATCAATTGTATTTCTCGCGGAATGGAACATTACTCACATACACCTGAAGGCGCTATGTATCGATTCAATTGGATTTTTCCTGTTGAAAAAGTAACAAAAGGTTCACTGGGGTTAGGAGCCAGAAGTGGCACCAAAGAAGAGCTCGATACATTTGCATTTTTAAATGAAGATGACATTGCAGCTAAAATTCCATGCGAATTAAAAGATCATCCTCTTTTACTCTTACCTATTCATGCCCGAAAAGAATTCATCGATCAGTTTTTAAATAAAAACTCAAATATTTATTTGCCTGAATATTTAACCAGAGGATCGTTATCTCAAAAATCAAATCAAATTTATGAGTCACTATTAACCGCATATAAAGGTGACCTCAAAAAAGTATTGATGCATGTTCAAGTAGAACGCTTCTATGTTTCGAAACGCTATCGAACTGCCGCTGTAACCATTGAGCCTCAAATGCATGTGGATGCACAATCTAGACAAGTAACAATGGATCGATCATTGAACTTTCTACCTCCATCGCTTCAAAGTTTGTCTTTATTTGAACTTTCTGGTGATTTAGTTGACGGTAACAGAGGCGTTGTCGAGTTTGCCGATATTTTAAAGCGACCTGTAGATACTTATAAATACCTTCTCATTGCATGTGAATCTGGCTCTGTAACGGTTGGTTCAACAACTACCAATTTAGACACGGTTTATATTGGTTCAACCAATGAACTGCAATTAGATGCGTTTAAAGAATTTCCTGACTTTGTTTCATTTAAAGCACGCATTGAATTAATTCGAGTACCCTATCTACTTTCCTATTCAGAAGAGCAAAAGATTTATGACATTTTAATTTCTAAAATTGCCGGAAACAAGCACATCACTCCGCACACTACTTTTGTTTGCGCTTTGTGGGCAGTATTGAGCCGATTAAAAAAACCAAATCCATCCATCTACTCTGCAAATGTTGCTAATGTGATTGCTGAATTGTCTCCCATACAAAAAGCAAAGTATTATGACCATGGTGAAATGCCCGTTCATTTAACTTCAGAAGAAAAAAAGCATTTAAAAAATTCGATTCAAAAAATGAAAGAAGAATATTCGAACGTTCCTTTTTATGAGGGTCGAATGGGTGCCTCTGCTCGTGAAATGAAAGCGATCTTATATGATGCTGCTGCAAATACGGAATTTAAAACATTGAGTCCGCTAGCTGTATTGAAAGAACTTGAAGCGTTTATTAAAAAAACAAGTGAGTATGAATTTTTAAAACAAGACATTAAAGACGGTTATCATGATCACGTTGACATGATCGAAATTGTTCAAGAAGAATATTTAAATCTCATTGATCGCGAAGTGAAAGAATCAATGGGACTCATTCAATCTTCTAAATATGAAGATTTTTTGAAAAAATACATCGTACACTTGTCACATCTCTTGAAAAAAGAAAAAGTTAAAAATCCGATTACAGGAAAAAATGAAGATCCAGATCATTCACTCATTGATGAGTTTGAAAAAACGATGGAAGCTCCAAGCTCTGCTGCCGATAAAGAAGCGTTTCGTAACAATGTGATTTCTACAATTGGCGCTTACGCTTTAGATAATCCAAATAAACCTGTAGAATATTCGAAAGTGTTTCCTGATTTTATTAAAAAACTTGAAAACTCGTACTTTGAACAACAAAAGGTACAAATGCGAAAATTAGGTGAAACATTGGCTTTGTTTGGTACTGATCGAGAAGATCGTTCTTCTGATATTTATAAGTTAGCCAACCTTACAATCGAGAATATGATTGGCAAATTCGGATACAGCAAAGAATGCGCTCCTCAAACGATTCTATTTTTAATTAAAAATAGATATTAACTCATACAAAACCATACATATATATAGACAAGCTATCGATTCTTAACTTATATAAACTGCGAATTTGTTTATACACCTTATTTAAGAATTGAGAGCAAAGATGTTTATATCATATAAATTACAAGCACTTACATTACTTTTCCTTACAAATTTAACTTTTGCAGATACACTCTCAAATTGGGTTAAACATCAATCTTATGTTTCAAAACAATCAATCAATGCAGCCATAAGCCAACCTACACCGGGTGCAGTAGCGGCATCACCTTCACGTGAGAATCCTAACTATTACTTTCACTGGATACGCGACGCAGCAATAACGATGAAAGAAGTTGTCTTCTTATATGCCAATGCAACTGAAGAATCAGAACGTACACATTGGAAAAACAAACTCATTCAATACATTGAGTTTTCAAGAAAAAATCAAATGACTCCAAACCAATCTGGACCAGTGCCTGGAACTGGTTTGGGTGAACCATTTTTTCAAATCAATGGAGATGCTGTTACTCAGGCTTGGGGTCGTCCGCAAAATGATGGACCTGCGTTGCGTGCACTTACATTATTGACTCTTACTAAAATTTTACTCAAACAAAATCAAATTCAATTTATTCGCAGCCATTTATTTAATCCAAACGGAACTGCACAAACTGTGATTAAAGAAGATTTAGATTACATTGCTCAATACTGGCAAATGCCTTGTTTTGATTTATGGGAAGAAATTTTAGGTGATCATTTTTATACGCGCTACATGCAGTGGAGAGCGTTATCTGAGGGCGCTTTTTTAGCAAGAACTTTGAACGATCAAACTTCAGCAACGAAATATCAAAACCAAGCGGCTTTAATTCAACAAAGTTTAGAAAATTTTTGGGACTCACAACGATCTATTTTTGTATCTACCTTAAATCGCAAAGGTGGAAATGATTATAAAAACTCAAATATTGATTCTTCAGTCATTATAGCTGTTGTTCAAGGCGGACTTTTGAGCGGACCATTTTCAATTTCTGATGCGAGAATAGAATCAACCTTCAACGTAATGAAAGAAACTTTTTTCAAACTTTATAAAATCAATCAAACTAAATTTGATGTAGACGGTTTAAATATGGCACCTGGAATTGGTCGATATCCTGAAGATCGATACAACGGATATCGAACAGATGGATCTGGAAATCCTTGGTTCATTGCAACTCATGCGTTTGCAGAGTACTTATATTTACTTTCGAATACTCCAAGTCATGAGCGAAGTAAGTTTCGTTATATTGCAGAAGGCGACACTTTTTTACGACGTTCTAAATTTCACACTGATTTGATTGGTCACCAATCAGAACAATTCAATCGTGACAATGGATTTATGCAAGGTGCGCATGATCTAGCTTGGAGCTATGCAAGCTTTTTATCTGCGATTCGTGCAAGAAAGTAATTATGGAAGAAAATTATACAAACCAAAATAATTCTTATCGTTTTCCTTTAATCGTTGTTACTTCATTGTTTTTTTGTTTTGGTTTTCTTACCTGCTTAAATGATATTTTAGTTCCTCATTTAAAAAGTTTTTTTTCATTAAACTATACACAAGCTACTCTTGTTCAGTTTTGTTTTTTTTCTGCCTATTTCTTTATATCTATTCCTTCAGGTAAAATTGTAAATTTACTTGGGTATAAAAAAGGCATGATCACAGGCCTTCTCATTACCGCAATGGGAGCTCTTGGTTTTTATCCGTCAGCACAAATTTTAAGCTACCCACTGTTTCTTGCTTCTTTGTTTGTATTAGCTATTGGAATTACACTTTTACAAGTTGCTGTAAACCCATATGTAACTTTATTAGGCCCCGCACATTCTTCTTCACAAAGATTGAATCTAGTTCAAGCATTTAATTCTTTAGGAACCACAATTGCTCCTACAATTGGATCAATGTTTATTTTAAGCTCCTCAAATAAACCTGAATCTGTTCAAACTCCTTATTTAATTTTTGCAATGAGTTTAATTATGATTGCTGGAATCATTAGCATGATTCAATTACCAAAAATCAAAAACACATCTGAGCAAAAAGAAGAAAGTGTATTTTCATTACTTAAAAATAATATAAATTTATTAAAAGGCACTATTGGTATCTTTTGTTATGTAGGATCAGAAGTAGCTATTGGAAGTTTTTTAATTAATTATATGTCTTTAGAAAGACTGGGTTCAATCGATTTATCGGTGTCTGGCAAATACGTTTCGTTTTACTGGGGTGCCGCTATGCTTGGTCGATTTATTGGTACTGTATTTCTAGGTAAGCATAAAGCTCATCATGTTTTAAGTATTGCCGTAATCGGAAGTCTTACAATGACTCTATTGTCTTTACTGACTTCAGGAAAAATTGCAGTTATTGCAATTTTAAGTGTAGGTTTATTTAATTCAATTATGTTTCCTACTATTTTTTCATTAAGTTTAGTTGGACTCAAAGATTCTACAGCCAAAGCTTCTGGTATTCTTTGTACTGCAATTGTGGGAGGAGCTATTTTTCCATTCATTCAAGGTATACTCGCTGACAAGTTAGGCTTAACCTTTTCGTTTTTAATTCCAATGATTGGATACTTTTACATTTTATTTTATTCAATTCGCTATAAGTCTTTAGAATCCTAATTTAATTTTGGATATTCAATTATTTTTCTAAGCTCTCTTGTCATCATCATTTTTCGATGAAAGACTAATCTTACATTTTAATAAATTGTATCTCAAGGAGCAGAGAACGTATGAAAAAAAACAAGGTAGTTATTTCTATTGTAGCCGCCGTATCATTATTAATTGGTGGCAGCCTCATCGCACAAATTCAAACTAAAAGACTTTCAAAAAAGACAGAATTTCAATATCGATATGTAATTTCGACACCCAATAAAACGGCAAATCAAATGCGAAGTCTTGGACATTTTTTAACTCATAATCATTTCGATATTTCTGGTACAAACTACCAACAAAAATCGATTGAAGTGATCACTACACAAGCAGGAATTGATTTCTTGAAATCAAAAGGAATCATAGGTCAGATTAAAGATCAAAAAATTCCTGGAATCATGTCGTTTAACCGCGGTCTTGATAAACGTTACATGACTCCTGAAAAAACTGCTGAAAAAATTAAGGCAATTGCAGCCGCTTATCCTGAATTAACAAGAGCAATTGTAATTGGTAAATCAAATGAAGGTCGTGACATTTGGGCGTTGATGGTTTCTACCACTCCCAAAGAAGGTGACGTTCGCGCATTTCAAAAACCTTCTATGTTAGTAGATGGAATGCATCACGCTCGTGAAGTGATGACTCCTGAAGTTGTTTTCGATATTGCAGAAACAATTCTAAAAGGTGTGACGAACAAAGCTCCAAAAGCTTTAGATATTTTAAACAATTGGAACTTATATTTAGTTCCAATGCTCAATGTGGATGGTAATAACATTGTTTGGAATTCTGACAACTGGTGGAGAAAAAACGCTAAGTCATCTGGCAAATCAGTTTACGGCGTAGACAATAACCGTAATTACTCATTTTTCTGGAATAAATGTGATGGCTCTTCTGGTTACAAAGATGCTCAAGACTACCGTGGAGATTCCGCAGGATCTGAGCCAGAAACTCAAAGCTTGATGAAGTTTGCAAATACAATCATTCCATCTGCTTATCTTTCATATCACTCTTATTCAGAACTTGTGATTTATCCGTATGGCTGTGATGGATTATTTTCACCAGAAAATGAATTGGAATCTAAAGTTGCAGTTGAGTTATCTAAAAAACTTCCATCAGATGCAAATAATGGTTCGTTTTATAGACCCGGTACACCTTGGCAATTACTATACAGTGTAGACGGCGATTCAATGGGCTATATGTTCGGAGCTTTTGGTGCACTTTCATTTACATTTGAAGTGAATCAAGAGTTTCAACCAAGCTATGATTTAAAAGAACCAACTGTAAAAAAACACCGTGGTATGTGGACTTATTTATTTGATCGCATGAATGCATCAATGATGACTTTGAAAGCAAATCAACCTGCTATGATTACGATTTCTTCAATCGATCATCCAAACGGAGAAAGGCCTTTTGTTACCAATCCTGCGGGTTATTTCTTTAAAGTTTTAAATCCTGGCAAATATGTAGTCAGTGCTAAAACAAAAGATGGAAAAACATCTTCTCAAACAGTTGATGTTTTAAATGGTCCTGCGACTGTTGAATTTACTTTCTAATCTTCTTCTTTTTTAGGAGCAAGAACTCGACGTCTTCGTTCTTTATTGATTAGTGGTGACATATTTCGATCTGCACTTGAAGGTGTAATAATGGGAGCATCGAGCACTTCATCTGCAGTCAGTTTTGCATTAGAATCAACGCTTGCAGGAGCGCGCTCGTTAGATTGAGATGTCATCACAAGTCCATCTGATATTGAAGAAAAGTATTTATGAAAAAGTGCCAAGTCAAACGTATGTGCAGGTTGTGGCATATCCATTCCATCACGTAATAATGATGTTTTGCCTGTATTTACTACTACTCGTTTTTCTTTATCCCAAAGTAATTTTTTATTTTTAGCAAAAAATACTTCACCTTCAATTGTATGAACTTCAGTTTCGTTTCTTTCAGCAACAAATGAATCCGTATTCAGTGTTCGTTCCGAAATTAAATGGCCGCCTTCGCCTGCTTCTACTGTAAATTGTGTTCCACGTACCGCAACTACGCCTTGATCTGTTGTGACTAAAAAAGGCTCGCTCTGCGAATAAGATTTTGAAACTTCAAGCCATACAATTCCTGATTTTAAATAAATTTCACGAATTAATTTGTTGTCAGAGTTTCTTTTTGTCCAATTTTTAATCTCTACTTGGGTTGAAGGACCTACCGTTAAAATGGTGCGATCATTAAGTCTAGCTTTAAAATATTGATGAGCTACTGTAAACATTGAATCGCCTTCATGAATCTGCCTTCCTTCAGCAGCAGTTTCTTCTCCCCAAAGAGAACGTAAATATAAATCTTTCGAATGAAAGCGTTCGATTTTGCCAATGAGGGCGCCATCGGTTTCAATTGAAAAAGAAACCTGGGTAGTCAGATGTATCAATCCCCAAATTGTGATAAGCTTTAAACCATTCATGATCAATATTTTATCAAACTTTCATACAATCAGAAAATCGGTAAGTATTTCCATTTTAGGATGTATTCTTTTTTCATTAAATGTATTTGCTCTTCCTACATCAGAAATCAAACTCACTTCACATTCTTGGGTAAATATTGCCTTACCCGTACCTGTTTTACACGTTCAAGGTGACCTCAAAGAAGAGTTTAAAGCTCATGCCGAACTCATAAAACGCTATCCTCAAGCCGTTACAAATCTCAAACACTTTTCGAGTATGATTATAAACAATGTTCGAAATGGTGGATTTTTCAGAAAATATCCCACACTTTCTAAACCAATCGCATGGCTTATAAATAAACTTTTTCAATTTTTTTACATTTCACCGATGCAAAACATGCTTCCTCCTGATTATGAAGAGGGATTCAAAGAATTAGCAAAAGCAGCTGGAATGAGCGAATCAGAAATCATGAATGCATTAATGCTTCCTGATCAAGTGATGTGGCTTATGGCAAAATTACGTGATCATAAAAATGTAATTACATTACCAAATATGTTTGGATGTACTTCAGTGATATGGAATCTAAATCACGAGTCTACATTGCATGGTAGAAATTTAGACTATGACGTTTCTGGGGTTTGGGATATCAGCCCACTCATTTTACATGTGGTTCCTAAAGATGGATTAGCTCATGTAGCAATTACTGCAATGGGCTTACACGCAAATGGTATTACTGCTTTCAATGAAGCGGGACTTACATTATCCATTCATCAATTAGGTCTTGCTGATACTGATAACTCAGGGGTAGCAATGCCAGTCATTAGCTCAGAAATCATTCGTCATGCTCGTACCATTGACGATGCAATTCAAATCATCAAAAGTTTTCCTCGTTCTGGAACTTGGGCCTACGTCGTATCGCAAGGGTTAGATCGTGCCGTGATTGAAACTTCATCAAAAGATGTCGAAGTTCGCAGGTCTTCAGATGAATTCTTTTTTCAAACCAATCATGTTTATTCGCAAGATTTAGAAAAAAAGCAATTTGCTTATTCGATAGGTACTTATTTAGATTCTTTTGACCGGGCAGAACGATTAAGTGAATTTAAAAGAAAATATAAAAATCAAAAAGCAACACCCAATAAAATCATATCAATCATTTCAGATGTAAACGATCGAATTGCTGGTGGCACCATCGCTAAGCTTGATAACATTCAATCTGTTGTAATGAACGCTTCTCAAAAATCTCTTTGGATCGGAATTTCAAATAAAGACCGTGGTGCAAACGAATTTAAATACATTGAATATAATTGGAAAGATTTAAGAGCGCCCCATTCTCCACTTTTATTTGGAACCATTCCTGTGAATAGACAAAATGA
The DNA here is from genome assembly GCA_964572865.1 of uncultured Bacteriovoracaceae bacterium. Lineage (GTDB taxonomy): Bacteria > Bdellovibrionota > UBA1018 > UBA1018 > UBA923 > CAZNGN01. Next base: position 63,347 of record CAZNGN010000011.1, on the reverse strand, counting down.
TTTACGATTTGCTCTCCACCGCGGTGCAAATCGAAGTAATGAAAATTTACAAGAATTGGTAAATATGCGTACGCAAGAATTTTCTAAAATCAAAAGAAATGAAACACAAAAAAAAATGAAGGGTATTTGGGCTTTTGATTTTTTATTTACCGTCAATGAGCTTCAAGCTATTTCGTTTTACGACTCTAGAACCTTGCAAACAGCAGAAACCAAAGAAAAATTAATTAAATTATTAACAACACTTGAAGAAGCGATGCAAGATCCTCTCCTTTCGAATTATTCGTTCATTGTCCGACATCGAAAAAGTTTATTACTTCTTTTCAAAGCACGCATTTTAGATCTGTTAGATCGTCATGAAATTGCAAAAACGGTTTATACTTTTTCAGAGCAAATTGCTTCATTTCCGGAAATAAAAAAATTAGCCAAACTTGGTTTCGAATCTCAATATTCATTTTCTGATTTAAAGTCTCTGTCTATTGACTGGATCGGGATTGACCTATTTCACTATTAGTAGGTGTAGATATTGCCTAGTAAGGTTTGTAAAATTAATTGACCCACTTGTAAACGATCGTAAACGAGCTACACTTGTATACAGAGTGTTGACCTTTCTTGAACCCTCTCTCAACAATTAATCAAGGAGGACAACATGAAAACTCTCTCTCAATCAGTATATAAAATTGCAATTATTTCTTTATTTATTGGCTCATCTAGCTTTGCTGGTATGATCAGTGGCGAGTCTTTTGTTTCACACAATCCATCGCAATCAGAAACTACAAAAGCAGAAACTATAACTCAACCTGAACGTACTATAAGCTCAACTGAAGAAAGTAAAACGGTAGCTGAAAAAACTACTACTTCTGAGACAGAATCGACACCTGTGCACCACTTCTCAGGTGGAATGCTTAAGAATAAATGAATATTCAGGCTTTGGTTTTCTTGCGCTTGAGGACATGATCGGCTATTATTTTCGTAATGAAAAAGATCATACCTCAGGCGCTCGACGCCAAAGACGCAACGCGTTTATTACTTAGCTCTATTGCTCCACGTCCGATCGCTTTTGTTTCAACGATCAGCAAAAATAAAATTCCCAATGCTGCTCCCTTTTGTTTTTTTATGGGAGTCACATTTACGCCTCCCACGATTGCTTTCAGCGTCTATCGAAGAGGCGATCAGAAAAAAGATACATTAAAGAACATCGAAAATTCTCGTGATTTTGTTGTAAACATTGTCGACGAAACACTGAGCAATGCAATGAATTTATCTTCGGGTTCGTATCCTCCCGATATGAGTGAGTTTGATGTTTCAGGCATCACACCTACTCCTTCAGAATTTGTATCTGCTCCTAGAATTGCAGAAAGTCCTGTGCACTTAGAGTGCAAATTAAAAGCAATATTAGAATTAGGCGATTTACCCGCATCGATTGTAGTCGGAGAAATCGTATGTTTTCACGTACATGAAGAGTTCTATAAAGACGGAGCAATTGATGTACGTAAATTAAAACCACTCGGAAGAGCCGGAGATAATTTATATCTAAGGTTCTCTGATTTATTTGAAATGAATAGGCCTGCATAATGAATACACAAAAAAAACTATCTGTATTTGATTACGACAAAATTAAAGATAAATATTTGCAAATGGCGCAAAAACAAGGACAGTTTGCTGCTATTTCAGCAATTCATAACGAACTTGGAAGAATCGAGTCACATGTTTTTGATGGTGGCTTTGATCAAGACAAATTAGAGCATTTACAACGCATGCGTGAAATTTGTAGAGAACTTTGGACAAGTAAATATAAAATATGAAGTTTGCAGTATTAAAAGAGACAACTCCCCTAGAATCTCGTGTTGCGATAGTGCCAGACACGGCAAAACAACTGATTCAAAAGAAACACCAAGTATTTGTAGAATCAAATGCTGGATTCAATTCTTATATTACTGACGAAATGTACGCAGCCGTTGGTTGCAAAATTCTCAATCAGAAATCGGATGTTATCTCAAATGCAGACTGCATTTTAAAAGTAAGAGCACCATCTGAAGCCGAATTAAATCTAATAAAACCAGATCAATCCATCATTGCATTTTTATGGGCATTGCGATCTCCAGAATTAGTACTTCAATTGAAAACCAAAAAAATTACTTCTTTTAGCATGGATTCGATTCCTAGAATTTCACGTGCACAAAGCATGGACGCGCTCTCTTCTATGGCAACCATTGCAGGATACAAAGCGGTGCTAATCGCCGCTGATCATTTAGGAAAATTCATGCCCATGCTCACAACAGCTGCAGGAACCATCAGACCTGCTCAATGTTTTATCATTGGAGCTGGGGTAGCTGGCTTACAAGCAATCGCTACAGCAAAACGTCTAGGTGCCGTAGTAGAAGCGTTTGACACAAGACCCGCCGTTAAAGAACAAGTGATGAGCTTGGGAGCACGATTTGCAGAGTTTAAAATGGATGCACATGAATCGGCTGAAGACAAAGGCGGATACGCCAAAGAGCATTCAAAAGAATTCTTACAAAAAGAAGCTGAATTTTTAGGAGCCAAAATCAAAGCAGCTGATTTTGTGATTACGACTGCGCAAATTCCTGGTAAAAAAGCGCCCGTTTTAATTACTAAAATGATGGTAGAAAGCATGCAACCAGGTTCTGTAATCATAGACCTTGCCGCCGAATCTGGTGGAAACTGTGAACTCACAAAACCTGATCAAACAGTAAGACACAATGGTGTAGCCATCATTGGACCAACCAATTTGCCTTCTCAAATGCCATTGGATGCATCAAGAATGTATTCACGTAATGTGTACAATCTAATTACGCAAATCACAAATGAAGCCGGATTTACAAATGATTTTACGGATGAAGTTTTTGCTGAGACTTGCATCACAATGAAGGGTGAAATCATTCATCCTAAACTAAGGAATTAAATTTAAGGAATTAATATGAGCATGCTTGCGATGATTTACATTTTTATTTTAGCAATATTTGCTGGCATTGAAGTAATTGGACGAGTGCCCACTGTACTTCACACTCCTCTTATGTCAGGAGCAAATGCCATTCATGGGATTGTACTTGTCGGTGGCGTTTATATTTTAGGACTTGCTCAAGATAATTTAGCTTTAAAAATTATTGGCTTCATAGCTGTATTTTTAGGTACACTAAACGTCGTAGGTGGTTTTGTAGTGACCGACCGTATGCTTGAAATGTTTAAAGCGAAGGTGAAAAAATGATTTCACTCGTAGAGCTTTCCTATTTAGTTGCATCGTTTTTATTTATAGTAGGTCTTAAACGATTGTCTTCACCAAAAACAGCAAGATCTGGCAATTTTGTTGCAGCACTTGGTATGTGCTTAGCGGTCGTTGGTACATTCTTCATTTCAGGAATGGAAAATTTTATTTGGATTATAGCTGCTATCATTTTAGGAACCATTCCAGGTTACTTAATGGCAAAAAGAGTAGAAATGACTTCGATGCCACAGATGGTTTCTCTTTTTAACGGAATGGGTGGAGCGTGCGCACTTTTTATTTCAATCGCAGAATACATCAAACACCCCGATGCTACTTCTGGTTCACTCTTTGGAACAGTATTAGGAACCATTTTTGGAGCCATTAGTTTTACAGGCTCAATCATTGCGTACGGCAAACTTCAGGGGCTTATTTCTGAAAAACAAGTTCGTATTCCTATGCAAAAAATGGTGAGCATTTTATTAGTTGCTACACTCTTACTTGCTTCTTATTTAGTGATTTCAAACACTGCATTTTCAAATATTTCTGTAGAACAATCATTTTACGCAATCATTGCCATTGGATTAGTCATGGGAATTTTACAAGTTCTCCCCATCGGTGGCGCCGACATGCCGGTTGTCATTTCTGTTTTAAATTCGTGCACAGGAATGGCCGCTGCCGTTACTGGTTTTGCAATGGAAAACATGTCTATGATCATTGCGGGTACTCTTGTAGGCGCAGCTGGTTCGTTCTTAACTTTATTGATGTGTAAGGCAATGAATCGCTCTCTTGCAAACGTATTATTCGGAAGTTTCGGCGCTGGCTCAGTGGCTGCAGGTGCAATGCAAGCCATTCAAGGCACACAACGTGAAATATCCTCTCAAGAAACAGCAATGATGATGGCTTACGCAAACAAAGTTGTAATCATACCTGGCTACGGTCTTGCCGTTGCACAAGGCCAACACTTAGTACATGAACTAGAAGAATTATTAGAAAAACGTGGCGTAGAAGTAAAATACGCAATTCATCCGGTTGCCGGTAGAATGCCAGGGCATATGAACGTACTTTTGGCTGAATCGAATGTTCCCTATCCCAAATTAATTGATATGGAAGAAATCAATCCTGAATTCAATCAAACAGATGTTGCCCTTGTGATTGGAGCAAATGATGTAGTCAATCCATCAGCACGCTCAGATAAAGCCTCACCTATTTTTGGAATGCCAATTTTAGACGCAGACAAATCAAAAAATATTGTTGTTATGAAACGCGGACGAGGTGTTGGTTTTGCTGGAATCGAAAATGCTTTGTTTTTTGACAACAAAACCAAAATGCTCTTTGGTGATGCAAAAAACACTCTTAAAGAATTAGTGAATGAACTAAAGGCTATGTAAATGAAACTTTATTTTCGTACTTTTTTATGTTGTACGATCATTTTGTTTTCAATCTTAACTTCTGCTGAAGAAAAACAACTTCCTGCATATATCAAACGCGGTGATGAAGTTGAAAAATATTATACTCAATATACAGATAAACTTAAATCTGTTCATGAAAAACTAACTCAAGCTGTAATTAAATACGCACCTGAATATCGAGAAAGACTGTCTGAAGAAGCTCCCGCCCCTGTTAACGATGGCTATCAAGTACTACCCTTATTGATTCCTGATCACTTAAAAGGTGTGCCAGAACCAATTCCCCCAGCCTCAATCAGTTACAGTTGGAAACGTACAATGATTTTTATTGATCAAGAACTTCCTCGTGTAAATGAACAAGAAGAAAAGCTAAAATCACTTACTTCGCTAGGACCTCAAGAGCGTAAAAATATTCTCAACCGAATGTTAGATGAATTTCCAATACTACAAGATAATCAAAAATTAATCGACCATCACATTCATTACAATCGATTTTGGCAGAAAACAATTAATGAAGATAAAAAAAGATTTGATCGCCTTACACAATTACATGATGCGGTACTTGAATTAGAAGAGTTAAAAAAAAGAAAATCCATCAATGGAACAAATCCTGTAATTGATTCGCGTGAAAAAGAATTAAAAGAAATGATTCAAAATGAAGTTTTAGGTAAACTAATACTTCCTGAATTCATAATAATGAACCATCCAAAACCTTTACTATGGATTTTTGAAATTAAAATTTATACTGATATTGAAAACGATTTCTTTTTATCAATGTTTAAAGAAGCAGTTGAACGCATTTGGCATTACAAAGAAAGTACAAAACCAGATGCACCTGAATTTAAACTAGTTTTGAAACTTCAAAAATTTGGACCTTATAAAAAACAAAATAGACCGAAAGACGGTGAAAACATTGATCTCGAAAAACATGTTGCACTATTTCCATCGGATGGTGCAATTCTTACAACCGGCGCTACTTCTACTTTTGCGATACCCAATCGTTATGTAGCACTTGGTCCCCAAGATGTATCAGAACGAGTAATGGCACACGAATTTGGCCATATTTTAGGTTTCGTAGATGGATATTTTAGAGGCTTTAAAGACCGTGGGGATGAAGGTTATGAAGTACTTGAAATTGTACCTGATTCGACTGATATAATGAATAACCCTAACACAGGTGTAGTTAAACTTTCTCACTTTGAAAAAATAATGGAAGTTTTAAATTCTAAAATAAAAATTACTCCATTAAAAAAATAGACGTTTACTCTGATTTTTTTTTTAAAATCTGGTCAACTGGTGTATCTAGTTTTTTCTTATTGTTACACTCTTTACATGAGGCAACAATATTTCCTTTGGTTGATTTTCCACCTCGAGCTAGCGGAACTACATGATCCATCGTTAATTCTTGCGGACGAAATTTTAAACCACAATATTCACACAAACCTGAATTTACTTTTGCTTGCCACCAGGCAGTTTTACGTAATTTCTTAGCCTTTTCCCTTTCAGCAGCTATCTGTTTTTTGTCTGCATCAACCGTATACCAATTCATCTATAAACTCGGACAATTTAAAGATTGATATTGAATAAAACTTTGATATTGAACGGGAACTCCTTCAATGACTCCTGAAAAAGCTCCTTGAGCATAATTCGTTGTTATCGGTATGAACTGAAACACTGAATCTTCTAATTTATTATTTGCATTGATACGATCTACATAAAGTACTGATTTGTCATTCATATGGAATGGGGGATTATATGTGGTATCGTTTCCTGAAAAATTTACATTTGCAAGCTGTACTGCAATTGAATTCGCAGGACATAAATGAATACTGCATGCGACCGAATTCACCATACTTGCATTTGAATTTAATGATGTTCCTAGAATTCCAATATAATTACTCTTATTGGCAATCATTGCACTGCCATCTTCATTCATACACCAAAAATACATAAACCCAGCATTGGGATAAATAAGATTGGCATTTGAAATCAATCCGCTAATCAAACTGTCTGCTAAAGTGTTTAATTTAATATTTCCACTTGAAGAGGCTTGTTGTTTATATAAAAAAGTATAAAGACTAGTCATACCAAGTGCAGCAATCAACAAAATACTTATAGAAACCATAATTTCTAAAAGTGAAAATCCTTTTTTAGATTTAATTAAATAATTACTCTTTTTCATAATGTTCTTTCTAAGGTCCAAAATACTTGATCTTGCACCCCATCACCATAACAATTACAAAAGCCAAAATCTACAGTACTTGGTATAAATGCAACTGATGTTGATTTCACTTTTGAGCCACGAAATATACATGCATTGTTATATGGTGGTGGTGAACCTTGATAATACTTTCCTTTGCATTCATATATATTCGGCGAATTAATGAGCCAAAGATCTTTATCATGAATCCATTCACCACTTTTTGGATTTGGCCATGCAAACGCACCTGCACTCGGATTTTGTCCGCCTGATCCAGTAGGATAAATATATCCATAACCATCAAATTGGTAGTTATTACTATATATTCCGGTAAGAGTAACATCACCACTTGCTGGTTTCGTATTAAATGTAGAATATGTATTTCCATTTGCATCTTGTTCAATATAGTATTTAAAATAATTCTGAGGAAACTGAACCATACTCACATTTCCGTTACTACAGACATTTGAAATTGTTGTTTTACCATCGTTCACATTAGGAAAACATAAATCAGCATTAAATGTATAAGGTGAAGTTATCCCCGTAGTATTAAAAAAAGTAGAACTATTATTGTAGCACACATCACTGCCACCAAGGTTTTGTGAATATTTACATCCATTATATTCCATTATATCTTGATCGATAAAATGATTCGGAAGTTCACCTGGCTTTTTTGTTAGATCAAATGAATCAACAAAAATACATCCTTGAGTGGAGGACCTTGTTCCGACAGAACCTACAGGAACATTTTCGAAATCCGGATATTTACCAAAATAGCCATATGTATAACATCGTTGGTAATATGGTGAAAACGTTGTATTTGGATTATTATCACCTGCACTTGGAATTTGAGCAAAAAATGGAGAATCTTTCTGTAATCTAGTATTCGTATTTGTATCTGATTTCGCCAAAACTCTAAAAAAATTACTAGCAATATCACGCATGTGATTTGACCATTGTTGATAAAGCGAGGCTTGAGTATGACAGTAATTTTCTGGATGAGAAGCATTACTAGAACAAAGAGTGCCATCCGGATGCTTAATTTGATTTAAATCTCCACCGTTGAAATTATCTTTTGGATTGTAAAAGCGAACTCGTCCGCTTCCCGGTCCTTCAATTGAAATTTGATTCACAATAAACGTGCCGAACAAATTATAAACTCCAACTCCTGCTGCCAATTTAATGTGTAAAGTTTTTGCCATTATCATTCCACAAAAATAGTGCTGGCCAGAAAATACATTTCCGAAGTTGCGTTCGCTTTGATCAAAATCTATTGTAAAATCTTCTGTAGCTCTTTGATAAACAAATGTTTCACCGACATTTGTTGTTTGCGTTTGACCTGAAGAGTTGATGACAGATTCCTTTAAACAAGTATCTTCGAGGCGAACCAATCCACTCCCCATAGGATAATTAGGTTGTGATAGATCATCTGGAATACCAGCACTACTTTGTTCGATTCCTACATTACCTGTATTTTTATAGTCATAGTCAGAATGCGGACAGTTGTGATTTGCAATACAGTCATTTTGATTTAAAGGATCTATATAATATGGTGTTTTTGGAATAGGCATAATTCGATTTAAATTCGTTGCAGGATTTGCCTCAGGATTAGGATCTGTACGTTGTGGCAGTGGTATTTGAGTATATTGATACCCATTCCCATACGTAAATGTAGTAGCAAATTGTGGGTTAGCTAGCATACTGTGATCTCCCGCGTACATTCCATCAACGGGTAAATTAAAATTAATACCACGACCAGCCCCACCACAGTCCGTGTAAGGTAAACCATCATCACACCACTCATCACTCATTGCACCTAATTCAATGCCAGCCTTGAACACTCTACGTAATTTCAAAGGATCAAATGCATTTACATTCGGTAATTGAGTTGCATCATAACCAGCAATTGTGCTGGAATTAGCTTCTGAAAAATGTGCAGCGGGCTTAAATCGTTTAGATGTAGTTAAAAACGGTTTAAAGAAATTAATACTAGCTGTGGATTGTGCTACATCATTAAAAGTATTTGCAGGAAAAAAATTATTAAAATCAAAAATATGATTGTATATGGCAGGTGCATTACTTACGCCTTTTGTTACATATAAAACAGAACCATATACTTCAAGGTAAGAATTATTATTTAATGAAATACTTGCTCGGTTAAATGGTGCAAACTTATTATATGCATCCTGAAAAATAATATTAAAATCATTTATTACTGGGGCATGTAAATTAAAATTACGAGTAATTTCATACTCAAACCCTTTTTGATGATCTTCTGATGCAGTAATCAATTTCAGTTGAATCGATATCAACCTTGTTAAATTCAAATAATCAGGTACCGAAGGCGGTACAATCACTTTCACTTGAATTGAATTATCAGTATCAATGGCGCTCCAATCATCCGGACTTGATGCTGTATAAGATGGGTTAAATAAAATACCTCTTGCTTCATTTTTTGTAACAATGCATTCCCAGACCCAAGCTTCATTGGGAGCATACGTTGCTGCCACATTTTTATTTGGAATTGAAACAGCAGGATATGTATATCCAGACTCAACAATTGGATATATATTCTGGCTTGATTTAAAATTTAAATGCCATTCATAAGGCTTTGTATGGTACAAATTGAAATTTTTAATGGGCTTAAATGCTTTTGCAAAATCACAACTTGCGTCCGGATATAACACCAACATTTTCATTCTTTGCATTATTAATTCAGCAACTGCTTCCACTCGTTTAGATTTTATTCCATATAGATTTAAGATATTATAGTTTTGGAATAAATAATAAGTGCTAGATGCGATCAAACCCATTAATACAAGCACAGCAAATGCCAATGTAATTTGTCCAGTTTGTTTATGCGAATTCTTTAGAAACAATTTTAATTCTCCTTATTGATTCATTGAACTCTGAAATACTACTGCTTCACTATATGTACTAATTGAGTACGAACCATTATATTTAAAAATTTGAAATGCATCATCACCCATATATGATTTAGCAAATACCAAAGGCCCATTTGTATCAATTAGTTTTGTTTCTTCATCTCCTAATTTAGTTCCAACCATTACTCCAGAAGTACCATTAAAAGTTGATGTATATAACCCACATTTGACTCCCGAAGCATTGCAACTTAAATTTGGCTGGGCTGGATCTCTTAGATAAAATGCTTTTATATTAATGGGAACTGCAGTCATTGTAGTTTCGCTTCCAATCGAGCAAATATTATTCATTACAAAACGATGAACTAAATTAGCATCATCCATACTAGTACCAGTAACAACATAATCAGTTCGTTGGGTAGGATTCGAAGATAAGGTTCTGTATAATGGTGTGACCATTGTAGGAAACATAAAATTCGTTGGCTGATATGTATTGTCCCAATAACTAATGTGAACTCCCGTGCTTGCAAAATCAGGAATATAATTTGGTACAAATTTTTGACTTACACCTAAGTCACTGATGCCAGACTCTAACGATCTTAATTTAATTAAATAATCACCACTGACTAAACTAGAGTTTAAAGCAGGTGAAATTCCAGCTACACTTGATAATTGGTTTATTTGAGACACACACGGGCTACCACTAGAAGTGTCGCATTTAATAATATCTGAAATATACTGAATTATATAATTTTGTGATTTTGTAGGATCATATACTAACATTAATCTACCTTTGATTTGGTTCATTTCATCTGTTGTTAGTACCTTGCTTGCTTGATAAAAAGCATATCCATTCAAATTTAAATTATTATATAAATTCAATAATTGTGATGTATTTGAAATTGTATTTGTAAATGGTCTTTTGTTACTATCACACAACAAGCCATTGCTTGTATCTAAAAAGTTATGAAAACTAAATGATACAGGAACAGATGATTGAGAAAAAATATAAAAAGGAATTGAATATTGACAAGTACTTGTATTTATTTGATCACACAATGGGTGCGTAGAATAATAAGGTTGTTCACTAGAGCTAATATTTCTAGCTATACCAACAGAGCTGTAATCAGGTTTTTCGATCAAAACTGTAGATAAGGTAGCAGCTGGATTTGGTACAGATTGAACAATGTATTCTTCAGATATATTTGTATGTATTTGATCTCCGCCCAGTTTAGTGAAAAAATCTAAATTCTCCATTCCAACACAAGGAGTTGAAGATGCTAATGGCGGTGGGGGACAAATATCTCCCGCATTGTAATTATAAAACTTTCCAGTGTTTGTATTTAATTGCCGTAGGCAAGGCAAACTAGCGTTAGGACAAGCAGAACTCATAGGAATATGTAAATATTGCAAATATGACATATCAAAATTAATACCAATGATCGCTTCTTGATTCAGTGTTGTGACGATGTCATTATTTACACTAGTTTGAATGTCATTCGATGTTTTTTGATTTTGAATTAGCAATATAGCTGTACTAATTACCACAATAGCTACTGAAAAAATCGTAACCATTAATTCAATTAGCGTGAAACCTCTTTTAGATGTTTCAAAATTTGAAAACATTTAATTCTTCCCCACACGTTCTACAAATACACTCTAGTTGAATAGCGTCATGCCATACCAATAGTTGATATTAATAGTATACTATTTATATAGACAATTACAAGCAATGATATAAGTCGCTATACAAGTGTACATAAATAATACACATTACCTGTTCTACTTTTATACATTTGTTCAAATTTTTATACACTCCATAATTTGATAAACATCTGTAATTAATATGTTTTTATAAAATATGCCATTTAAAACTCATATGCACGAACTTGGCACCGACTATGCAATTACTATGGTCATAGAGATTAACAAGGAGAGAGATATGAGAACCATTAACCATAAATTAAGTCTATTTTTAATACCAATCACAGCTTTCATGCTTCAAGCATGTGGAAGCAAAACTGCCGTAGAAGGTGCCCCAGTATCATCTAGCACTTCATCTTCTTTAAGCAGCACAACAACCACTACAACAACTACAACTACCAGCACATCTACTTCAACTTCTACATCAACTGGTACTGGAACTTGTAGCCATACACAAAATGCTTACGCTGCTCCACACACTTACCTATTAAATGGTAAAGGTACAACAAACGGAACAGGCACAGCAATTCAATATACTGCAAACATACCAGCAGGTATCGATCAAACTTTAAAAGTTCAAATCGTTCCTAAAGCAAACTCATACGCTTCAATGGCAATTTTAAAATCAGGTGCAGATGTTACCTTATTTAAAGACGGCGTTGAAGTTGCTGGATCAACAGTAAGCTTACCTGGCACTTATGATCAAAATAACTTAAAAGGATATTTGAGCATGAATCAAAAATCTGCAATCGTAGATTTTAGCCAGTACTTAAGCTCAGGATCACACACTTATAAAATTAAAATCAACAATGTTCAGAGTGATATTAACTGCAGAGTGTACTGCCCACAATATTATGACTACAGCATGTGGTTAGCTTGTGTGCAAATGAACTGTAACATTGGTTACGAACCAGCTGAATACTGGTCAGTCCAAGTACTAGTCGAAACAGACGCTACTCCCTGCTTGACTCCTTAACCAAGTTTCGAATCGCTTCGTTAGATTTCTCTCCGAGGCCAAGGACGCAGTGGCGGTCTCAGCAGTCCGGTGTTCTGCAAATCTCTTAAATACCCGAAGGGAGCCCTTAAGGCTCCCTTTGACATTTTTAGAATCTCCATTCAGACACAAATCATATAAATAATCGAAAACTTCTTGATTGTCTTCGTAAGTCAAATGCGCAAGCAATAACGCATTATTATTAAATTCCGGAACAAACCTACTTGAAATATATTTTTTCCATCCAGAAGTTAAGAAAGGTGATTTTTTTTCATCAAGTAATTCATTTTGGAATTCTTGATACATCTTTGATTTTTTTTTATTTTTAATTTCTTCAGAATCATTTACAATTTGCGTGAATAAAGTTTTTAAACGTTCAGCAAATTCAACCATTTTTTTACCAAACAATCTTCGATCCTTACGTTCTTCGGTCCAGTTTTTATATTCAGCCGACTCTAAGCCAAATGTTTTTTCAATCCAATATCGCTCACCATAATCACCGATATAAGAAGCGATCTGTTCGTTGAAAGCACCTTCTCCTTTGATGTAAACTTGTGAATGTGTTGTTTCATGAAATATTAAGTTAACTAAATCAGCTTTTTTCTTAGTTAACATTGAAGATAAAATGGGATCACGCAAATACCCAATCGTAGAATACGCAGTTACACCCCGCAAGCTTGTATCCATTCCTTTTTCAATTTCTTTTTTCTGCCACTCTTCTGCCATTTCTTTATTAAAAAACCCTAGATACGGAAAACTTCCCACTATCGGAAAAGACCATGAATTTAGTTTTAGCTCATATTTTTGAGCAGAAGTTAATGACCAAACAACATACGGCCGTTTGATATCAGAATATGTCGTGTAATTAGAAGTAGCTTTTACTCCTAATTCTGTTTCAACAAATTTTTTAATTTCACCAATCCATTGTAGCTGTTCTCTTATTTTTTCTGGAGTTCTAGGATCGGAAATTGCTTCTTCAATGGGTCTTTCGTGATTGTAAATTGACCACTGCCCCATTCCAGCTTGCCAAAGATATCGAATGTGTGAACAGCCTGAACTTAGTAAAGACATCGCGATGAGAATATAATAATGTTTTTTCATTTTTAGAATCGAAAAGAAAGACCACCTTCAACTGAATAATTGTCTTTTCCTTTTCCATATTTAAAATCAGGAAAATACATTACGGCTTCAATTTTGAACGAAAAATTACCAAAGAAAAACATTCGAGCACCAGCACCCGCCAAACCACTCGGACTTTTTGTATAAACTTCAGGAGTAGCCACACCATAAATTGTACCATTTTGTTTGCGATTATATTGAGCAGCCCCTGCCTTTACGTATGGTTGAAAATAAAAATCTTGAGGAACCAAAAATTGAACAAAAGAAGCACTCAATGTTTGATCATTTTGTGTTACTGTTTGATAATAAGAATTTTTGTAATAACTCTCAGAAGTAGTAAACCCAATTTCAATTTCAGTGACTGGAGTTAAATTATATCCAGCAGAAAGTGTATACTTTTTATTAGTACTGTAATTATCATCACCGTAAGTAGACTTTGAGAAACTGACTAGAAACGACATTTCTCCCGTTTGAGTAGCCGCGTGTAATTTTTTTAAGGGAGATAAAACAAGTAATGTAAAGACAAAGCAAAATAAATATATTTTATGTTTCATATGAATTTTCCTCCTTGAAAAATTCAAATCTAACTTCTAACTACCTTTTTTTAATCAACTCAAAACTTGGTTTTAGCTTCCGTACTGTTGCTACACCACGTCCTGAAGATGAATTTGTTTTTTCTTCATCATCATCTAAATCAATTTCAGAGCCCATTAACCTGGACATCATCATTTTCTTTTGCTTATCTTTTGCCTCTTGATATGCAATTTTATCTTCTAAGCTTGCTTCTTTTTTAATTACTTTTTTTGGTTTTGTAATGCCAACAGAAGCAACTTCTCTTTTTGGTTCTTCAAATTTTTTCGCTACAAATGGAATATTTCCAAAATGTTCTAAAAAGTTTTTAGCATCTGACTCTTGAACCAATTCTGGTTTTTTAGGTTGCAAGTAATCAGATCCTACTTCTTTTTCAGTGAATTCAGACTCTTTAAGTAAAATTTTTGCAGTTTCTAAATGAGGGTTCCAAACTTTTAAATCCGATTTAACGGCTAACACTTGTGTAAACTCTTCGTCTGTGATGATAGCTGCTTGCGAGCCTGCAATGTCTGCTTTTCCACTCATATAAAGTGTTTCAAAAGTAAGAGCTCCAAATTCTAGCTTTAAAAATGCCATACCACTAATGATTTTGAATTTTTCATAATTTTGAAATTCAACAATTGAATTAGGCCCAATGATCACTTCATTATTATCGATTGTAGTAACTGTAACTTTAGAATCTTTTGAAACCCAGATTCGGTTTCCTTTGGTTAGAGTTTGTGTTTCTTTTAAAATTGCTGCGTCGGTATGATCAACGGATGCATCTAAAAATGCATCACCCGTAATTTGAGTAACAATGCCGACAGTTGAGAAGTCACCCACAGAGCTTTTACTTCCATGAGCGTTGCTGTACCCCCCGGCTACTGCCGGCATTGTACTCGTAGCTCCGCCAACGATGAATATGCTCAAAAAAACTGATACCACATCAATCGCCTGCGCCAAAGTATATCGTAAGGAAGATTTAGAAACCTTCATTTCGATTCAACCTCCGCGCCTCTCGTGACTTGGGATACTGCTGTATCAGCCCTTGAACGATGTGTCTTGCTCCGTTCGTGTCACCCACCTGTGCACGGCACAGAGAAAGCCACGCCATCGCTTGCGGTGCTAACTCGGATTCAGACTCTCCTTCTGCCGAAGCAGGAGCTCGAGTCTTCATTAATTTCAAAGATCGCTCTAAATATTTTGAAGCCTGTTTGTAATTTCCAACATGATACAAACTAATACCCGCAAAAATAGCAACTTGCGCAGTATGATACGCTTCATTATCTTCAGTATCGGAAAGCTGCACAAAAGCTTTTGCCGATGTTTCATAGTCACGGGCAGAAAATGCCTGAACCGCTTTCTCATAAATCTTTTTAGGCGGTAACGATAAAATTGTTTCATCAGCTACTTCTAATGAAGCGATTTGACGTGAACTTTCTTTTCCACCTTCTTCTTTTGCAGCAAGCTTAATGTGTGAAGCTTTTTTATTTTCTTCTTCATTTAATTTTTCATGTTTAAATTTTGCCAATTCGATTTCGTATTTTACTACTTTCATTTTTAATTCTTTATTTTCTTCATCTAATTTTTGAAGGTGAGCTAATTTCTCATCAATCGAAGTCCACAAAACTTTTACGGGATAAAATAAGCGTGTCCAAAACGAAGGACCAGAATCTTTTTTTGTTTCTTCTTTTCCATGTTCAGCATGATTAGAATGTTCAGCAACTGCTTCAGCATGTTCAGAGTGATCTGTATGTTCTGCTACTTGTTCTACTGGATTGTGATTTTCATTATGGCCAGTGTCTTTGTGTTCAGAAGTTTTCTCTACGTGTTCTACATGTTCAGTAGGTTCCGTGTGTTCTGCATGTTCTGCAGTTGAGGCAAAAGACATCTTGGTTAAGATGTAGAAAAATGAGAATGCAATGATTCCAAAATGTAGTTTCGACATAGTTAGGCCTTAAGCCTCCTCATGAAACATTTCGGTACATATTTAGAAATGCTTTACATTTTCTACAGATAGCCCAACTAAAAACAGCATTTAACGCGCAGCATTTTGCCGCAATCAGGCCTTTTTCTTAGGCAAAAAGGTACAGAATAAGGTAAAACTTTCCCATGCAGCATGATGAACTAAAAACAAAGCTACTTGAATCGATTCAATCAGCCCTCCCTTCGTCACCAGATGGCTCAAGTCCTGAAATCACCTTAGAAATTCCACCAGAGATGAAAATGGGAGATTTTGCATTTCCTTGTTTTAAGTTAGCCAAAGCTTTGCGCTCAGCTCCGCCTAAAATTGCATCCGAAATTTTCACAAAGTTGCAAACCAACGAATTTGTTTCAAAATACTTTGAAGCTAAAGTTTTGGGTCCTTATATAAATTTTACAATTAAAAAAGAAATTCTTTTAGGCGAACTTCTTTCTTCTCTTTTGCTAAGTAAAAACGAAATCGCATCTGTGAAAACTAAAAATCCAAAAACTGTGATTTTAGAATTTTCATCTCCCAATGTTGCAAAAGCGTTTAACATTTATCATTTGCGCTCAACCATGATCGGCAATTGTCTGTATCGAATTTTTAAAGCGCGTGGATATAATCCCATTTCATTTAATCATTTAGGAGATTGGGGAACTCAATATGGAACACTTTCTCTTGCCTATCAAATGTGGGGAAACGAAAAAGAATTAGATCAACGTGGAATTGAATATCTCGTTGAATTGTACGTACGAATCAACAAAGAAATTGAAACAAATCCAGAATTAGAAAACAAAGCACGTGAAAACTTTTCTAAACTTGAAAAAGGTGATGCTCAAATAACTGCACTTTGGAAAAAATTCGTAGACCTTTCAATCAACGAATTTAGCTCTACCTACTCACGTTTAGGAGTGCACTTTGATCACATTAAAGGTGAATCTTTTTATGTTCCCTTTATTCCTAAATTAGAAAAAATGCTTTCTGACAAGAAATTACTAAAAGAGTCAGAGGGAGCAATGGTTGTAGACCTTGGCGAAGAAATGCCTCCGTGTATCGTACGTAAACAAGATGGATCTTCAATTTATGCCACTCGTGATTTAGCTGCCGCCATTTACCGACACGAACAATTTAATTTTGCAAAAATGATTTATATTGTGGGAGGCGAACAACGTCTGCATTTTTCGCAAGTTTTCAAAACATTAGAAAAAGCGGGCTTTGAGTGGGCAAAAGAATGCGTACACATTGACTTTGGACTGTATCGATTTGTGAACGAAAAAGGTGAAGCTCAAAAAATGAGCACACGAAAAGGAAATTTCGTAACCCTTGAACACGTTTTAGACGAAGCCGTCGAAAAAGTTGAAAAAATCATGGCAGATAAAGTGGCAAGTCAATCTGAAGAAACAAGTTCACACTTAAAACTATCTGCCGCCGAACAAAAAGAAGCCTCAGAAATCATTGGCACCGGTGCAATTGTCTACAATGATCTTTCAACTGATCGAAACCACGATGTAAACTTTGATATTGAAAAAGTTTGCGATTTCAACGGAGAAACCGGCCCCTACATTCAGTACGCTCACACCCGATGTTTGAGTATTTTACGAAACGCACCTGCTGAATTAATTTCTGGCATCGACACTTCTAAATTACTTGATTTATCGTTCGACCAAAAAGGTTTTGCTTCACTTTTCGAAACCGCAAAAAAGAATTTAAGCGAGCCAGAAGAATTAGATTTAATACGAACACTCATGAAACTTCCGGGAGTATTAGACACCACTCTTGAACACTACAAACCAAGTCATTTGGCAGGATACATGATCGACATCACCAAACAATTCAACCAATTCTATCGCGCTCATAAGGTCTTAAGCGAAAACCAAGACCTTACGAAAGCACGATTGGCACTTGTTCTTGCCACTCAACGAGTTCTCTTAAAATCACTCGAACTCTTAGGCATGCGCGCTCCAGTGAAGATGTAAATTAAAATTATTAATAGTATAATAGAACTTCAGTTAAACTTGAAATATTAGTTCCATATTGTAAATTATATTTCTCTAATAAATCATTTTCTGAATCATGTATTTTTTGACCTTTATTCATCAAGCATTCTTCCTTACTATTGAATGAAAATGAAGTATTTAAATCTCCATTTATACCACCTATAACTTCATAATTATTTTCTAATTTTAATTCCAAATACCAATGAATACCATCGTTTGAATTATAAGTGGAAAATGCTAACGATAGTTTATTTGCTATTATATTGATATTTATAGTTGAGTTTATTTTGTACTTAAAACAATCCAAACCAGAAGATATAACTTCTCCATTATCATCTTGCACATAAATATTAAACATAGGATGATATATAATGTTATTTCTTACGCTATTAATTGACTCTCCATTAATTTTATTATGCGAAATCAACTTATTAAACGGGAATACATATTTTTCATCATGTTTATATTTTTCAAATGTCAACCATGTTTCACTAACTGAATTACTGGCAGATTGAGAAATTAAAATATTCTTCATCCAATCACTGACAGCTTGCCTTACTAACTCTACATCTTGAATCATTAGACCATTTGAGTCTTTTTCAGGGATCACAATTGAGTACAATAACTCATGTAATATTAATGCAGTTTTATTGACAATATCCATCCTATTCCAAATTGGTATACTGATTTTAATTGAATTACCTTTTCTTACAGCAGCCAATTTTATACTATACTTGCTCAAATCTACAATTGAAGAGGTATCGTTAGTTAAGCCTAAATCGAAATTAACAAATGACCAATCAAGTTGATACATGGCTGCCGCTAAAATTGCAGCAATCATTGGATTTGATCTATTCGTAACTCTGAATGCAAAACTTAAAGATTTCATAATTTCTGAATCAAAAATCTTATTTTGATTATAGTAATGATTATATGAATTTATCCACTGCATATAATAATCTATTGATACTGTTGTATCATTCGATGAATTATCTTTCATATCTTTATACCATGCCGGTGCAATGTAATTTAATTTACCCTCTATACCACCTTCTATAAGATCAAGCATAATTGGTTTTCCATTTACAATTACAGATGTCCCTCCATTTCCGCCCTTTTCTCCAGCAAAAAGGTCGGTTGCCGTAAGTGCGGCAGTTACCATCGCAAACATTGCCAAAATTATATACTTCATTTTTTTTCTCCAGATTCTAAAACTGTTAACGGAAAAAGTTGCACAGAGAGACGGTATACTTCCGTTTGGTTACCTGTCTCCAACAAATCAGATAACTCATCCTGAAATTTTCGGATGAGCTCTTTAGCTGTGCTTAGTTTCTTTTTATCAATAGCCATCGTCACAGTTGTGAAATCACGATCTAAAACGTGATCACGAAACAGTGACTCTTTGGCCAAATTTAAATTTTGTTCATGATGTTTTTTCATTGAAATGTCAGCAACATCATCGGTAGTACGATAACTTTTTTCAGAACGAGTTAAATTTCCTTCTGAATCGATTTGAAATAATCCTAAATCTAAAAGTCGTTCTATAATTTGAGCGGCTCTCGATTCAGTAATACCTAATCTTTTTGCAATCCATTCTTTTGAAGATTGAAAATCTTTGGTACGAGCAAGAGACATTACAGCGAAGTGTTCCCATTCTGATGCAATTTTAAATTGAGAAGCAGATAACTCTAAATATCGTGGTTCATAAGCTTGCATTTCTGATTGAGTGGCGGCGATTTTCTTTTTTTCGGGAAATAAATTTAAAACTTCTGATCGCTCTTGAGGATCAAGTAATAACCTTCTTGTGATTCGTTCTGCTAAATCGCGAGAAACGTTTCGTTTTCCGTTTAAAATATAAGACAGAGCACCTACATGAACTCCCACTTTCTTTGCGTATGCTCGCAAAGAATACTGAGGATTTTGTTTTTGAATTTCAGATAATTTACTTCTCAGCAAATTCTGAACTGCCATTTGCTCTTTCATTGTGGCGACAATATAGCAGAACATAAGCGCCGCGCAATAGCCTTTGCAACAAAGTGTTGCTAATATGTGCAACACTTAAATTTCAAGTATTTAGCTCATTTTTGGTACTTAAATTGCTTTATAATCGTTGCCAGATCAGGCAGTGGTATTGAATCAATACCTCCCCCTCTTCAAAAGAAGGGAAGGTGATCGATATGAAATGTAATAATTCCCACAAGAACTATTACACTTCTCGGGTAAAACTAGAAAAACTTAAGCAGAATCTTAATATTCTCTATGTCTTTGTTAAGATTTTGTATTTTCTAGTACGTCTAGCCTATCATTATCTAAGACACAAATGAGGTGAAGTCAGTGGGTGCAGCAAAATCCCACGGGATTTCATTTTGAGAGCTGTCTGATTTGGTAAATCAATTATTCAGTTTTAGCTTCAGCTGCACTTTCAGAAGTTTTATTAGCTTCTGTTGTAGCCGCTGCACTTACTTGCTCAGTGGTAGCTTTGTTCTTGTCAAAGTTTCTTTTTCCACCAGCATTTTGATTCTGAGGTCTTGGACCACGAGGTTTATTCGGATCTCTGGGCCTAAATGGTGTTCCATCACGACCTAACAATTCTCCATTCGGACCAATCGTTGTCCATGGTTTTTTCGGACCACGAGGTTTTTTATTTCTCCATGGTTTTCCATCTGGACCTAATCCTGGATCACGAGCTGCTCCGTTAGCATTTTGGGCAGCTGAACCGGGAGCACCTTCAGCTCTCATTTCGCCTGGTTTTCCACCACGATTTGGACGTCGATCACCAAAACGGCCTTTGCCGCCTTTGCCACCTTTTCCACCAAATCTACCTTTGCCTCCAAATTTACCGCCACGACCCTTATTGCGTGGATCAAAAGCTGGCTTTGGAACAAAAAAGTGTTCTACTAAATAAAATTTTCCATTTTTTTCTACAGCGCCTTGAGGAGCTTTATCTCCTTCAGCTGCCGATTGCATTACGATTACGCGTTTTAAGTGGTGCCATTGTTTTTTGACTAACTCGATAGCAGTCATAAACATTTCTAATTTTTCACCTTCCATTTTAAAGGTCTCACCCATTACTTTTGGAATATCTATCGCGGGAGCTGCTGCGGTAACTGCTGCCTGAGCTGCCGCATCTGCAGTTGGTGCTGCCGTTTCAGATGTAGGTGTTGCTTCTATTGACTGACCAGTTGTCACACCAGTTTGTGCAGATTCTGATGCTTGTGCAGTTGCTTCAGTTGGTTGTGCAGCTGATTCTGCTGCCTGTGCTACTACTTCAGCTGTTGGAGCTGCCGACTGTGTTTCAGAAGTCGGAGCTGTTTCAGTAGCAGTTTCTACTTTAGACTCTTCTTTTTTCTCATTTTTATCACCTGCTTGAAATTTGCCTTTTCCTTTATTTTTTCCGCCATGACGACCTTGGTCATTTTTCTTTTCTGGTCTTGGAGGACGAGGAGTAAGCTCAAAAAGCTTTTTAATAGCATCTGATAATAAGAAACCTGAGAATTCTGTAATTGTTTTCATATGGTGCAGTTAATATCGCAATCTGGCTAGATGTTGCAAGACTGAAAAACTTTAGATAACGTTTTTTTACATGAAAAAATCAACTTTGATCACCCTCATCACTACTCTAATGCTTGTTTTAAGCAATTTAGCGTTCTCATCCACTCTTAAGCCAATACGAAAACTAAGAATTGCTGATGACCGTGAGTTTTCAAATCCTAGAATTAATATCAATCGAAATTTCGACAACAAATTAACTCCCGATCAAGTTTCAATAAATAACCAAGCGGGGGCAAAATCGGTAACAGTTCTAATCACCGATCATGGTAATTTACGTGAGATAGAGGGTGTACTTTTTAAATCTCAACAAAATCCATTTCAACTTACTCAAAACTGCACCTACACAACCATTTTTACGAATACTTTTTACGCAATTAAAAAAGACACCAAACCTTATGAAATTAATTTTGTGGGAGAATGTAATGCTCCACAAATCATTACTTTCAAACCTGAAAATCCTGCCACTCATGTTTTATCTATTTGGAGAATAGCCTACCTTGCTGGATTAAAACTTAAAAACTCTGTAGGCCTTGATTTTTGGCATGAACGTATCGATTTTGTTTGGCCAGATGATGGTGATTACTACAACTATGGATCTGTTCACCTAACCGATGGCACTCATTGGGATGTCGTAGGACACGAAATGGGTCACGCAATTTATGATCTCGCACAAATTGGTGATTTTGGTGGCGGCTCACATAAAATTGATCAGTGCTATTCAGATGCTTTAGCTCTTTCTGAAGGCTGGGCAACTTATTTTAGTGCTTGGGTTAGTATTGACCCAAATGATCCTGATGCAAAATTTGAATACATGGTTCCGCGTCGTGCGCCCATTCAAATTGAAAATATTCCATCCGATGTCTGTCGTGGTGTTCGAAGCGAATGGCGCGTTTCTTCATTCTTTTGGGATTTATACGACTTACATGACGATGTGGAGTCAGCAAAAATTAATTTCATGTTAACTTGGAAAGCACTTTTAAAGAAAAATATTCACAATATGCAAGATGCGTATGTTGAACTTCATAATGGTGGACTATCAAAAGAAATTATCAAAGCGGTAGCAGATCATAATTTCAATAATTAATAATTAGGAAGTAAAAAAAGCAGTATGAGCATCAAAGACGAAACAACTGAAAACAAAAAAGAACTTACTCCATTAATGACACAATATTTTAGTGTGAAAAAAAATTATCCCGAATGTTTATTATTTTTTCGATTGGGAGATTTTTATGAACTATTTCACGAAGACGCGATTGTTGCATCGAAAGTTTTAGAAATCACTCTTACTTCACGCAATAAAAACGATGCAAACCCTACACCTATGTGTGGCGTTCCACATCACTCAGCAACCAATTATATCAACAAACTTGTAAATAACGGCTATAAAGTTGCAATTTGCGAGCAACTAGAAGATCCGGCTTCGGTCAAAGGAATTGTAAAGCGAGATGTAGTTCGAATTGTAACTCCGGGCACGCAACTTGATCCACAAGCTCTAGACTCAAAAACAAATAACTATACAGCAGCGATTCATCAAATCGCTGAAAACCAATATGCATGGGCGATTGCAGAATATTCTACAGGGTTACTCGTATTTGAAAATTCAACCTCACTCACTCAACTCATTTCACTTTTTGGTGGAATTCAAATCGCCGAATTTATATTAAATCAATCTGAAAACGCTGACCAAATTCAAATTGCACTCAAAGAACGTTTTCCGAACACGCTCATCAATCGCGTAGCTGACTTTTATTTTGTTGAAACATTTGCACACGATATTTTAGCGCAGCAATTTTCAATTTCTAAATCTTCAAACAAAAATATATTCACACTCATTCATCCTAACTTAAACACTGCCAACGGTGCAGTTGCTGCCTTAGTAAAATATTTTTGTGAATCACAAAAAACAGATCGAATTCCCAATCTCGTTAAACTTGAACAATGGGGTAATGATGGCAGATTCTTATTAGATGCTTCAACTGTTAAAGCATTAGAAATTCTTCCCATCAGAACGAGTGCATTTTCAGCAGGCAAAGACGTTAGCCTTCTAAAATGGCTGGATCGTACCAAAACCGCAATGGGTGGAAGACTCCTTAAAGAATCCATCATTAGACCTTTCACTGACCTAACTAAAATTCAAAACACTCTCAATCAAGTAGAAACTTTTACTAAAAATAAAGATGTGTTGTCACAGACTCAATCTGAATTATCAAAAATTTATGATTTAGAACGACTTATTTCTCGCATTGAACTCGCAATGGCAAATGCTCGCGATGTGAAAGCTTTGAGTGAATCTGTGCTCACAAGTTTATCAGTATTGACTGAATTAAAACTACTTCAGAACTCAAAAACCTTTTCAAAAGAAAATATTGAAAAATTAATTCACTTTTGCCAAACCATTTTAAAAGCAATTGTCGATACTCCTCCGCACACCATTCGCGAAGCTGGTCTTTTCAACAAAGGTTACAATTCAGATCTCGATGAGTTAATAGATTTAACAACAAATGGAGAATCATGGCTTGCACAATTTGAGGCACGAGAACGAGATGCAACAAAAATTAATTCGCTCAAAGTAAAATACAATAAAGTATTTGGTTATTATATTGAAATTACCAAAGCAAATCTTACAAATGTTCCGTCTCACTACATTCGAAAGCAAACCATGGTTGGTGGTGAACGTTACATTACTGAAGAATTAAAAACATATGAAGAAAAAATCTTAACTTCAGAACGTAAACGACAAGAATTAGAATATTCTTTATTTAAAGAGCTTTGTTTAGAGTTTAGTTCACATGCTCAAGTCATTTCACACATCGCAAAGCTGATTGCACACGTAGATTTAGTAACTTGTTTTGCTCAAACTGCTTTAGACCATAATTTAACAAAACCAAATATGAATGATTCAGACATACTTGATATTACTGATGGATTTCATCCAACTGTTGCTAGTTTGAATCCAGATTTTATTGCAAATTCTGTTTTGTTAAACGAAGAAAAAAGATTTTTACTTATCACAGGTCCCAACATGGGTGGAAAAAGTACTACCATGAGACAAACAGCGCTAATCGTATTACTTGCTCAATGCGGATCTTTTGTTCCTGCTAAAAAAGCTACCATTGGACTGGTCGATCGAATTTTTACTCGCATTGGTGCCAACGATAATATCACTGAGGGCGCATCTACGTTCATGGTTGAAATGAGTGAAATGAGTTCTATCATTCGAAACGCTACTTCTAAGAGTCTTTTATTACTCGACGAAATCGGACGAGGCACCAGTACGTTTGACGGATTAAGTATTGCTTGGGCCTTAGCAAACGATATCATTCACAGAGTTCGCGCTCGAACATTAATGTCAACACACTACCAAGAGTTGACAGACCTTCACAATCACTCAGACTCAGTAGTAAATGCAAGAATGGCTGTGACTGTGATTGAAAAAAATCACAAACAGCATGTTAAGTTTTTATATAAACTTGAAACGGGTGCTTCTGAAAAATCGTATGGAATATTGGTTGCACGCTTAGCAGGTTTGCCTGAACACATACTGCAAGATGCCGAAGCAGCGTTGCAAAAGCTAGAAGCCCATCAATTAGAGCTACAAGACTCTCCTACTATACAACTAGACTTGTTTGGTAAGCCTAAACATGATTCAATAGTCTAGATGACTATTCATGGATTGATTTCATTATTTTTACTTTTATTTAGTTTCGTTTCAAATGCCGGTGACAACACAAAACCACTTATTATCATTGACCCAGGTCATGGTGGCGAAGATACGGGT
This sequence comes from uncultured Bacteriovoracaceae bacterium, assembly GCA_964572865.1. GTDB lineage: Bacteria > Bdellovibrionota > UBA1018 > UBA1018 > UBA923 > CAZNGN01. Next base: position 37,956 of record CAZNGN010000011.1, on the reverse strand, counting down.
GCCATTCAAACATACAAAGGTGAAAAAGTTTTTGAAAAAAATATTGCATTAGATATTTCAAAAAAACTTCAAGGATCACTTTCTCGTTTAGGCTTTGAAGCCGTTCTTACACGAACTCAAGATAAATACACCGACCTTGATGATAGAACTAATTTTGCAAAAAATATTTATGCAAAAAATCAAAATCGCTTTGCTCTGTTTATTTCACTTCATTTAAATTCGGATAAGTATAAATCTACAAACGGTGTCGAAGCCTATATTTTTAATGCCACTACAAACGATGCTTCAGTAAAACTTGCAGAAATTGAAAACGGTTCAAAGCGAGTGGCCCAACACGGTATTTTAAATTTAATTTTTGCTGATCTTTCAGCCAGTGCAAATTACTCTGATTCATTAGACTTTGCGTGCAATTTAACTCATAAACTTACTCAAGATGGCACCCTCAAAAACCGGGGCGTTAGACAAGGCCTATTCTACGTTTTAATGGATTCACAACTTCCCAGCGTAATTTTAGAAATGGGATTTATGAGCAATCCAAAAGAATTAGAAAGACTTTTAAGTCCTACATTTCAACAAAGCATAGCAAGCCGTATGGCCCTTTCAATTCAATCTGAAATATACAGACAGACTTCAAATAGACCTTCTACATTGGCTTTATCTGGAATTTATAAAGGTAAAAAACTTCAAAATAAGCCAAAATGTAAGCCCCAGTAAGTAGTAAAATTGATAAAATGTTTCATACAGGTGTATAAACTTTAGCCATGTCATTGATCATATTGTATACAAGCCTGAAGTGTTACCCAATGTTATTTAGATACTTTGCTTAATAATTTCAATCATTTAGACTGAACTGGTTTTTTACACCCCAAAAGTTCACTTTGGCACCATCGTTGCAATTACTATCAGTAATTCAAAGTTTTCTAAGAAAGAGGAGAAACATATGAAGGTATTTAAGAAAGTCACAATCGTAGCAGCATTAATCGGCATCATGCTTACTGCTTCAGCTTGCGGCAAAAAAGATAACGGCACTGGCAGCGGTGTTGGCGGCGGACCTGGTCCTGGCCCATATCCATACGGTGCTTATGTTCAACAAGTTGGAAACGGCCAACTTCAAGTAAGCTTCACTGCTTCTAATATATACGGAAACGGTGTTGTTTTCTCAGGTGGACAAGTTTCAACTTCAAACTACGGTTTAGGAATGTATGGACAACCAAAATATTGTGCATACGTAGGAAACTACCAAACTTGTTATGAATTCTTAAACAATATGAGACAAGGCGGACCTGGAACATTAGTTCCTGGTGGATACAACCAAGGCGCTGGAAACATGATTCAAAAACAATCAGCATACTTTCCAGGAACAGTTGTAACCCTTGCTTTAACAGGATACGGCTCAGATGCATTACACTACAACGGAACAGGAACAATCTTGTTATCACAACAAGTAATGCAAATGATTCAATCTTCTCCCCCAGCTGGATGGCCAAACGTTACTTCAGTAGCGATTGAACTCTACAGCTCAGGTGGCGGCGGAATCTTATTGTACACTCAAGGTGGACACGGCGTTTTTATCCCAATGTAATTAGAAAACTGATGTGAAAGCGAAAGCTAAAGCAAAAGTTCAAAGTACATTAAAGCGAAACGCAGAAGTTACAGCAGAGTGAAAGAAAAATTTTAACATTCGGGCAGAATGGTGAAATTTAAAAAAGAGCTGGTTTAAAACCGGCTCTTTTTGTATTTTATACACATGGACATCAAAAGCCAAATCGACCAGTTCAAACTCTATTTAAAACTAGATCTGGGTCTTGCTCAAAAATCAATCGAAAGCTATTCGACAGATATTACCGATTTCCTCACCTACTCCAAAGGAAATGCATACACGTACAAACGACATGAAATTCAAAAGTACTTAGAGCATTTAAAAAACCGCAAAATCACAAACCGCTCTCTAGCTCGAAAACTATCTGCCATAAAAAGGTATTTTAAATTTTGTTTAAATCAAAACTTGTGTACGGAAGATCCTACCGAAGGAATTCACAGTCCAAAAATCGGAAAAGCACTTCCGAAAACTCTATCCATGCAAGAAGTAGAAGACATTTTAAATGCTCCTGAATCTTTGAGCGATCAAATCATGCTTAGAACTTTGTATGCTTCAGGACTTCGCGTTTCTGAAATCATTAGCGTTACCCCAGATCAAATTGATTTAAACTCTGGTATCATTCGCATTCAAGGCAAGGGAGATAAAGTAAGACTCGTTCCCTTTGATGAAAAAACGGCAGAATTATTAGTTCACTACTCTAAAAATATCCGACCAGAATTGCTGAAAAAAAATAAAAAAGCAGCCAGATTTGCACGAAGTTTTTTTCTCTCCACACACGGACATTCGTTTACCAGACAAGGCTTTTGGAAATTAATTCGAAAATATGCAAAAAAAGTGGGCATACGAATTAGCGTTTCTCCCCACGTTTTAAGACACGCATTTGCCACTCATTTATTAGAAGGCGGAATGAATTTGCGTACTCTTCAAATGCTTCTTGGACATAGCGACATTTCTACAACTGAAGTATATAGCCATATTTCAAATTCTCATTTACATGACGTGATTCGTAAGTATCATCCCAGATCAAGGTCATCTTAACGTATGCAATTATCAAATGTTCAAAATATGTTGGTTCAAATGGTGCCCTTCATGATGGCGATCGTGTTTCATGAAGTTGCTCACGGATTTGTCGCAAAACGCTTTGGAGATAGAACCGCAGAACAAATGGGACGTTTAACTTTGAATCCCGTTCCACACATTGATCCAATTGGCACTTTATTGTTTCCAATGATCAATATGCTCATTGGTTGGAACTTTATGTTTGGTTGGGCAAAGCCTGTTCCCGTCAATTTCAACGGATTAAAACCCTATCGAAAAGGCTTATTTTTTACAGCATTTGCAGGACCTGGAATTAATATTATTTTAGGATTTTTTGCTGCAATGGTTTTTGTATTATTTCGCAAATATATGCCTTCTACTTTTTATTTATACGATCCGCTCTTATTAATGTGCGATGCAACCATTCAAATTAACTTTGCATTGGCGATTTTTAACTTAATTCCCCTACCTCCACTCGATGGATCAAAAATGTTAGAATCGTTCATGCAGCATGAAACCGCTCGAAAGTTTGAAAGCTTTCAAAACTATAGCTTTTTTATCATTATGGGACTCATGTGGACCGGTGTTTTAAACCTCATCGCTTACCCGATTATGGTTTTATACCAATTGTCAGTGGGAACTTGGATTTCTATATTAAATTGAGCACTTAAGTCGTTTGACTACCCGCTCCTTGCCTGTACGAGTTAAAACTGAGTAGATAAATCTAGAATCATGAACATTTTAAAAATTCGCACCGAGCAGTTTGAAGGCCCACTCGATTTAATGTTGTTTTTAATACAGAAAAACGAGTTGGATATATCAGCCATTTCGATTCACAAAATCACAGATCAATATGTGCAATATTGTGAACTCATTAAAGAATTAAACTTTGATGCCGCATCAGAATTTCTTGTGATGGCAGCTACTTTAATTCACTTAAAATCAAAACGATTATTACCTGAAGAAAATTTAGGTGTAATTTCATCTGACTCACAAGAACCTGAAATTACAGAAGAAGAGTTGGTTCGTCGCTTACAAGAATACAAACGCTTTCAAATGATGGGAAATAAACTTTTTGATATCCCACGATTAAATGTCGACGTATTTACAAGACCAAATGTTCCTCCACCCGAAAAACAAACTGTGTGGAAAGAAGTAGACATCTCAAACTTAACAGTTGTGTTTCAAGATGTATTAAAACGCTCACGTAAACGTTCAAAAGTTATCATTCGTGAACCTATTTCATTACAAGAACGAATTGTACAATTGGCTTCTGTATTGAAAGTAAACGAAATGACAGAATTCGGAGCAATTTTTTCTGAAAATCCTGAGCGCTTTGAAATCATTGTTACTTTCATTGCATTATTAGAAATTTCACGTTTGAAAAAACTGAAAATCTATCAAAATGAATCTTTCGGTACCATTTATTTAACACTCACAAGTCCAATTGATGTAAACGACCCAACGATTGCATCTGGCTTTCAATACAAAGTTAAAGAAATTCAAACTATGGCAGCATCAAATGAAGGAGCAACCGCAACATGAGCCCTAGAAAAAAGAAAAATAAAGTAGAACAAGAAATCGCATCAAACATTGAAACAGTAGAGGCTTCTGCTCCTGTTGAAAGCGAAGAAGTTCAAACTCTTGAAGCAGCGGCCGATACCGAATCACTAGAACCAATTTTTGAAAGTGAAACAAAAGAAGCAGAAGCTACCGATGCATCAGAAACTTCTGAAACAGAAGTAAGCGAAAATGATCTTGTAGCATTTGCAGAGCAAGAAGGTTTAATCGAAGAAAAAGAAGAATCACTTGATAACGTAGATGTTTCAGATTTCGATCTTGAGTCTGAAGAAAATCAAAATTTAATGGCATCTATTGAAACGATTCTTTTCATGTCAGACAAACCAATTAGTTTAGCTAAAATCCGCTCATTTGTTGATCGTGGAATCAACATTAAACAATATCGCAAAGCTATGAAAGCATTGCGCTCTGAATTTTCAAGAAACTTTAGAGGGATTGATATCGTTGAAGTATCTGGTGGATTTCAATTACGCACAAAACCATTGATGAGCGCTGTACTTCGTAAAATGGTAAAAACAACTCCGATTCGTATTTCAACTACTGCGATGGAAACATTAGCTGTCATTGCGTACAAACAACCAATTGTTAAAGATGAAATTGATAAAATCAGAGGTGTAGATAGCGGTTATATGATCAGAAGCTTGCTTGAAAAGCGCTTAGTAAAAATCATTGGCAGATCTGAATTACCAGGCAAACCAATGTTATATGCTACATCTCATGAGTTTTTAGAGCTATTCAACTTAAGAGACTTAGAATCACTTCCTCCATTGCATGAAATCGAAGCAATGGTTGCTACCAGTGAAGTGGGCGAAGAAGATGCTGAAGAAAAAGCATTTGAAAACTTTTCTGAAATCGTCGACACACAAGCCACCACTCTATTTGAAGAAGGTGGTCTTGATCAACAAGTAGAAGACTTACGCTCTGAAATTGCCTCTATCAAAACTTCTACTGATTATATTGAAGATCAAAAGCGAAAAGAAAAAATCAAAACAAAACTCGATGCTCGCGGACTATCGGATGAAGCCCGACTCGAACTTGAATCTGAATTAAACGAACTTGAAGCTAAATATGAACCAAAATCTCATGAAGAGACTTTGACAACAGAAATTGCGCAAGAATTGATTGCAAATGACGCTGCAACGTTAGTTGCAGAAAGCACTTCTCCTTCAATGAATTCTGAAGAATTGGTTAATGATTCAATTCCAACCTCTGAAAGTTTCGACAAAGATTTCTTAAGCTTATCTGAAGAAAAAGTGCAAGAAGCGATGCAAGCGCTTGAGACAGTACAAGCACAAAATAGCGAAGCATTGTTACAAGCATTTGAATCGATGGTAGCTACACAAAACGCAGATTCATTGAATGCAGATCATTTACAAAATGAAACAGTGAATGCTGAAGCCATTCACACTGAAACTGTATTAACCGACGAGATAACCAAAGAAAAAGAACCTGAAATTTTATGAGTAAAAACAGTGAGTCGACACAGCTAGAACGACTCCAAAAAGTACTGGCGAGAGCCGGCATTGCCTCAAGAAGAAATGCAGAAAAAATGATTTTAGAAGGCCATGTTATGGTTAACGGCAAAGTTGTGACCGAACTTGGCACTAAAGTGAATGCTCAAAATGATAAAATCAAAGTTCATGGTAAACTGATCTACACAGAAGTAGAGCCACTTTTTCTTGCTTTTTATAAACCCAAAGCCGTAATTTCTGCACTTTCTGATCCTGAAGGAAGGCCTACAATTACCGATTACTTAAAACAGCTTCCGTCTCGAGTAATTCCCATTGGTCGAATGGATTATAATACAGAAGGTATTATACTTCTCACAAACGATGGTGATTTGGCTGAAAAAATATTGAAATCTCGAGAAATCAATAAAACGTATATGATTAAAGTGAAAGGCCATCCTACTGAAGAAAGTTTGGCGTTCTTAAAAAAAGGTGTATTTACGCGCGATGGAGTTTTACGTTTTGCAGATTTTGGCGTTGATGCAAAACTTAAAAATAAATCATGGCTTAAAGTAGTAGTCAGTGAAGGTGCCAAGCTAGACATTAAAGAAATCTTCAACCGTAGAGGGCTAATGGTTGACCGTATTGTGCGCACACACGTTGGTCATTTAACCATTGAACATTTGGCTGCCGGAGAATATGAATTTTTACGCAAGAAAGATTTTGAACGTCTATTATTGCCACCAGCAAAAACAGCTACTCCAAAGTCTAAAAGACCTGCGAGAAAGTAATCCTACTCAAGACTGAGAACGTCTTCAATCATTCCACGAATGCTGACTTTGCCTGTGTAATTTCCAAATAAAACATTTCCAGGCAATGAAGCCCAGGTTTGTTCAGCGATGTTTAAGGCAAATAAAATGTTTTCATCATAAATGGGAATTGCCTTTTTCCAGTAATTAATTTGAATATTCGATTCTTCGACCTCACCTGAAAATCCAAATAGATTTGATAGGTCATTCTTAGTTTGAGTTTTATAGTTTTGCTTTTCATCATATGGATACATGATTGTAAGTGATGCCTGTTTTTGGTTGTCTTGAACTCGGCCTTTAAAACTAGAAGAATTAAATAATACCCCCAAACATTGAATGTCATTCTCACGAGTCATGAGTACTCCAACGCCTTTGGGGTGCTTCTTAAACTGTGAAAACTCACAAATAACATTCACAGAAACAAGTGAGCTATATTTTATTTTTAACAATGCATCAGACAAACTTGTGGGCGAAAAACATGTGGCAGCTTCATGCGGTGGAAGTGAAAGTACTACATTCACATTTTCTGGTAAGTTCTTTATTTCTTGATTGAATTGAATTTTACAGTTTGGATTACCTTGAACTCGTGCAATGAGTGTTTGAATTAACTCTAACATCCCATTTTGCGGAACAATCATTTTAGTTTTGGCTCTTTTCTTAGTGATTAACTTATAAAACATAGCCCAAAAAAAAGGCACGTGCTCATGAGTCACCAGTGCAGGAAACGCTGCTCGAACTGATAATTGTTCAGGGCCAACTCCATAAATTCCTCTCGTAACAGCAGTGAAAAGTGCGCGGGTGGCAGCACTTCCTAAAACGAGATCGCACCATTCTGAAAGTTTTGTAGAATTCTTAATTTTTGGAATCGGAATTATGAGTATTCCAAAAATCAATCGAAGTATTTGAAAAAAACGTAATGGAAACTTTTGAAAACGATTTTGATGGTAAATAAACCTGTCTTTTGAATCTTCATTTAATTCATAATACTTACATCCAATTTCGTTTAAGAATTCTTTAACCTTTTCAGTGGCTAAAATTGAGTGTGCGGCTTTCTCACCCCACCCTTCTTTTAGTTTTGTGGTTTCAATCATTCCACCTAATTTGTTTGATTTCTCGACAATGGTAACGTGATAACCTAATTGCAAACATCGATAGGCAGCCAATAATCCTGATATTCCACCACCGATCACATGCACATCTTTTATGTTTGGATTTAGCTTTCCTAGCATTTATAAAGCAAATGAAAGTGATGTGAAATAATAACCCAATTGTCTGTAATAAATTTCCCAAGAAACGGTTTGACCGGGCATCAAATGTAAGCCTGCGGTAAATCCATCTGTTAATTGAGAAGAACCTTTTGAGCCAAAACCGTAACTAAATGTAAATCCGGCATCTGAATCTCCAGCCTTAATACCTGGTTGAAAATTAAACTTAGATAGTTTTTTGTCAGTGGTGGCATCGGTAATAAATTGAACAGAACTGCTAAATGGTGTCTCAACCCCTACTCCAATTTCATCAACTCCGCGAGAAACTCCTATGACATTTAAACCTAGGTGTGTTTTATCTATAGGATTAAACATAAATCCCACATCGACGGTCGCGGCTGCAAGAGGTGAAATAAAATTATATCCGTTCACTCCGATTGAATATTTGCGATTTTGAAAGCCCAAAGCGCCTCCATAATAAAATGCATTGGCTTTAGCTTTAAAAAAATGTGCAACACCTGCGGTGAATGCAGCATCGCCATTTCCTAAAATCAAGCCAGGTAAAATACGAGTAGAACCCATGTTGCTGTCTGCACTGGCATGCATTTCAAATTTATTTTTTGTATTATAAACTAAGCCTGCAGAATTTTGAAAAGCAGCAGAACTATAGGAAGGAGAGGCAATCCCGCCACTGGCTGAAAGGGCATGGTCGTTATCTGAACCCCCCGAAGTGTTGGCAGCAAAAAGAGTTTGTTGATTTAGAATTACGCTAATTGAAATGATCAATATATATTTTAGCATTCATGCTCCTTTAAATTACTTTAAAAATTAATGTTACTTTAAACCCAGAATCAGTTGATTCAAATTTGGCTTTTCCATTCATTTTATTCATTAACATTTTGATTAAGTATAAACCAACACCTGCGCCTTGAGAATTCTTTCCCTTATAAAATAGGGTTCCTAATTCAAAATGATTACTTGATTTTAAACCATTATCTTTCAATATAATTTCATATTCATCTTGAATACGTTTGCCTTGAATATCTATTTTAACTGGGCTTTTTTGTGAATGCTTCATACTATTTTCAATACAATTTCGAAATATAATCAATAAAGCCGTACGATCTGCCATCACTTCAACATCTTCAAGATTTGTCGTAATTTCAAGCATTTGCGACTTACCTTGAAACTGTCGGATAAACTTTTCAAGCCATGTTTGAACTGGGATGGCTTGCGATTGAACTGCACCTCCACCTTCAACTCTTGCAAGCTCTAAAGTTTTTTCAATTTGAGACTCTAATCTGCTCGATTCTTCGAGAAGACGTGTAATTAATTTAGAAGTTACCTCGGGGTCATTTTTGTTTTCAGCAATCGATTCAGCCTGCAATCGAATACTCGTCACTGGAGTGCGTAGCTCATGCGTAAACGAAGCAAAAAAAGCTTGTATGGCACGTGATCGCTTTAAATCTCTTAAGTACAACCATGAAAGAAACGCGGTAACGATAATCACAAAAACGACGAATGAACTTGTTTCCCAAAACAACATTCGTTCTGTTTTTAAAAGTTCAACTGATGCGGTTTGAGCAGAAACACCTGTCTTCACTTCTAATTCAGAAATTTTTCGCGAAAGTTTCATGATAAGTGTAGCCCACCAAATACCGATTAACCCGATAATAATGTGCCATGTGGACATCACTCCAATGATGATCGAAGTTCGAAATTTTGTATAAAAAGAATTCACGAGTATTCTCCCACTAATTCATTTAATACGGCAACCATATCATCCGAATCATTTAAGCAAGGTATGAAATAAAACTCTTTTCCGCCTACCTCATTTATGAATTGTTCTTTTAATCGAATTGCTAACTCTTCTAATGTTTCTAAACAATCACAAATAAAAGATGGTGCTACCACCGCAATTGATCTTCCTTTTAATTGCTTAACCACTTCATCTGTATAAGGTTCGATCCATTTCGTACGACCCAGTCTCGATTGAAATGAAACCGTGTATTGATTTTTATTTAAATTTAAATATTTAGCGATCGCTTTGGCTGAGAATACACATTGAGCTCGATAACAGTTTTTTACTTTCATCTGATCACAACATTGATCAGAAAATTCACATTGTTTATGCGAGTATTTAATCAATTGCCTTTCAGGTAATCCATGAAAACTAAAAAGATAATGATCGGGCGTTTTGCCTCTCAGTGAATTTTTTATTTGTTTTGCCCAAGCAAGATTTAGATTTTCACGCTCATAAAAGCTTTCAACAATTTGATAACTTTGTGAAGGCTGAATCCATTTTTGTATTTCTTTTCGAGTAGACTCCGTCGTAGCTTCTGAAAACTGCGGATACAACGGTATAAAAAGTATTTTTTCAAACTGTTCGGCACAAGATTCAATTACAGACTGGATCGAAGGATTCGCATATCTCATCGCTACTTTCACTTCTATGTTTTGTGCGCTTAATTGTTTCTCTAACTTTTGAGCAAGTTTGTTTGTGTACACGGCAAGAGGAGAACCCTCTTTTGTCCAAATTTTTTGATACAATTCTGCAGAAGCATATTTTCTTTTGGGAACAATCAACTGATTTACCAAAAACCAACGAATGGGTTTGGGAATATCAATGACGTAAGGATCCATTAAAAATTCTTTTAAATAGCGCGACACAGCTTCTGGACTTGGATCATCCGGTGTTCCTAAATTAATTAAGATCACCGCTTGCTTCTTTTTAGTTTGCATAATCTTGTGTATGATTAAACCATTATGGCTTCAAATGATGAAGAAGAATCAGGCTCAGAAGTTGCGGTTTTATCGCCTAAACCTAAATTTAAACGCCCCCCGCAATATGCGGTGATTATCCATAATGACGATTACACAACCATGGACTTTGTGATCGAAGTATTAATGAAGTTTTTTCATAAAACATCAGCTGAAGCCGCAAAAGTAATGCTTGAAGTTCATCAAAAAGGCCAAGGTGTGGCAGGAATTTATAGCTACGATATTGCTGAAACAAAGTGCCAGCAGGTGGTAGAATACGCCCGAACTCACGGGCATCCGCTGTTAGCTACCATTGAGCCTGCTTAGAAATTAATTAAAAATGCGGGTGCAAAATAATTTGCAATGATTTCTTTTGAACCTTTTACTTGATGATAATTTGAGTTCACACCAAGTAATTCCCAAGGTGAGTTATCAGTCATACGGCAAAGTAATGGCCCTCCAGAATCACCTTCTGTAACTGTATTTTGAAGTACCGGTCCTAACTTAGAAGACATTTTTATATTTTGTGGTGCTTCTTTAAATAAATATAATCTTTCATTGAGCAGATCAAAGCCTCGTAAATCATCGGTTCTACCGTGTTCATCTTTTCCAAATCCTAACACTCTACATGTTGGTTTTAGGATATACATTTCAGGAAATTTTGTGATTGAAATGGGAGCAATATTTTGTATTGGCTCACTTGTTTTTATAATCGCTAAATCATAACCAGAATTGTCTTTTGCGTTTTTCCTAAATTTTTGGATTGAAATGAAACTGTCTAACTCTTGATTGCCACAGGTAGCGACTACAACCAATCGATCTAAATCGGAATGGTGAAAACAATGTTCGGCTGTAAGTAGTTGGTTTGAAGATACAACGGTTGCAGTACATATTCCGTAATTTCCATAGTTGTCAGTTATGGTAAGCCTGCAAACAGCACTAAACTCTTTTACATCCAATTTCTTTACTTGATTGCCTACAGATGCAAATGCAGAATGCGTTAGCAAAGCCATGAATATGAATGTTTTCATAAAGTTCGTATACGCAATGCGTTATAAAATGACAAATATTTAATAAAACTCGTAATTTATGCCTATTAATTGACTTAGACTTAATTCATTCCCATCTTAAATATATGTAATTGGTGTAAAATGACCAATGAGGGGGCCATCCGTATGCTAAGCAAGAAATCAGAAGAAGTTTTAAACCGAGCAGGAACATTAGCCATTCGACGTATGCATGAATACGTCACCATTGAACACGTATTAATGGCTTTATTAGAGAACTCCTCTATTTGGGACATGTTAGTCACCCTTGGTTCAAATTATGAAAATATCAAAAAAGAAATCGAACATTACTTAGATCATGACGTTCCGAAGGCTCGAAAACTAAAAGATGAAAATGCAGAAGTCGAAGATGAAGAATTGGTAGAACCCCCTGCTGCCACATTAGGTTTGCAACGATTGGTTCAACGCTCGATTTTTCACGTACAATCTGCGGGCAAGCAAGAAGTAACTCCAGAAGATTTTTTTGTAGCTATTTTTCAAGCCAAAGATTCGATCGCTTTACATATTTTAGAAAAAAACGGAATTGAGCGTCTCAAAGTATTAGAATATTTAAGCCATGGTAACGGTTCAAATGAAATTGCGGAAGTAAATACAGATGAAGAATCAGCCGGATCAGAAAAAAAACAAAAAAAAGAATCAAACGATCCGCTTTCACAATATACGGTGGCATTGCATGAGCTTGCCAAGGCCGGAAAAATTGATCCACTTGTTGGAAGAGCAAATGAATTAGAACGCGTCATTCAGACTTTATGTCGACGTAGAAAAAATAATCCCATACTTGTCGGTGAAGCAGGAGTTGGAAAAACGGCAATCGTAGAAGGCTTAGCTAATAAAATCGTAAATAAAGATGTTCCTGAAATTTTATTGGGAACTGAAGTTTACTCGCTCGATATCGGTGCATTGCTAGCAGGTGCAAAATTTAGAGGTGATTTTGAACAACGTCTAAAACGCGTAATTAAATCACTACAAGTGAAAAAAGAAAAAGGAATCAATGTGGTTCTTTTCATCGATGAAATTCACACAATCATCGGTGCAGGATCTGTCAGTGGCGGAACTCTTGATGCTGCCAATTTATTGAAACCCATGCTTTCTCGTGGAGAAATTCAGTGTATTGGCTCGACAACCTACAATGAATATCGAACCATTTTTGAAAAAGACCACGCACTTTCAAGACGTTTTCAAAAAATCGATGTCGTTGAACCAACCAAGGAAGAAACGTTAAAAATTCTAGAAGGGCTAAAATCTAAATTTGAAACTCATCATGCCCTTACCTACACACAAGACGCTATCGATGCCTGCGTAACGTTATCAATTCAACATTTACACGATCGATTTTTGCCAGACAAAGCAATCGATGTCATGGATGAAGTGGGAGCCAAAGCTAGACTTTCAGGTAAAAAAGAAATTACCGCAGCCGAAGTAGAAGAAATTGTTGCTCAAATTGCACGCATACCCTCTCGCTCCGTATCGCATGATCAAAAACACAAATTAAAATCATTAGAACGTGATTTGAAACACACCATTTTCGGCCAAGACCATGCCATTACACAAATTACTAATGCAATCTTACTGGCTCGCTCTGGTCTTCGAACAGGAGAAAAGCCTGTTGGATCATTTTTATTTTGCGGTCCTACGGGAGTTGGTAAAACAGAACTTTCAAAACAATTAGCATTTACAATGGGAATTCCATTTATACGATTTGATATGTCTGAGTATATGGAAAAACACACTGTTTCACGTTTAATTGGAGCTCCTCCGGGCTATGTTGGATTTGAACAAGCAGGTCTATTAACCGATGCTGTTCGAAAGCAGCCTCATGCGGTCGTATTGCTCGATGAAATCGAAAAAGCTCATCCCGATGTATGGAATATTTTATTACAAGTCATGGATCACGGCACTCTCACAGATAATAATGGTAAAAAAGCAGATTTTAGAAACGTGGTTTTAATACTTACAACTAACGTTGGATCTCGAGAACATGATCGAAGACAGTTAGGATTAGGAGACACCGCTCCTGCATCGAATGCTTCTAAAGGGGAAATCGAAAGAGCTTTTTCACCTGAATTTCGAAACCGTTTAGATGCGATTGTATATTTTAACGTACTAGATCCAATTACGATTGCACAAATCGTTGGCAAAAATATCATAGAACTTGAAACGCAACTTCTTGCTAAACAAGTTGAACTTGAAGTTTCAGCAGAGGCGCGCGAGTGGTTTGCACGAAAAGGTTATGATAAAAAGCTAGGTGCAAGACCCATGTCACGCCTTATGCAGGATCGAGTTAAAAAACCACTTGCTGAAGAAATTTTATTTGGAAAACTTGAAAATGGCGGAAAAGTTTTTGTAAATTACGATTCAGTTAAAGATGATTTAAAAATCGAGGTTATTCCTAAAACAGCTGAAGGTTACGGCTCTGCTCGGCTTTTAACATCTGAAGAAAATCGTCACGACTAATTTCGGTGGCACCCAATAACTTCATATGTGGGCTTATGACTTGAATATCTACAAAGGTTGAGCCTTTTTGGATTAAATGTTCAGCCAAATGTACGAATGCACACTTAGAAGCATTTTCTACTTTTGAAAACATACTTTCACCAGCAAACACACCGTTTACTGTGGTTCCGTACAGTCCACCCACTAATTCTTTTTTACCATCTTTTTCAAGCCAAGTTTCAACACTATGGGAGTATCCCAATTTATGAAACTCAACAAATGCGTTTCTTAATTCATCGGTAATCCAAGTAGAATGGTATTTGTTGTGATCACGTCTGGTATGAGCGCATAAATCAATTACTTCTTCATAGCACTGATCAAACGTGTACGTGAATGGATTTTTATTTAAAAACTTTTTAAAACTATGAGGTATATGTAAGTCTTTTAAAATTAAAATACCACGAGGATCAGGTGAAAACCAAGGAATCAATTCAAACTCTTCAATGGGCCAAGGAAAGATTCCATTCTCATATGCAAGCCTTAATGTATCAGGATGAAAGTCTCCACCAACAGCTACTACTCCATCAATATCTGCAGATCTAGGATCTGGAAACTCTACCACAGGCATAATATAGATTTACTTACTTTAATTTATCTGGGCAAGAGGGTTTGTGATCATTTTTCAAATAAATATTTTTACTTTCAACCGCTTCTGTTAATGACTTTTGACTCTGCTCATATAATCCTTCAAACATTGCATATGCGTGATCAACCAATTCTGCATCATTAGTAACCATTATTTGCTCTTGGTTTTTATTTGCATTACTACTGAAATTATAAGAAGTACCAACGATAGCCCAAGGTCCTGAAATGAGTACTTTATGATGCAATTTCGCAGATAATTTATATTTAGTACCATTCACTTCAACGACTCGATCTCTATATAATGGTGGAGCTGCTTTAATATTTTTTTGTAAATCTTCAAATTCGGCTTTTTTTAATGTTTTACGCCACTGATTTTTTGAATCCGGAATATATTCACCAGTTTCTTCATTCATTTTATAACCAGACATACTCAAAAACACACTCCAACCTCTTTGTGCAAACCCATTTTCACCGATACTTTTAAAATCAAACTGATTCCCTTCTTTTTTTTCTAATTTCATTCGTTCAAATAGTGCGTTTTCGTCAGCATCAGCAGAAAATGCAAATTGTGCCATTCGAATTGGGCCCCTCGTACGATAAATTAAACGAGAAATAATATCTTGATTAATATCACCGGTAATTCCACCACTGGGTGAAAATGCTATCACAATTTGAGTGGCATCAAGTACATCCTCATGAAATTTTCCGTCACGAAATATTCTCCAGGCGCCACTAACTGGATATTGTCTGCCTTTTAACTTCATATCTAACGTTTTGGTCAATTCATGGTGAATTAAATTTGCAACTAATTCTGAATCCATTGTGATTACATGATTGGCATTAGGAATCGATTCTTTTGGATGTAAGTTATCTGGAACATTCCACACATCTCCTTTGGGATCTAAACACGAATGAGTAAGGTTTCCAGAGGACAATAATACTTTCGCTTTTTTAGGAATACTCCAATCTCTCGTTGCCATTTTTTGGTGATTCAATCCTACAGAATCAACTGGCACAATCGTAACTTTCTTATTTTTTGATAATTTCTCGTATACTGCCTTAACTCCTTCGATCGTTTTAGCTTCTTCTCCATCTACCCCAATTGTTACTTTCACGCCTTTATTTGCTAATTCAATTACTTGATCTGCAATCGATTGAATATCAAAATCAAAAACATTAAACATTACTTCTTTTTCTGCTCCCGCAATAAAATCATTCCATACTTTTAATAAATCGGAGGCCGGTATAGTTTTTCCTGATTTTGATCGTGACTCATGTGAAACAAAAAACTCAATGTTACTATACCCTTCACCATTCGGATTTTCTAAAACCATTGGCATTGAAGGGTCATTTAATTTTTTAAATTTTTCAACAACATCTTTATCGTCTATTGCTTCACGAAAACGTTCACGAAATTCTTTTCTTAATAGTTTTTGCTTTTCATTGTCTTCACGTATTTCAGGTACCTTTTTAATATATTCATCAATCAATGGCCATAACTTTGGAAAATGTGATAATAATAATACAAATTGGTGTTCTGACATATTTTTGATCACCATATTTTTAAGGTAGCCCATTCTTTGTTTTAATTTTTCATCTAATACCAACTCCTCTTTAAATACTTCTTTTAAGAATTTTTGAACGGGAGTACGCGTAAGAAGGTCTCGTGCATACGAAAACATTTTAGGATAATCAAAACTTTGAGTAGAATTTGCAAAACTTGTGGTTAGTAAATAAAATTGAATTAGAAATATTTGAATAAAATATTTCATTATCAAACCTCCCTATTATTTACTAAGCTGCTTTTTTCTCGTCTGTAATATTCATTAATTTCCGAATTGAATCAATGTTCGTATTTAATACTTTTGCTTCTGAACTTATATTGTCAGATGTATTTAATACTTGTGTTGTTTTTTGCATATTTTCGTTAGAAGCTCCATTGATCAACTGAATTGCTTTATTCACTTCATCGATTCCTGTTGTTTGCTCAACGGTTGCCGCTGAAATGTCATTCGACATTTGATTAATTTTATCAATATTTTCAGAAAGTTCTTTAAACGATGCTTCACACTCGCTTGCAGCAAAAATAACGTCATTAATTGCTTTTTCATTCTGAGTAACAAACGCACTAATGGTGCTGCCACTTTCTGCAATCAATTTATTTACTTGTGATGTTCCACTTTCAAGTGATTTCATAATTTCAACAGCTGAGTCTCCACTCATTTTTGCCAAATTACCCACTTCTTCTGCTACAACTGCAAAGCCTTTACCATGTTCACCGGCTCGGGCAGCTTCTACTGAGGCATTGAATGATAATAATTTTGTTTGAAAAACGATATCATTAATTACTGTGGCTTTTGCGCCAATGTCTTTAATGAATCCATTGATATTTGCTAACCCTGTTTTTAGTGACTCCATTTGTACGGACATTTGAACTGCAAATTCTTTCAATTGATTAGATGAATTCATTACCTTCATTACAATTTGCATACCTTTTTTAGATTCATCGCTACCTCGAGTTGAAAGTTCAGCTAAATGCTTCGAATTATCAGAACTTTTTCGAACCATTGAAGTAATTTCTTCCATGGCAGTTGCTGTTTCATGAACTGCTGAAGATTGTTTTCCAGACTGATCTGTCATATTTTTTGCATTGTCAGTTAGCATTGATGAAGCGGAAGCTAAATTCGAAGATTGGGCTACCAAATTTCGAATCATTTCTTTCATTTCATTCGCTAACTTATCTGATTTTTTCATTTGAAAAAATACGGCAGTAAAAATTGCAAGAATGGTTACGATTCCACCCCAAAATACTTTTTGTGCACTACTTACTGATTGCATTGACCAAAATTCTGCGTTGTCGTGAGCTACCCAGAGTTCCCATTGGCTACTATCCGCAGTATTTAATTGAATCACTTCACTAGAATAAAGTTCTGGATTTTGTTTTCCTTCAAGAAAATATTTTTCAGAATCTTTAAATGATTTTGAAGGCTCATCGATTGCTGTAAATTCATTTGTCTTATTCACGATTGCAAATATGCCCTTCGGTACAAGTGCTTTAATTACATTTGTACGAATAACAGCAGAAACGCCACCATGTAGTTTTTTGTCAACTCCAAATACAGGAACTGTAAAAATCACACCCATTCTAGGGGCATCATTTTTTTCTTTGTAATCTTTTTCAGTAAATTCTGCATTATCACATGTAATTTGTTCAGGTCCAGATACCATAGGAATATCTAAGTCTTTTAATTTTGAACTATCAGGATAATATTCATTAAAGAACTCCATTTGCTTTTTCATTAAAGCATATTCAAAATCTTCTACTTCTGGAATTTTCTTTACTTCTTCTTTTTCTTCTTTTTTAGCTTCTCCACTTGCTAGAAACTCATCATAAGTTAAAATTGGCTCTTCTGGTTTTTTAGTATTTGGATCTATTTTTTCAGGATCTATTGATTTTGGTAATAAATACACTTCAGATAATTTAATATTTAAATAGGCGTTATTGTAAAGCTGTTGAACCGAAGCTTTTGCATCATCTTCAAAGTTTTTTCCATAACGATCAATTTTTTTAACGCTCGGAACCAAACTCATTGTACGAATCGTTTGATAAACATATCGAAACTTTTCTTCTACAAATTGTGCAATCTGTTTTGCTTCAGTAGTTTTAGATTCACTAAAACTTTCTTTTAATTGATTAATATCAGTTTGGTATTTTGCCCACCAAGCAACACTAACAGCTAAAAATCCAAACAATAATAAAGTATATTTTAATTGAATAGTTTTCTTCATACCGATTTTATCGGCTCAATATAAAAAATATTAAGTATATTTATGTATTTTGTTGCGTGACGTTTAAAAGTAATGCCCTATTTGACCGTAAATTCCACATGCTGATTTGTTTATACCCGGGCAAAAATTTACCCCTGCCCCAAAACCTGTGCTTCCATCAGTCATATAATCAAAACCACCACTATAATATAGATGTGAATGATCATCACCTTCTATTCCAAATGCTCCACCATTTGAATGGTAGCTAGCCCAATGCGCACCAATGGTCGGTGTAAACTTAGCATTCGGAATAAATAAATTGATTCCTGAACCGTATGAAAAAATTGAACTTGATTTAATGTAATCGACTTGAAGTTTACTAAATCTCTTACTTTGCCAGAAATCCTGATAACTCAAATGTGTTTTGACTTTGCCTTTAGATACAAATTGATCGAATCCATCCCCAAGCCATGCAAAGAAAAATGCAACCGGCTTTACTAATTGAATTACTGTCCATTCCAATGGAACATAAACATAATTATGCATAGCTCTCGGTGCATTCACAATTGCATTGGAATATCCACCTACACCAAGATGGATTCGAGCAAAAGAAGTTGGATTTAAAGCAAAGTTGGCTCCTGCCGCTGAAGGGGCTGGATCACCATTCACTCCTAAATAAAATCCAAATTTTTTAGTACGACTGTCTGCTGCTGAACATAAAGAAATTGATATAGAAAAAACAAATAAATAATGCAGCGCTCTTATTTTAAACATTGTTCTCCATTCTTACTCCCCGTCAGATAATTTTATGAAATCTCATTATTAAATCAAATTTGTGAGAGGTAGAAAATGCCGTGACATTTTGTCTCACATAAAAAGTCTCCTATTAAACAATTATAATGCATAAAGTTTAACTTTAAACGATTTTACAGTACTCTTATCGAAGTCATGACACTCGAACTCATCAAAGAAACGAACGACTTCGATTCTCGAAGTGCTGTTTGCAATTTATCGAACTGCAAACATTGTAACTTACCGATTCCACAAAATCGAAAATCTTCATTTTGTTGTAATGGCTGTGAAATGGTTTTTTCAATTTTGCAAAAATCTGGTTTTGGTAATTATTACGATCTTAAAAAATCCTCCGCTTTTTTTAATGAACCTAAACCTGTTGATTCAAAATCTGATAGTTATGAATTTTTGAATGATTCAAATTCTGCAGCTTTATTTGCAAAAAAAGAATCTGACCATCAATGGTCGATGCAGTTTTTTTTAGAAGGCGTTCATTGTACTGCATGTATTTGGTTAATTGAGAAATTGCCTGAAATAAACAATAAAGTCTTATCAGTACAAATTGATATTTCAAAGTCAATGGTCACTGTCCACACATCTAGCTTAAATTCATTTTATGATGCCGCACGATCACTGCATGAATTAGGTTACCGTCCACATCCTGTGCAAGATGACTCCATTGAACATTTAGAAAAAAAAGAAAATCGTAAAGCATTGCTTAAAATTGGCATAGCTGGCTTTTCAACAGGAAATATTATGTTGTTAGCAATTTCTGCGTATGCAGGAATTATGGGTTACGACAAAGTGCTTTTTGCTTGGATTAGTTTTATTTTGTTTTTACCAGTTCTTTTTTATAGCTCTATTCCCTTCTATAAAAGTGCTTGGAGTGCGTATCAAACAAAAACGATCAATATCGATGTACCACTTGTAATTGGAATTATTTTTGGAGCTCTGGCAAGTACAGTAAATTTATTTTTAGGTGCAACTCACATTTACTTTGATTCTCTTTCAGCTTTAGTATTTCTTTTACTTTCAAGTCGATACGTTTTAAAACGCATTCAGCAAAAAGCGATTCAAAATTCAAAGTACGTTCATTTTTTAATTCCTCAAAAAGTTCATAAATATAACGAAACAAATCATACATACCAAGACTGTTCGATTGATGAAGTTCAAGAAAATGATTTATTAGAAGTTCGAGCAGGCGAAAACATTCCAGTTGATGGCGTCGTCGTGAAAGGCAACTCTCAATTGAATCATTCGCTTCTCACAGGTGAGTTCGAGCCTGTTTTATGCACCGTTGGCAGCAATGTTTTTGCTGGCACTTCAAATCTGGAGTCTCCCCTTCTGATTAAAGTGTTTCACAAAGGTGCACAAAGTAGGCTCGGACGAATCTTAAAAACAGTTGAACAAAGCTTGAATCATAAGTCTCCTATACTGCAACTTACCGACCAAGTATCAAAATACTTTGTTTCCTCTGTTTTAGTGTTGGCTACCATTATTTTAGCATTTGGATTTAAATTTGGATTTCAAGATGCCTTCAATAGAGCACTTGCCGTGATTATAGTGACTTGCCCTTGTGGATTAGCTCTGGCAGCACCTCTTACCATGTCACTCATTTTAGGAAGAGCCTCTCGCAAAGGAATTTATATTAAAAATGCTGAAACCATTGAGCGATTACAAAACATTAAAACTCTTATTTTTGATAAAACAGGAACAATCACAACCGGAAAATTTTATGTTCAAAATGTGATTACGACTGAAAATATAAACTCTATTGCTCAAATTGTGGTCGCATTAGAAAGCGCTTCAAACCATCCCATTGCAAAAGCATTGATTGAGCATTTCAGCAAAATCGCAACCGATTCCATTTCATATTACGACATTTCGCAACGTAAAGAAATTATAGGTACTGGTGTTTCTGCAAACATTAAAGGAATTTCGTATTCAATTCGATCTGTCTTACATTCAAATTCAGAAAACTCATCGACTCCGACCACTACTGTTGCGCTTTTTAAAAATAGTGAAAAAATTGCAATGATTGTTTTAGGTGACCAACTGAGAATTGAAACCAAATCGTTATTAGAAAAATTCAAAGCACGTATCTCTTCATTTTACATGATTAGCGGTGACAATGAAAAATCTGTTCATGCGACTGCTCATTTAATTGGCTTAAATACTACAAATGCAATTGCAACAGCTACCCCAGAATCTAAGGCTAAGTTTGTCTTAAATCATCCAAATGCCATGATGATCGGAGACGGAGCGAACGACTCAATTGCACTTTCGAATGCTTATGTAGGTGTAGCTGTACATGGAGGCATGGAAATTAGCTTAAAAGCTGCTGACATTTATTTAGCAAAAGAAGGTCTCCATTCGATTCAAGAACTATTCGAACTATCAGATCTGGCAATGAAAGTTTTGAAACGAAACATTTACTTATCAATTTTATTTAATGTTGTGGGAATTTCATTTACGGCAGCTGGAATTATTCATCCCTTACTTGCAGCCGTACTCATGCCCGCAAGTGCGTTAACCGTATTTTTATCTTCACTAGAGGCAAAATAGAATGGATCACGTATGAATATAATTTATATCTTAATCCCATTGGCTATTCTCTTAGGTTTAAGTTTTTTAATTGGATATATCTGGTGTACTATATCGGGACAATATGACGATCTTGATACGCCGGCGTATAAAATATTAGTCGACGAAAGGAAAACAAAACAATGAATGCACAAAATACAGGAAAGATGGAGTCATTCCAGTACGATGATGATGTAGTTAAAAAATTTACATTAGCAACCATCGTATTTGGATTAATTGCGTTTTTAGTGGGGCTACTTGCCGCCCTACAATTAACCAGTTACAAGTTTAACTTTGGATTACAATGGTTCACATTTGGTAGAATTAGACCGCTGCACACCAATGCTGCGATCTTTGCATTTGCAGGAAATGCAATTTTTGCTGGTATTTATTATTCAACTCAACGGCTTTGCAAAGCCCGAATGTTTTCAGATTTATTAAGCAATATTCACTTTTGGGGTTGGCAAATCATTATTTTATCTGCAGCAATTACTCTTCCGTTAGGGGTAACAGTTGGTAAAGAATATGCTGAATTAGAACTTCCCATTAAAATTTTAATTGCTTTAATTTGGGTAGTTTTCGCAATTAACTTCTTTGGAACACTCATCAAGCGTCGAGAAAAACATATCTACGTTGCTCTGTGGTTCTATATTGCAACAATTTTAACTGTTGCCGTTTTACACATTGTAAACAGCATCAACCTTCCTGTTTCATTTTGGAAAAGTTATCCAATCTATGCAGGCGTTCAAGATGCTTTAGTACAATGGTGGTACGGCCACAACGCAGTTGCGTTTTTCTTAACAACACCATTTTTAGGATTAATGTATTACTTTGTTCCAAAAGCTGCTGATCGTCCGGTTTATTCATATAGACTTTCGATCATTCACTTTTGGTCATTAGTATTTATATACATTTGGGCAGGACCTCACCATTTGTTATACACTTCACTTCCTGAATGGGCACAAACATTAGGAATGATTTTCTCAGTAATGTTATGGGCACCAAGCTGGGGTGGTATGGTGAATGGCCTTCTCACACTTCGAGGTGTTTGGGATAGAGTTCGCACAGAACCAGTTCTCAAATTCTTTGCTGCCGGTATTACTTTTTACGGTATGGCAACATTCGAAGGACCGTTATTATCTATTAAATCTGTTAACAGCCTTGCTCACTACACTGACTGGATCATTGGTCACGTACACTCTGGAGCTCTAGGTTGGAACGGATTTATATCATTTGCATTGATTTACTGGATTGTTCCAAAGCTTTGGAAAACAAAATTATACAGTGAAAAAATGGCAAACACTCACTTCTGGTTAGGGTTTGCAGGAATTTTACTTTATATGTTGTCAATGTGGGTTTCTGGAATCACTCAAGGCTTGATGTTACAAGCAGTAGATTCAACAGGAAAACTCATGTACCCAGATTTTGTACAAACTACTATTAGAATTTTACCATTGTACTATGTTCGTGCGTTTGGTGGATTCTTATTTATTCTTGGTTACATAATGTTGTTAATTAACATTATTAAAACCATAGCAAATGCTCCGGCAAATCAAATTGCTGATACAGTTACTGCTCCTGCATTAACAAATGCAAACGCAGTTGAGATCGGCTCTGGAAAATCAAAAATGCATAGAATGCTTGAAGGCTTACCAGTGCCATTCGCAGTATTGTCATTGGTTGCCATTTTGGTTGGATCAATCATTGAATTAGTACCGTCGTTTTTATCGAGCTCATTTGCTCCTGAAAATCCACACATAAAACCTTACACTCCACTAGAATTACATGGTCGCGATTTGTATGTGCGTGAAGGTTGTTATGTTTGCCACTCACAAATGATTCGACCAATGAATGTTGATACCGCTCGATACGGAACATTCTCACGTGCTGAAGAATCAAAATATGACCATCCATTTCAGTGGGGTTCTCGTCGTACAGGACCAGACTTGGCTCGTGTCGGTGGCAAATATCCAGATCTTTGGCATTATCGTCACATGATGGATCCAAGAGAAGTGACTCCTGGTTCTGTAATGCCTGCATACACCTGGCTTGATTCACAAAAAATTGATTTTAGTTTAATCAAAAACAAAGTTTCTGTGATGAAAACGTTAGGTGTTCCTTATACAAAAGATGAAATCGACAATGCGACTGAATTTGCTCGAATGCAAGCGCAAGAAATTGCTAAAGGTCTGCAAACACAAGGTGCCCCTGCTAATCTAGAAGACAAAGAAATCACTGCAATGATTGCGTATCTTCAAAGATTAGGCAAAGACTTGAGAGATTCGGGTGCAAAATGATTAAGGCAGCACTGGCTACTTATGAATATAAATGGCTAAATGTGATTGCGATTTTTTTATTCGCAATCACATTTGCTGGATATTGCTTTTGGGTTTTTCGTCCCGGTAGCAAAAAAATATATGATGAACTTAGTAAAAAACTTTTGGAGGATTTAAAATGAGCAACGAAAAAAATGGCGAAAAAAATAATTCCATGGAAGTTCATGAGTACGATGGAATCATTGAACACGATAACCCACTCCCTGGATGGTGGCTTGCCACATTTTATATAACCGTAATTTTCTCTGTATTGTATTTTGGATATTACCAAATGGGATCAGGAAAATCATTAGTGGAAGAATATCAAGACTCTCAAAAAGAGTTTCAATTAAATATTGCTGCTCAAAATGCAGGTAAAGCCCCTTCAGGCCCAACAGAAAGCGAATTGAATGCAGCTCTTGCAAACGCAGGTGCTAAATCAAATGGTAAATCTATCTATGATACCAAATGTGCTGCCTGTCACGGAAACGAAGGCCAAGGTTTAATCGGTCCAAATTTAACTGATAAATTCTGGATTCACGGTGGAAAGATCACTGACATTGCAAATACAATTGCAAAAGGTGTATCTGACAAAGGTATGCCACCTTGGGAAGCACTTCTTTCTAAAGAAGAACTCATCAATGTAGCTGCTTATGTAAAAGCATTTAAAGGAAGCAATCCTGCAAATGCAAAAGCACCGCAAGGAACAGAAAGTAACGATTAATCAATGTCGTCTAACGGTGTAGATCCTAGAAATCTTCCAAAAGAGCGAGTTGCCACTCATGATGAACAAGGCAAACGACTTTGGATCTATACCGCAGACGTAAAAGGTATTTTTCGTAAATACCGAACGTTTACACAACTCATACTCATAGCAATATTTCTCATTGGTCCTTGGATTAAAATCAATGGGCATCAAATGATCTTACTCGATGTAGCTCATCGTAAATTTGCATTATTCGGAGTTACTTTTTGGGCACACGATGTTCCCATATTATTATTAGTTATTTTAACATTTTTATTTACCATTGGATTCGTCACAACATTATGGGGAAGAATTTGGTGTGGTTGGACTTGTCCACAAACTGTATTCATTGACGGAGTATTTCGTAAAATTGAACGATTCATTGAAGGCGATGCGATTTCGAGAAGAAAATTAGATTCTTCAGAAATCGGTTTTGAAAAAATAGCTAAAAAAGGAATCAAATGGATCCTTTTTATTGGCTGCGCTCTTGTCATTGCACATAGTTTTTTAGGATATTTTGTAGGCACAGACGAATTATTAAAAATGGTTCAGTCTAACCCTTCAGAAAATCCAACAAGTTTTTTAATTATGCTTTCGGCTGTAGCGCTCACTCTATTTGACTTTGCTTGGTTTAGAGAACAGTTTTGCATCATCATGTGTCCGTACGGAAGATTTCAATCTGTTGTCATGGATAAATTTTCAATGCTCATTTCTTATAACTCTGAACGTGGCGAACCCAGAGCCGAAGGTGGTGACTGCGTGAACTGCTTTCGTTGTGTTCAGGTTTGTCCAACTGGTATAGACATTCGCCGAGGCTCTCAACTTGAATGCATTGCTTGTACTTCTTGTATCGATGCTTGCAATGAAGTCATGAAGAGAATCAACAAACCGGTTAATTTAATTCAGTATGAGATCAAAAAAGATTCTCGTTTTGCTAGACCTCAAAGTTTAATTTATTTTATTTTATTAACTACAGTCATTGTAGGCCTAGTAACTGTTTTATCTTTGAGAAAGCCTCTCGATTTTGATTTATTACGAGCAAAAGATACTCCCTACCAAGTTGTAGACCAATCCGTAATCAATCACTTCAAATTAATGATCGACAATCAAACCTTTAATGAAATGAAATTGCGATTTATGATTCCTGACAATAAATACGAATTTGTTTCAACTACCAAAGAGTTAAACCTTCACGGTGGTAGACATCAAATCATAGATTTTTTTGTACGATTTCCAAAATCTGAGTTAAAATTTGGGCATGCTCATACAGTGGTTCAAGTTGAATCAGACACTGACCATGAAACATATATGAAGGAAATCAAACTTGTTGGCCCTATCGAATCAAACTAGTTTTTACGTTTTAGTATCAACTGTTTTCATTGCTAGCATTACCGGAAGTCTTCATTGCGTATCTATGTGCGGGCCGTTAATTACAAGTTTTATTCCTGAAAGCGAACCCATTAAATTAATAAAATATCATTTGGGAAGATTGATCATTTACACTTGTATGGGGGCACTCTCTGGGTTGATTGGTTCGACGATTTTAAACGAAAAATTAATTGGAGTTGTTTCTAAGTTTGCTTGGCTCCCCTTTTGTTTTTTTATATTTGTTACAAGCATAAATACGTTACGCGGAAAAGCCTCACACTTTACTTTGCCACAATCGATTGCAAGGTTTTTTAAAGTTCCCAATCCAAGTCCAAATCAAACGTTTGCTTTAGGATTATTAACAGGTCTCTTACCTTGTGGCTGGCTACATACATTTGTCATTGCTTCTTCTGTTACTCAAGACACATTCAAAGGCGCTCTCGTCATGCTAATTTTCTGGATTGGAACTCTACCCGGCCTTTCTAGTCTACATTATGTATTTCACAAACTAAGCCCAGGGCTAAAAAAAACATTCCCTAAAATTACAGCCATCATTTTAATGTATTTAGGAGTTCAGATCGTATTTGAAAAAACTTTTTCCAAATACTCTAATCATTCCAATAGTTTACATACGCATGACGCTAGCTGTAATTAACTTTGATTTTACATCGTGTTTGAAATAAATCTAATTACCTTAAAACATGCAAACTTTAGAGCCTATTTTAGACAGTTCAAACGAGTTTCGGTCTCGCATTTTAACTCACGATAAAGTCATTGTGACTTATAAAATCGATGAACCACATGATGGAATGCGCGCAGATCAATTTTTAAAAAAACAATATAAGACCAAATCTAGAAATGAGCTTCAAAAAGCAATCGATGACGGATCCATCTCAATCAAAGGGAAAAAATTAAAAGCTTCAACGGTAGTTCATTGTGGAGATGAAATTACAGTAACCACATTACGAGATGAATTTGAACCTTCTGTGGATACAAATTATAAAGTATTATTTGAAGATGAGCACTTCATAGTAGTCGACAAGCCAGGAAATTTGCCCGTACATCCTGCTGGGCGTTTTGTATTTAATACACTTGTGATGGCATTACGTAAAGATCGCAGAGATTGGGTAACCCCTCAACTGCGAGGCGATGAAAATGAAAAAGATTTCTATCTCATTCACCGCTTAGATCGTGAAACCAGTGGTGTGATTATTTTAGCTAAATCAAAAGAGATGGCCCGTTTTATGATCAATGAATTTTTTGATCGTAAAACTGTAAAAAAATACTATGCAATCGCTCAAGGTGAAATCAAAGAAGACCAATTTATGGTAGATGCTGACATTGGTCCTGCTCGTGGAATTGTACGCTTACAAATGAATACATACCCCAAAGGCACGCATTTAAAAGATCCTGACATCTATGATGCTTGCACGAAGTTTACTGTATTAAAGCGTGAAAATGGTTTTACGCTTTTAGATTGCGAGCTTTTTACCGGAAGACAACATCAAATTCGAGTTCACTTAAAACACATTGGTCACCCTGTGGTGGGTGATAAATTATATGGTGGACGTGAAGACTTGTTTTTAGAATTCATTGAGAACGGAAAATTCACTGAAGAAATGAAATCAACCTTTGAGCTTGAACGACATGCACTTCATTCACGAATGTTAGAGTTTTATCATCCAATTCAAAAGAAAAAAATCACAATTGAATCGGACTTGCCTGCCGATATGCGCACTTTGATTTCTCATACTAACTTGAAAGAAAAATCATGACTTCAGGATTTAAAACCATCGATGTACAAGTAGGACCTAAACATAAACCGCTTATGTTTAAAATAAAATGCATCGATGATTTAAATCGCGCTATTGATGAACTTTTTGATACAAACTCAGATTTAACGAATGAAAAAAATGTTCCCTATTATGGAAATCTTTGGCCCGCAGGTCTTGCGCTTGCTGATCATATGGCTCGAATGGGAAATTGGCTTGAAGGAAAAAAAGTCATTGAATTAGGATGTGGCTTGGCCCTACCTTCACTTGTTTGCGCAAAATTAGGTGCATCTGTAATTGCACAAGATATTCACCCTAATGTCGAAACGCTTTTAAACGAAAACATTTCGAACAATTCAATCAATCCTCAAACGATTCAATACAAAAGCTTTTTATTTCAAGATACCCAGATGAAAGACTTACAATCTTTGGGACAATTTGATTTCGTAATCGCATCTGATGTTTTGTATGAAAAAAATCAGCCTGAGAATATTGCTAGAATCGCAACAGCTCTTTGCTCACGAACAGGACACATCATATTGATTGATCCAGCTCGTAATCCAAAATATTTGCAAAACTGTGTGGATGCAATTAAATCTCATGATTTTAGAGCCGAAACGCTCACAAAAGACGAACTTTTTATATTTTCATTTCAAAAAGTTTAACTACTTCTTAGCTTTTAATAAAACATCAGCAAATTCTGCATATCCCCTACCCGAATTATGATTGGTTATATAGGTTGGATGAGATTTCATTCTTGATAAAAACCTTGAAACATTAGCTACACCTACTGTGAGCGGCAAAACTTTAAAAAAAGGCTCGTCATTGGGGCTATCACCCAAATAAACTATTTTATTTAAATCTTTTTGAATGGATAAACCTAAAACTTCTTTCATTACTTTTTGAACACAAGTCCATTTGTCATATTTTCCAAACCAAGTATTGACATGAATGCTTGAAAGTTTTACCTGTGCACCAGATTGTGCACAGACTTCCATTAGCTTTTGCACTTCAGACTCTTTCCAACGTTTCACATCTTCACAATAATCAATTGCCAAATCAAACTCTCGATAGCTTTGGTCAGAAGGTGTTTTTGCATTCTTAAATTTTTTAAGAATTATTTTTTTAAGCTGTAATAATTTTTTTGCGTTTTTATTGCGTATTGATTCTGGTTCTAAATATTTTTTAATATATTTTGCTGACTTTTGGTGACCTCGCTCTATGCACTGCAAATAGAATGCGCCGTTTTCTCCGACAATAGCATCTACCGGAAACATTCTTGCAATGAGATCACACCAACCGGCGGGTCTGCCAGTAACTGGAATTAATTTAATTCCTGCATTGTGCAATTTCCAAAGAGATGAGTAGGCTTCTGCCCCGATGCGTGCTTCAAATTCTGGTGTATCAAAATTTCCACCTGAAAAAGTATCATCAATATCAAAGAATACAGCTTTTATTTGCCTCAACTCAGAGCGTGAGATCTTTTTTATATTTTGACTCATGCCTTCACTATACCAAATTAACACGATTCGTGTTTACAAAAATGAAAGTCATTTTATGATTGTCGTATGTACGATTATGCAATCATTGGTTCTGGCGTATCAGGTGGTCGAATCGCCTATGAACTTTCAAAATCGGGTGCCAATTGCGTATTAATTGAAGCCGGTAAGCGCTTTTTAAAAACTGACTTTCCAAAACCTGAAATTGATTATTCTTCACAATTATTTTGGAATGGTGGTCTAGAAATCGGAGTGAGCGGAAAGCTTGGTTTTTTACGTGCCAAAGTTTTAGGTGGAACTTCAATCGTAAATCAAGCCCTTCTTGATGAGTTTGATGACTTGGCATTTGATGATTGGAAATCTAGATCTGGCATCAACTACTTCTCACACTCCACATTTAAACCATATTACGATCGCATCACAGGTGAAGTCCCAATCAGCGAAGTTGATCCAAAATTTTATAATCGCAATACAAAATTATTTATAGAAGGTTTTAATAAATGTAATTTTCAATGGAGTCCACTTCATCGAGCGCAAGGTGATTGCAAATTAGATCAAGGCACTGATTGCATTAGCTGCTTGGGTGGTTGTCCCAGAGAATCAAAACAAAGTTCATTGGTTACTGTAATTCGAAAAGCTGAACAAAAAGGTTTAAAAGTTGAAACTGATTTTGAAGTGATGGGAATCAATCCTTCTCCAAATGGATCTGATATTTTTGGAATTCAACGCGGACAAAAAACTTCTCTACGTGCAAAATTTATTGTACTCGCATCTGGCGCATTTGGAAATTCAGCAATCTTAATGCGCTCAGGAATGAATCGAAATCTTCCTGCTGTAGGAACTTCATTCAGTTGTCATCCACAATTTATGACGTATGCACTTTATAATGAGCCGGTCGACTCACATAAAGGTGCCTTTCAAGCTGTAAAGTCTTACGATCCTAAATTGCGAAAACTAGGTGTTAAATTTGAAAATGTATTTGCTCCACCGATTTCTACGGCAATGTTATTTTCAGGAAATGGTAAAAAACATTACGAAAAAATGCGCAAAATCAGATATCTCGCTTCAATGGAAGTTGCGGTTCGCGATGAACCTATTGGCAAAATTAAAATGGATAAAACCGGTAAAATTTTAATCGAAAAAGATATGACTTCGAATGATTGGAATAAAGCTCGCGAAGGATTGTCGATCATAAAACAAATGTTTGCTTCAACGGGAGCGGTTTCAATCGAACAATGCATGCAAGGATTTGGTCTTCACTTAATGGGTGGATGCCCCATGGGTGTAGACGCAAAGAATTCTGTAGTGGACCCAGAATTTCGAATTCACGGTTACAATAATATATTCGCTGCCGATTCAAGCGTTTTTCCTTCTGCCCCTGGAATTAATCCTTCTTTTACGATTATGGCAATGAGCTTGCTTGCATCTGAAAAAATATTGAAAGCAGCTAAAATATGAATTCTAAATATTTAAATACAAAAGAACTCATGGGTGTAATTAAATTAGGGGATGCCATTTTGCCAGGGTATGAAGAGTTTCCAAAATTT
The DNA here is from genome assembly GCA_964572865.1 of uncultured Bacteriovoracaceae bacterium. Classification (GTDB taxonomy): domain Bacteria; phylum Bdellovibrionota; class UBA1018; order UBA1018; family UBA923; genus CAZNGN01. The sequence continues at coordinate 6,981 of CAZNGN010000011.1, read as the reverse complement.
TCTCAGAGTGGCTGCATTCAAAACATTGATCGAGTTATGGCATTTGTACCTGATCGCGATTTAAAAGATTTGAAAATGTTATTAGGTATTTTTGGTTCAATGCCCCGAATCTTTTCAAAAATGATCATGGGACTCATTGAATTTTTATTTGAAAATAACTTACCGATGGGATCTATTTTTCGACAAATTCGATTGGGAATGCGGGGGATCGTTTTTTCAACTTATTATTGCGATCCCCAAATTCTTAAAACCTTGCAATATGAAACAAATGTTTATCTGCAAGATATAAAATAAAATTCAAAGATATCTTATGATCCTTGATTTTCTGTTTTACAGGTTTTAATTCCAAACGGTAAGTATAGTGGACAAAAGCCCATGGCAGCTGTAACCAATGGAATAACTCCTAAGTATGCCCAAGTTGTGCCGGTCATCGCAGCGTAAGCAATCATACCAACACCAACAACAACACGAATTACTTTATCAATTTTTCCAACATTCTTTTTCATATGGCCTCATTTTATTTTTAAAACGTTTGTAATCCAAGTCCTCGATAAGTTTTGACACGATCAATGATTTTTCCGTTTGAATAAATCAAAACCTCATTGAAACGCTCCATCACTTCTCCTGACTTACTATGCCTAAAAAGTACTACATCTCCTATATTAAGTGAAGCATTCTTCAATTGCAGTGGGGTTTGCACTTCTCCCGTTCCTTCAGAAGAAACAAGTGATAAGCCTTCAGGAAAAATAGGTTTAGGAAGTCGATCCCATCCTGGCTCTCCACTGGCGATGTAACCTCCACCCTGGCAAGTTACATAATTTCGATCAGAAGTTCGCACAACTTGTAAGGCAAAAAAACAAGCAGGTTCAAATTGAATATTAGAATAATAATCAAACAAATGTGAAGAGAACAACGCAGATCCTGCCGTTAACTCGGTCAAACAATCTTCTTCATTTGCAAAATTAAAACTACCCGTTCCCCCACCGTTAAAAACGATTAGCGGTATCTTTTCATTTTGAAACGCTTCATACAAATCTTTTCGAAACTTTTGCACATACTTCATTGATTTCATACGCACTAAATGGGCAATTGGATTTAATAATTTTTTAAATGGATTGCGATCGGTCAATCCTGCCACTTGTGCTTCATACATCATAAGTCCTGCGAATTTTACATTTTGCTTTTTCTGAATTAAACGTGCGAGTTCTAGTGCATGCGTAATAGAACGAACTGGACTTCTGCGCACTCCTAAATGTATTCCGAATAAATTTAAACTTGCATCTACATCAATGACCAATTGAAGTTTATTTTCATGAGTACTCATTTTGTTTTCAAAATACTCATTTATAATTTCAATTTGTTTAGGATGGTCTACTACTAGTTTTACCGAACAGTTTCGCTGCAATGCTTTTTCAATTTGTTCTAAATCACTTTTTTGAACGGTTGGATATGCAATTAAAAAATCATTAGTTCCAAACTCTTCAATCAGATTTAACTCATTTGCTGAAAAAATCATTAAGCCCTTAAAAGCTTCATTACTTTTTAAAACTCGTTTAATCAAATCTGGGGTGCGTAGAGATTTACTCGCTATCCGAATTGTTTGGTTCTTATTTTTTAAAAACATTAATAGTTTTTTGCAATTTCGATCGAAAGCATCTAGGTCAATAACGCAAGCGGGCAACGCTTCATTTATAAGTGCAGATTGAATTTTAATAAAATTATCATTCATCATTTCAATTCCATGTTAGCATCAAATCAAATGGATGCCAGAAAACTATTCATTCGAACTACAATTTTATCTGGAATTTTAATCATTTTAATTTTCGGATTATCTCTGAAAAATATTGAACGCATTCCTTTAAGCTTAAAACCATTGCAATTTAACTCACAAAACGCTCATCAATGGATGACCAAATTATCTAAAGATTTTCCGTATCGATTTACTTACGCAGAACCAAGAAAAAAGGCAGCTGAATGGATTAAATCTGAATTTAAAAAAATGGGATACAACCCTCAAGGCATGCAATTTTCAGAGGTCATTGGAACACAAAGATACACTGACTTAGAAAATATTTATGTTGAAAAATTAGGTACAAAAAATCCAGAACAAATCATTTCATTTGCTGCACATTATGACATTGCAGAAACAACAGTTGAAGGTGCAATGGATGATGCAGCAGGCGTTGGCGTTGTGATGGAACTTGCCCGATTATTTTCTAAAATTGAAACTGACAAAACATTACTGTTTATCATAACTGATAGCGAAGAACTGGGAGCATTTTGGGGTGCACACAATTTCGTTAGACAATATCCAAAAGCTCAACAAATCATTTCTCATTTAAATTTTGATTTCGTATCACCTGAAAAACAAACAAAAATTCTCACACTTTGCGATGGCTTAAAAGAAGGCTACACGCCACTTTGGTTAAGAGAATTGGCTGTCGATTCGGTCCGTTCTCTCAAAACAGTTGAAGCATTAGATTTCATTAACATCATGGAACACATTGAGCGGGCTTTATTGATTCCACCTGCAGATCACGGAGAGTTTTTAGCAGCGGGCATTCCTGCTTTTAATTATGCTGGCCAAACAGACGATTTTGCACATGTAACTTCTTATTATTTACATACACCCGAAGACAAAGCGGAATATGTACTAGCAAGCTCACTTGATGATTTCGGAAAAGCTGCAGAACGTGTCACCTATAGTATTGATGAAATGAATAAACTTCCTGAAAACTTCAGAAGTTCTTCATATTGGAAAGTAACACCCGATCGTTACATAGACGGTTGGATTGTTACCATCATACACATTTTACTTTTCATTCCCTTCTTATTCTTAACTTTATACAAAGTGAACAAAGCGTTTAAACAATATACTAAACAACAACGTAAAACTGCATTTCTAAATGAAATCAAAAAAATGATGATGTTGATTTCATCACTGCTAACTGGATATGTAATCATGTTAGTCTTGCCTTTTTTAAAAATCATTCCACAATATGAGAATTTTCCTGCAACACAAAAAGCACCACTTTTATATCAACCAAAAGCAATTGCTTTTATTTTAGTTTTTGCTGGCATCAGTATAGTTTATTATATTTTAAGAAAAGTTTTTTATGCGCCCGCTGATGATGAAGATCGCTCAGACATTCGACAAGCAGTACACGGCATTTTACTTTCAATCATCATTACTCTGGCTCTATTTAAAAATACGTATCTAGCTACTCTCATGTTATTGCCACCTGCTTACTTTTGGATGAGCCTTAAAAAACATAAAGAGAAAAAGAGAAAATTTATTAATTTTTTACTTATTTTGATGGGAACACTTTCTCTCATAGCAATGTTACTTGTGATGACATCTGTTTTTCATATCGGAATCATCTATTGGTACTTATTTTTAGGTGCTACATATGGGTTGTTTTCTGCATATGCAGTAGTGATCTTTTTGATAGCCATCGCTTTGATTATTAGACAAATTCGACGATACGTGTTCAAATAATTTTATGAGCACTTCAAAAAGTGATTTAAAAAAATCTGACTTTGAACTCATCTCTGATAAAAAAGAATATGAAGGTCTATTGTTTGAAGCCGGCAAAACAAAAGCCTTCACTACTCTATGGACACCTAATCAAGAAAAAACAATACAAACCTTTATTGAAGATGTACGAATCAAAGATTTAGCTCTATATGTTCAAATACCAAAAGGTGTTCCCACTAATGAATTAAAAGAATTTTTAAATAAAAATTCAATCCATGAATGTTTTTTTAACGTCAAACTTTCTAAAACCAGTTTATTTTTTAAAGCCAAATATTATCAAAATTCTGATCTTCAATATGTTTTCAAAATTCCTGAAAAACTTTTTCGTGTACAAAGAAGAGCTGATTTGCGGTTTAATTTTTTAAAATCTGACGATATGAGCGTTAGTTATCCAAATCCAAAAAATGCAGAACAATTATTAGTTAAAAAGATTTTAAACGTTAGCGCAGGTGGTTTGGGTATTGAAATTGGCGAATTTGAAATGCCACAATATCCTGTTGGATTAAAAATCAATGATTTAACATTTAAGCTAAAAGACAAAATCATCACTGCTACTGCAGAAGTAAGACATGTTCAAAAATTGAAAGCTAAAGATAAATCAGAAAACTTTGAACCTAAAGCAGTTCTTGGAATTCAATTTATCGTTCTGAATACTATTTTAAGGCAATACATTGGTGCATTTGTCTTTGATGAAACAAGAAGACTATATGCTCGATACATCGATTTTTAAATTATAAATCTTGGCAAAACTCTTTGGTTTCTTTTAAGAAAACAGATTGCTTTTGTGTTACTTGATGAAATTTCTTTATAAAATTTTTACAATTTAAATCAGGTATATTTCCTACAGCTACAAAATAAATTGGATTTTGAATTAGTACCATTTTAGGAATTTCCATGTCATGAGACATTTCGGCAATCATTTTATTTTGCTCTGTAGCTACTGATTTTATACGAATTCCATTCGAAAAATTACCCTTGTAACCTTTTTCTAATAATGAAATTTGACCTTCATTTTTTGCTTGTCCTAAAAAAGCTACAATCATTCCGCCTGCATTTAAATGTGACTTCAACACATTTAATTCAGCGGCTTTTAAAATAGCTGTTGGAGACATTTTTGGAGTTTCAACATCCACCCACATTAAATCAAAATTCTCGTTTAAATTTCCCAATACTTGATATCCATCGCCAACATGTATTGTGTGATTTTTATTTTTCACATTAAAATAATTTTCTGCATATTGTGCAATTACTGGATCAATTTCTGCTGATGCAATTTTTACATTTTGGTTTTTATTTAAAAAATATCGAACCAAAGCTCCGCCACCCAATCCAATATTATAGATTGATTGTATCTTAGGTGTTACAAGTGAAAGCGTTGTCATGATTTGTAAATATTCTGTTCTTAAATCAGCAGAACTATTTAAATTCATATAACCTTGAAGAACAGCGCCTTGCTTCGACTCAGCAATCATAACTCGGTTATTAAAGTGATCGATCACTGAAATATCACCGTTATAAATGGTTCTAGCTTGTTCAATCACCTTATGAACATGGCTATTAACAGCTGAATATGCTTGAAAAGTTAAACTAATCCCGATGAAAATATATAAAAGCTTTAAATTTTTACTCATAGCCCGCAAAAGCTATATTAGTTAAATGCAACTAGTCAAGAAAACAACTACTGACTAATAAGATTGGGTATTACAACCCAAAACGCTTTTTGAGCCTTTCCTAAAGCTGGATCAATCGATAATGCTATATTAAATCGACCGTAACCATCACTTTCAGCGGTTATGATTGAAGGATCTAAACCTTTCAACATTTCAATTGGAATCGAAGCCAATTCTTTATGTTCATATTCTTTCAACATTTTTTTAATTTTATTAATGATTAATTTTTTAAAACGGACATTCTGTAAGTTACTTTCAAATCCGTCTTTTCCGTATAAAAGAGTTTGCTTATCTAATTCAAATTGATCAATCGAAAACTTAACATTCGGGATATCATTCATTGAAATCATTTCAATTTTTGGATGTATAAAAATTGGAATTTTTAGATGTTTTTTTCCTGTAACCACTTTACCAACGAAACCAATATTCACATCTATATCGGCTGCGATAATACCTTGCTTCACTTCTTTCATTTTAAATTGAATACCGTTTTTACCGATAGAAATTCTTTTAGGAAGTTTTTCATTAAATTGATTATTTACAACTTCCATAGCTAAATCAGAAAACAAATCTTGCTTGATACTTATGACTGCTTCCGCTTTGGCCGAGTCAATCATACTAAAAATATTTTGTGTAGATTGTTCAAACTTTTCATCAGAAGAATGCAATTGTTGTCTATCTTTCCAATTGAAATTAAAAGCTGCCCTAAATTGATCTTCGCCAATACTTCCAAAAGAATCAACTTTTAATTCAAATGGTTTATCGAGAGCTTGAAATGAAAATTGACTAGGAATAGCAACTGATTCAATTTTATTTTTAATAATTTTAGAAGGTAACGATCGAATGATATCTACTAATGGATTGAACATTAATTTAGCAATATTACGTTTACGTTTTTCTAATGCTTTTTTAATACCTTCATTATTTAAAGTACTATAGCCATTGCCAATTTGTATTTGTATATTGCTAGCTCTGGGTTCACCTGGATTAAACTGTATATCATCTTCTAAATCATGTTCTGTAATCGATTCAAACACGTCGTATGTATTTTTGGTTGATTTAACTTCGATCTGTCCACTTTGATTGAATTTCAAATTATAAACTAATTTCATTCTGAGTGAATCTAATTTTTTTGAATAAAGTGAAGGGTGGTCTAAGTCAATTTTCACTTTTCTCAAATAGGCATTTTTATTTTTTTCTGGAATAATAAATCCTAAATTTATATTTTCAGCTGTAATCAACGTATCTGAAAGCTCAACAGACACTTCAAGTAATAAACCATCTTCATTTGATGCTTCAATCGACTTAAACTGAATGACTGCATTTTTAATATCGTATTTCAGCCCATCCATTACCAACTTTACTTTTCCTTGATTAAAATCATAATTCAAAAAGCCATCGACCATGTCTTTTGCTGATTTTTCCATATCTGTATTTAAGTCTCCGATTACTACGATCGGTTCTTTAAATTGATATTTCATTGGGTCAATCCCTGTTTTCTGATCTAAGATGTTACGGATTACTTTCACAAGAAATGCTTGTGAATTGCTAGTATTCGTAAATTGAACCATGACATCAGGCGATTGGTTTTGTAACGGATAAACAAAATCAGCAGAAATACTATAATGTATATGCACTAAACATATAAAAATGAATGCATAGAGATACTTCATTTTGTACCACCAGAAGAAATAGTAGGAATGAATTGTGAAATCCCACTAGTATTCACAAATACGTGCAAATTACTATCACGATCAAAACCTAAATGTTCAA
>CAZNGN010000010.1:95546-98655 GCA_964572865.1 uncultured Bacteriovoracaceae bacterium | reverse complement strand
CTTTGTTGTGATCGAAGTTAATGTCTTTTTTCCATTCTTTTAGACCGTGACAACTTCCGCAATCTTTTTGAGCATATTTTCCCTTAAAAAAGTGAACGTCATCTTTTTTGTGACATGAATAGCAGCTTACCTTAAGACCGAAATAGTGTGGTTCATTCGGACGCACAGATTTTTTAGCGGCAGCTCTTTTTTCAGTGTGACATTTATTACAATCAATTTCAGCGTGTTTACCTTCTAATACATATCCTGTTTGTTTGTGGTCGAATTTTTTCTCATCGATTTTCGTAGAATCAAAATCTCTGCCTTTATGGTCTGAGTGACATTCATGACAGGTTTTTTTAGACATTCCGTGAAATGATTTCTTTCGGGCGATGCTTTCACGAATTTCTTTATGGCAGTCTGTACATTTTGAGTCTGGAATTCCCTCTGAAGGTTTGTGACATTTTAAGCAATCATCGGATGTAAATTCTAAATTTTTGTGTCCCTCGATGAGTGGACCTGGGGAAAGCAATTTATTAAGTAAGCCTTGTCCTGAAAAAGAATTGGGAGCAATGGTAATTGAAGAAAATAAAAATAAAGCAGGAAGCATTTTCAGCAGAAGGGATATTTTTTTCATAAACTTCCTCCTGTTGCAGGAGCGCCGTCTCTTAAAGGAGCCACATCTTGTGTTCCAAATCTGTATCCAATTTTAAAAAATCCTGAATAAATTGTAACTCTCTCATTGCGAGCATCTTGATACGAAAGTGTTGCATATAATGCTTTAGATAAATAACGAGCAACTGAAAACTCTGAAATGATTTGATTATACGTTTTGTTATACACAGTTTCATTTCTTAAATCATACTCTTCATCGATTGAAAATTCCCAATCATTTGAATAATAACCGAATCTTGCTTTCACAAACTCGTCTGTGCTTGTGAAGTTATTTCGATAACCAAAAAGAGCTTGCAATAATGTTTTTCTGCTTAAAAACTGATCAAATTCAGGTCCTAACGAGTATTCTTGTTTTTTCAAAGCATCAGAGTTTCGTATTCCATAAACTGCATTGTAGTGCATTGATGTTAAACGAGTAAAATTTTGTTTTAAATTCAAACTCGCTTCTCGATACGGTGAAGGATTGAGTTGTTCTAATACTCCTCTACGATGAGAATATTCGATCACGTCGATTTGAGAAACACTTACAGTAGTTTGAAATGATTCGCTTACTTTTTGGCGATAAGAAAGAAATCCATTTTGAATATATACTCTGGGAATAAAATCCAAATAAACCATCGCAACGATTTGGCTTGGAGAATCCCATGAATAGATCAAATTATTAAAAAAGTATGTTCGATCTAAGTGCGAACCAGTTTTCTGCGCCACAACTGCATTCGACAAATAAAAGGATTGCTTCCAAGAATTAGGATTTAACTGCAATAAACTATATGCTCCACCTACATATGAGTCTTTATTATATTGCAAATAACTCTGTTCAGGTCTTTTTGGATTTAAGCCCGCAAACAATGAGCTTCGAAACGTGTGAGAAAATCGATTTCCTAACTCTAAACCATCCACATTAACGGCACCAGCTTCTGAAATCGGAAAACGACCAAGTTCGTTATACACAGACCCAGTATCATTCATGTTTCTGATTGAAGCTTGCCTTAATTGAAACGTATTACGTTCATTCAATTCGAGTCTTTCACGATCTAATTTGTCGAAAAAGTCATGTTTATCCCTTAAATCAGTGATAAACTCTAATTTTTGTTTCGTAATTTCAGAAGCGTGAAAATAAAATCGAGTTGAAATGGTTGAAAAATCATTACTGGTTGTTCCATCTGAAGCTTCTGTAAAAGTTTCTTTTGAAATGTATGAACCACTCGTAATTCTTCCAAAATAGTCTGTGGCGTAAGTCGAAAGACCATTTAAAATAATGCATAGCAATATTAAAATTCTGGCAAGCTTTGTCATTGTTGTCTTATAATTATGTAGATTTAAACATTTTTGACTTAATAAGGCAAAAAAAATGGTGCATGATCAAGCTCTCATGAACACCTTGATTCAAAAACTAAACAAAAACAAAATTTTCAAATTCTTTTCATCTGTTAAATTAGCTGTTCCTACAATGTTAGTATTAATTGTAGTGGTTGCAATTGGAACCATCATTGAATCTCGTTACAACGCTCAAGTTTCAGGATTATTAGTTTATAAAACAAAATGGTTCTTAGGACTACTTGGGGTATTATGGCTCAATATTTTTTGCGCAACGATTTCTCGAATTCCATTTAAAGAACATCACACTGGATTTGTAATTGTTCATATTGGATTATTAACTTTGTTAATAGGCTCAATGGTTACATTCATTTGGGGAATTGACGGAAGCCTTCGGGTCATCGAAGGAACAAGCGGTAACAAAGTAGCCCTCAATGATTTAGTTATTAAAGTAATCAGTTCAGATGGACAATTTCGCTACAGCAAATTTCTTCCAAGAGTACTCGACCCTACTTCAGGTGATTCTGTGGGACTTTCTGATTTAAAAGAAAAGTCAGGTTTGATTGTAGAGAAAGTTGAACCATTTGTAAGTTTCGATACTGGTTTCATTGAAGCCTCTGAAACTACAAAATCAGATCAAATTGGACCAATGGTTGGCTTTAAACTAGAAAGTGCATTTTTCAATGTAAACGAATGGTTGCAAACGAAACTAAAACCAGAAAATCAAATGGGCCCAGCTCGTTTTAGACTTTTAATTGAGGGTAAAAAAGAAAAGCCAAAAACGGTTACTAAAAAAGAAACCTCTTCTGTTGCCTCAGACACTCTTTTAATCAAAAACGCTCAAACCGGAGCTGTACTTACAAAATTGAATGTTCAACAATTTAAAAATAAAGAAACGTCTATTCAGGGTGTAAAAATCAAAATTGCAGAGGCTCTTGAAGACGCCTCTGTTGCCAATGGAAAATTAGTAGATCAAGGCAGAGCGGGAGTAAATCCTGCATTGGTATTATTGTTAAATAACGGCAAAGAAAATGCACGCGAAGTTGTCTTTGCTAAGTTTGCTACATTTGCACTTCATCCAAATGGAATTTACGGATTTAAATTTGAATACCTAAAAAAAGGGGGCGTATCTGATCAA
>CAZNGN010000010.1:0-95446 GCA_964572865.1 uncultured Bacteriovoracaceae bacterium | reverse complement strand
AAAACCATTCAAACAAAATATGGCAATTACGATATTTTTTACGGAATGAATTCAGTAGATCTTCCATTTACAATTCAACTCGAAAAATTCCAAAAAATTGATTACCCAGGAACAGAAACTCCGATGAGTTATCAATCCACTGTTAGAGTAAACGGAACTGGTGTTCCAATCGAAATTAAAATGAATGAGCCACTTCAAAAAGATGGTTTTGTTTTATACCAAGCAAGTTATGAAATGGCCCCAGGAGCACCTACTGCTTCTATTTTTTCAGTGAATCAAGACCCAGGTCGATTAACCAAATATATCGGTGCAGTTATTTTATGTATCGGAATCGTTATTTTCACACTCATGAGAAGTGAATGGTATCGAGAATACAAACGCAAAAAAGCAACACTGAATATAGGTGCAGCATGAATAACATGAAGTTCGTTTTCGTAATTTTAGTATTATTTTTACAACTCCTTTTACCTCAAAGTTTTGCTCAACATGGTGCAAACCCAAGTGGAGCATCAGCACCTTCGATGATGCCACCGGCAGAAAAATTACCACCTGCTGTTGCACTAGAACGATTCAAAGGTTCTGCTCTTTCCATTAATGCTGATGTGATCCGTAAACTACCTGTTCAATCTCAAGGTCGAATCAAACCGTTTGAAACTTATGCCCGAGAAATAGTTCTCTATATTACTGGTAAATATCGTTTTGAAGGAATGGATCCGATTCAATTTTACCTTGCGACCATGATTTCAAATATTAGCTCTCAAGTAGCAATGATTAATATTCGCGACGTAAGTTTGCGTGAAAAACTTGGTTTCTCAAAAGGTGAACGATGGTTTTCATTAGATCAAATCGATCAAACTGAACTTGAATCAATGATGAAACCAATCATCGATAAACAAAGACAAAACGACAAACTGGTCACTCCCGATGAGAAAAAGGTCTTAGAAGTAGCTCAGCAAGCTTACTTGATTCGTTCGATTCAATCAGGAGAACATTTTTTTCAAGCACTTTTATTTGAAAATCCTTCAGCCGGTGGCCATTCAGAAAAACCAGCTTCGATTGATAAAGCTCAAATGTACTTAAAAGCAGTGGCCTCTCAAGATACAACTGCAGCAAATTTAGCTGCGGCATCGTTGATTGAAACACAATCTACTCAAAAAATGCCTGACTTGTTTCGTGAAAAAATTAAAAACATGGATTTAGAAATATTTTACAACCATGCTCATTTATTTTTCATTGCAGGCTTATTGTATTTTTTATTAGGAATCATCGTGCTTGCAAAAATTGCTAAAAATAAAATTACTCCCAAAATGATTATTATTTTAACCTGCATACCACTCCTTATGCATATTTCAGGATTTGCAATTCGTGTAATGATCACAGGTTTTGCTCCTGTTACCAATATGTATGGCACCATGATTTGGATGGCATTTGGAGTTATCTTTTTTGCTTCTATTCTGTTTGGAATTTATAAAAACTATATTTTATTTGGAATTCTTTTATTAGGGGCAGCTGCAACTTTAATATTAACAGAAAATATTCCGTTAATATTGTCTCCTGATATGGATCCAATTGTTGCTGTTTTACGAAATAATTTTTGGCTTACCATTCACGTATTAACAATTACAATATCATATGCAGCCTTTTCGATTGCAATGTTGATTGGCAACACAGCAATGATTCGTTCGATTATCAAATCAGATTATTCGAACAAATTTTATACAGACATGTCTCATATTTGTTACCGAGCAATTCAGTTAGGTGTATTCTTACTCACCACTGGAATTATCTTAGGTGGCTGGTGGGCAGACTATTCTTGGGGAAGATTCTGGGGGTGGGACCCAAAAGAAACCTGGGCATTGATTGCAGATTTAGGATTTCTTGCAATTCAACATGCTAAATTCGTTGGCTGGCTTAAACCATTTGGTTTACTAGCATCAGCTCCGATTGCATATTTATTAGTTATCATGGCATGGTATGGAGTGAACTTTATTTTAGCAGCAGGCTTACACTCTTACGGATTTTCAAGCGGTGGCGCTACCATTGTTGTTACATTTGTAATCATTCAGTTGATCATTTTTACAATTGCAATGGTTAAATACAAAAGTAGTAAAAAAGCGACCAGCTAAACTCTAAATAAGAGAGCAGTCGCAATGTGAATGACTGCTACTACGTACATAAAAATAGCAAATGGAGAATGGAAGCTATGCCAATAGCCCATGATTCTTCTAAACTCTTCCCAATAAACGATTCGACGTTTTAAAAGAGCAAACTGTCTTAGCTTATGCAATTGCGATGGTGGAAAATTGCCAGCAGTTGCAATCAATCGGGTTCTTAATAATATATCCCCCGTCATTGAATGCCAAATTGATCTTAAAATAGGCAATGAAGTATGAACATCAAACGCTCTTACTCCCGCTAGTTTTAATACCGCTGCTTTGGTTTCGGTTAATTGTTCAGGAGTCACTTTGATCTTTGAATCTTTAAGAACAGAATTTAAAGACATCTCAATGCTTTCTGCTTCATGCTCTAAATCTGTTTCTTTTCGGACTAATTGCATATAGAAATACCGTCCAATGATTCCAGAGCTAAACGAAATGACCATACTCCAAAAACTAATGGCAACTAGGCCGCCGATTTTAAAGTTGGTGTGAAATAAAATAAAAGTGGGACCCACTAAACCGCAGAAAATATGAAAATTTAGCCAATTTGAAATTTTTCCCCAATTCGACATTAAATGCAGACGTTTGCGCAAAATATATAAATTCGTCAGAAACATGATCGAAAATCCGATCCATCCGTAATAAAGGGATATGTCTTTGCCTGGGGTCGGATCAATTTTAAAATTGTCTTCCAATAGAACTGTTTCAGCTTTTAAATATGCAAAGATTGAGTTTTTTGGGTCAAAGTTTAATTGATAGCTTTCATATGCCAGCGTTCCTGCTATCAAAATCCAAATCCAAGTGTACGTGCGAAGTGAAAACATTTTTTAGACCATTAATTAGAATTCCACGATTTTCTAGTGGTATGACAATTATAACAGTTTCCATCATAATTATTCGCAGTCAACCTAGATGATGTACTTCCATGCTTATTTTGACCTTCTTGATAATGACAAGGCATACAGAAGGTTATATTTGCTCCTTGAGCATTCGTATGATTCCAATTTGTAGTACCAGTCCAAACAGTTAGGGTCGTTGTTTTAGGTCTGTGACATGAATAGCAATCTTTATTTGTATAGTGGCCGGTGACTTGATGGCCATCAAAATATGTAAATGTAGTTGGCTGAGTCCAATTACCATTTACACGTGTAAACATCATGCTTGGTCTATCTGAAGAATGACAACTATTACAAGATGTTGGAAATGGACTATTGGTAGGATGTGGGCTGCCGCCAGTTGCTCCCAACCAATTTGTTCCTACATTTGAAGTGTGACAAGATTTACAATCCATTGTGAGTTTACTTCCGTTTGGTAATGTCACAGTACCAGAAGTTGAAACAAGTGAAACGTGATTGTAACCAGTAAAACTTACATTTGGCATTTCTTTGTAGTGACAGTTCGCACATGATGTTGGTGCAGTAACATTTTGATGAAACTTACCTTGTTTCCAAACTGTATATGCAGAAGTTGCATTGATTGCTGGTACTGTATGACATTTTGTACAGTCATACGCTGTCGAGTTGCTATCTAAATGTGTGTATGATGCATAAATTGGTTGTCCTGAAGCTGGTGGATTAAAATATGGCGTAATCGTTGCGCCAGAATTTCCAACAGAGCTTACAGTTGTAGAAGCCGTTTCACCTGCAGGAATTGTGTTTCCAGTTCCAGCAACTGATCCGTTTCCATTTGTTAAACCATGACATTCTTTACAAGTTGTAACTCCAGTAGGCTTACCAGTGTGGAACAATACTGTTTGTGACCATGCCGATGGTTGAGATCCAATTGTGAGTGAGTTTGTTTCAGTATGGCACACTTTACAATCACCTGTTGCCATTGCAGAAGAATGGCTCATGTATTCTTTGGTTGCCTGTGTGGCATCAATCATACTTTGTGTAGTAACCGATGGTTTTTGGCCGCTATGACAATCATTACAAGCGGTAGGTTGAGTTGCAATTTTAGAGTGATATTTTCCGCCACTCCATAAACTTGCAGTAGGATATCCTGATGTTGCGATTTGCGCAGAAGTTGGCATTGCATGACATGTAATACAATCCTGCGTTACTTGAGTAGAATTGTGTTTCATTTTATTTGTAACCGTACTTAAAATATTTTTCACTTCAGGATAGTGGCAAACAGAACAATTTGCTGGAACTTTTGTTCCTAAATTTGCGTGATAAGATGCGGAACCCCATGAACCAGTTACTCCTGGTAATGTGTGACATGCAGTACATTCAGAAGCACTGACAAGTGTTCCGTTTGTATATTTCGAAGCGTGATCCATTGAGTGTAGCGATGTACCTGTAATTCCAGTTGGAAGCGTGTTAGCGTGACAATCTTTACAAGCTGTAGGTTGTGTTGCCCATAACGAATTTGTAGCTGGGTTCTTATGCATTAATCCGCCAGCATAGGTTGCTGGTGTTGCACTTGCATTGATATGACAATCCGTACATTTTAGAGCACCATTTGTGTAATGAACGGATGGAATTTGTGTAGAAGAATGTAACATCTGCATTGGTAAATTCACAGTAGTTGTAGCAGATGAAGTAACTTGGTTGAAAGTTGTAATTGGTGTTACAGAAGTAGTAAGTGTAGTTTTAGAAACTGTGAGTGTGGTAGTGCCTGTTAATCCTGATGGAAAACTTTCACCTGTTCCTACCCATGCTGTCATCGAAGGATTTGCACCTTGAGCAATTACATTGGTTAATGCTTGAGTATGACATCCAATACATTCACCCATTCCGTTTACTTGATGGTTGAAGCCTGAAATTACAGTTGTTGGTCGTTGCGAAGTATGGCAACCAATGCATGAAGTTGAATTTGAAGTTGTGTGAGTAAATTTTCCACCTGTCCAACCGTTCATTGAAGTAAAGTTAGTTGTAGTATGGCAGCTCATACAATCTAAACCATTGCCGTGATTTGTATAATCAAAGGGTGCATTTGCAAGTGGTGCAATCCAACCTGAATTTGTAGTAGGACGTTGTGAATTGTGACAAGAATTACATTGAGTAAGTGTTCCAGCAGTTGGGTGATATTTTCCATTTGCCCAAAGTGCAATATTAGCTGTTTGTGTGCCAGATGTATTGGTTGGTGAAGCATGACAGCTCACGCACTCACCTACTATATTTGTGTGATCAAATGCAGTTGGGGTTTGTGGATTTGGATTTGTTGTAATAACTGACTTCGGATCATTATTAGCATGACAATCAATACATCCAGTTGGTTGCGTACCAATTGACATATGATAGTTTGAATTAGCCCAACTACCTCCTGGATTATTATGACAAGTAGAGCACTCTTGGTTAATTAATAAAGTAGTAGATCTAGACCAAGTTGTGCCTGACAATACCCACTTTTTCGCAAAGTGATTCATTTCAGGTGTCACTGGAGATCTCGCGGTGCCATTTGGACCTGTGAAGCTCGAAGGCATACCATTTGTCGCTGCCCCTGTAGATAATAATGTTCCCGCACCATGACAGTCGATACATGCCGTTGGTTGTGTCGTAATTTTTGAGTGATAATATCCTGGGTTATATTGACCAGTCGCTGCTCCCGCATGACATTGAATGCAATTTTGCAATAAAGTCGAACTCACTTGTGATGAACTATGAAGCATGGTTTGCACGATAGGAGTACTAACAATATTCGCAGCAGTTATTACTTGGTTGTTCCAAGTGCAAAGTCCATTACTAAATTGTTTTGAAGAAATTCCACAGAGAGTGGTTGGATATGAAGTTCCTGTTTGTGACCAAGTATAATTTGGAGTTGCAGCACTCACATTATTTAATGCTTTTTGATGGCAGCCAATACAATCACCTGTGCCTTGAGTAGCATGATTGAAGCTTGCTACATTTGTGCCGTTTGCATCGATGAATGGCCCATTCGTTGAAGGCCATTGAGACGATGAGTGACATTCAGTGCATGAAGTAACTGAACTATTATGAACAAAATTTCCACCAGTCCAATTAGACATCAATGTATATTGATTTGTAGATGAGTGACACGAATTACAATCCATGGTTCCACCGTGTTTAGTAAAATCAAATGGTTTTGTAGGAGTATAGCCAACCCATCCTGTGTTATTGGTAGGACGTTGTCCTTCATGACAGCCAGCACATGAGACTGGACGTGGTGAGTGAGCAAATGCACCATCTGCCCAAGTGACTCCTCCGCTGTGATGGCAAGAAACGCAATCTCCCATTCCAGCAATCGAATGATCAAAACCATTTATAATAGTGGAAGGTCGTTTGTTAATGTGACAGCTAATACAAGTCGTAGGTGCAGGATTATGACTGAATCCGGCTGAAGCAAGAATTGAACCTTTCCAAGTATCAGAAGGTCTGTGACATGAAACGCAGTCTCCGTTATTTCCGTGTGGAAGTCCATTTACCGGAGCTGGTCTATCTTTTTCGTGACATTCAACACAACTCGTTTCAAAACCTGAATGTTTAAATGTTGTATTTGCTTTTGATGGATCTGTAACTTTTGGCTTTTCTAAAAAGCAGGCTGGGGCAAATGCGATCACGAGCACTACGATGAGTGCTTTTGTGATTTTTTCAAAATGTAGGTATGTTAACTCTCTTAACATGACACTACCCCCAGATTCATAAAACTAACGTTCAATTAATTTCCCCTAACTCTTATTATCCGCCTACTTAACGCGTTAAGCTAGCTTTTTATTTTGTCTAAAGTTTATACACATTAATAATATCAATAACTTAGAACACGCCATTTTGACAAAATTATCGTGTCCCAAATTTTTTGTCTATTTCCACCCCTAAACTCATTAAAAATTTAAAAGGCATTTCAGCTCCTGCAAATACGAAGAGAAAATCATTCTTAATTTCTCTCTCGTTTTTGTCGTCCTTTATTTTAATTGTATTCTTTTCAATCGCAGAAACGACTGTCGAATATAAAATTTCAACATGTCCCGCTTCTTGCATCTTTAAAATGATATTTTTGTTTTCTTCATTACAGCGATCAAATGTGGGTCCACGCACTAAGAGTGTAACTTTATTTCGATACTTTGGATTTCCTAACATTTGTGCTGCTTCTACTCCTGCATTTCCCCCTCCCACAACAGCAACATGATTTGCTTGATATTGTTCCGGGTCTATTAAATTATATGCAACTTTTTCGGTATCTTCATTAGGTAATCCTAATTTGCGAGGAGAGCCTCTTACTCCCATACATAAAATCACCTTCTTTGCAGTAATTTTTCCATTTGAAGTATCTACTTCAAAAATTTCACCCTTTTTTTGTAATGTATTAAACTTAACATTTTCTTTTATGATTAGACCTGTTTTAGCTCGAGCATCTGAAAAATATTCAAGCAGTTCTTCTTTAGATACCTTATTTTTCTTAAATTTCATTTGTCCAACTCCAGGCACTTCTGCCGGATGGGTCATGACAACTTTTTGTCTTGGAAAATTATATATGGTTCCGCCAATTGAGTTTTGCTCAAGACAAATATACTTTTTATTGTTTTGAATTGCCGTAAATCCACTTGAAAGTCCTGCAGGACCTGCACCAATAATTAAAATATCGGTATCTGTTTTTTCTTTTGATTTCAAATTTGAAATTGCATGCATAGTAGCCAAATTACCTTGCTTGACTGCATTTCGAATGAGTCCCATTCCACCTAATTCTCCTGCGATATATAATCCCGAAACATTGGTTTCATAATTAGTAGAAATACGGGGAATTTCCATTCCGCGTGTTTTCGTTCCAAAAACCAGTGAAATTGCACCTGTAGGACACGCTCGTTCACATTCCCCATGACCCACACATTTTGTGGGAGTCACAAGAACTGCTTTTGAATTTATAAGTTGAAGAATTTTTCCTTCCGGACAAGCATTCACACAATTCCCACAACCCGCACAAAGTGCAGGATCAATATGTGGATGTAGAGTCAACGGTTCGTTGGTTTGCGATTCAATACTTTGCTGAAGCTTGTGAGTTGCTTTTTTAGTTTGCTTATTTTTTCGATAAATTTGATATAAAGAATACATTACAAACAGGGCAATGATTGCAACCCATAAGTTATCAGTTAACCAATCAGCTAAGTCACTAAAATCCATACCTTTTCATCGGCAATTAGTCTCAATTCATTAATTAAAATGCATATAACGCATATCGCAATTTAAATTCATGACAAACCCGTGACAATTCATTGGTTATTCTATGTAAAATAAAAACATGGGTAAAATTCAGGCGTTATCAGATTTAAGAGTCTACCATTTGAGTAAAAAGCAAACTCAAAATAATGATATTTTGCCTACTTCAAAATCAAGCGTTTTCCTAATCAATACATGTTTGCGTAAAATTTGGATTACGTTTGATAACTGTTCAGAACTCGATGAAGCAAGAAAAACTCAACCAATTGATAAAATGATTGGTGGCGATGCCTACGAATTTTTATTACGAATTGCATGCGGACTTGAAAGTGAAATCATCGGAGAAACAGATATTTTTGGCCAATTCAAATCAGCATGGTCTGAATTCAAAAAACAAAATGCAAACGATGTAGAAAGTTTGCAAACCTGGATTCAAAAATTATTTGAAGATACAAAAGAAATTCGAACTCAATTTGTTCAAAATATTGGTGGAAGCAATTATGGCTCACTTGTTAGAAAAATGATCAAAGAAAGATCCGCTCAAATTGGAAGATCTAAACCAATTTTACTTGTAGGTGCTGGTCAGTTAGCTCAATCGATTCTTCCCTACTTAAAAGAAAACGAAGTATGGGTTTGGAATCGTAGCTTAGAAAATGCAATTGCATTAAAGGAAATCCATCCGGGAATCAAAATTCTCGACACTAAAGATAAAGAAATTTTTGGATGGAAGAATGCTGCACACATCATCGTTTGCATTCCTTCTGATGAAACCGCTGATACCAATCGCTTGAATTGGATAAATTCAAGTCATGAACCTCGTTCTGTAATTCATTTAGGTGCATTAAAAAAAGACCTTCCTCAGTGGACAAATCTCGATGGATTCTTCGCCTTAGATGATATTTTTAAATTACAACAAGACTTCACAAATACTCGCCTTGCTCAAATTGAACGCGCGAAAAAAGCCTGTGTGGAACGCGCAATCTTACGAGTCTTGGGTGCCTCTACAACAATGCCACATGGTTGGGAAGATCTGCTTCACTTTGTATGAAATTAGGTACTAGAACGTCGTTACTTGCCAAAGCTCAAAGCTTACAAATTGCTCGTCTCATTGAAAAAGCAAATCCTGGTTTAAAAATTGAACTCGTTGGAATTCAAACAAAGGGCGATCAAATTCAAGACATTCCCCTACAAAAAGTTGAAGGAAAAGATTTTTTCGTAAAAGAACTCGATGAAGCACTCTTAAATGGCCACGTAGATCTTTGCGTACACTCGATGAAAGATTTGAGTTTAGAAAGGCCAAAGGGCGTATCGGTTGCTGCGATTCCAGATCGAGCAGATCCAAGAGACATAGTCATTTTCAATAACAATGTCATTGATAGACTTCAAAAAGGATTGCCCATTCGAGTGGGAACTTCTTCTCCACGACGACTAGAAAATATTCCACCGTTTTTAGAAAAAGCACTTCCACAGTATAACCAAAAAATTAAACTAGAAATGAAAGAAATTCGTGGCAACGTCAACACAAGACTCTCACGCATTCATGAACCTGAATCTTCTGACCGAAAACTCGATGCCGTTGTGTTAGCACTTGCAGGATTAACTAGATTACAAGCTGACGATACCGCTCGTATTGAATTAGATAGACTTATGAAGAACACCAAAATCATGGTGCTACCTTTGAGCGAAAATCCAACTGCTCCCGCACAAGGTGCTTTGAGCATTGAATGTAGAACACCCCTTGCAGCTGCTGATCAAAAAATATTTGATGCGATTAAAAAAATTCACTCTGAAAATACTAAAATATCGGTATCAAAAGAGCGCCGAATATTAGAAGAATACGGTGGAGGATGCCATCAACGATTTGGAGCTACCAACAACTCAGACTATCTTTATATTCGTGGTAAAAAGTCTGATGGTAATAATTGCGATGAAATTCGTTGGAATAAACCTACTCTTTCTATTTCTATACAATCTTTAGACGACATTTTTGACGGTAAAACAGAACGAGCAAAATTAGAATCCAATCGTGCGACTTCATTTACAACTGATGATTTAAAAAACCAAAATGTATTTGTAGCTCACCATCGTGGCGTTACAGGTACCGATTTAATTACTGTTTTAAAAAGTGCTAGAGTGCTTACTTCTGGTTCCACTTCTTGGTTTGAATTAGCTAAAATGGGAATTTGGGTTGAAATGTCAGCTGACTCATTAGGATTTGATTACTTGAAACCTTCGCTTAGTTCAGACTTTCTAAAATACAACTCAAAGGTATCTGTTCTCACCCACTCAAATGCTATTTCAGGATGGAAAAATGTCTCTCAATGCGAAAAATGCGTTGCGACATACTCAATTCAAGCTCATCATTATACTCCTGAAATGAAAGCAAAATTAAAAAACGCAAAAGTCATTTATTGGTCTAGCTTTTCACAATTCGAAGAATTAAAAAATGATTATAATAAAAGTGCAATTCACTGCACCGGGGCAGGTAAAACGTATCAACTTTTAGAAAAAAATTTACCAGAAGGCTCAACGCTTTTTGTTTTTCCCAATCATAAGGAGTGGCAACAATGGCTAAACACCATCATCAAACCGATGTAGAATTAAATTTACGCAGATTAAGACTCAATCCACTTACTCGTGAGCTCGCAGCTTCAGTGCGCTTAAGCCACACACAGTTTATTCAGCCTTATTTTGTAGTCGATGGAATTAAAAAGAAAGAAGAAATTCCTGGATTAACGGGCGTGTATCGTGAAACCAAAGATTCACTTTTAAAACAAATTGAAAGTGATCTCCTCAATGGTTGCAATAAAATTTTACTTTTTGGAGTTCCCTCTAAAAAAAGTGCTACTTCATTTGATTTTAATTTTACGGCAAAACAAATCGCAAACATCCGAAAAGAATTTGGCAATGATGTTTGGATTTCAGTAGATATTTGTTTGTGTTCTTACACAAATCATGGTCAGTGTGGAATTTTAACTCACGAAGGTGATCACGTAATCAATCACTCAACCGTAGATGTGCTTGCCGAACAAGCTCTTTATTACGCACAAGCGGGTGCCGATTGTGTGGCCCCCTCTGATATGATGGATGGACGAATCGGTGCCATCAGAGAAATCTTAGATCACAAAGGATTATACGAAACTCTCATCATGAGTTATGCAGCAAAATTTCATTCTAAGTTTTATGGTCCGTTTCGTGTGGCAGCTGATTCAGCTCCCAAAGGAAAAATTGTATTAAAAGACAGAGCTACGTACCAAATTGATCCTGCCAATCCTAGAGATGCTCTAAACTCAGCAATGCGGGATGCTTCTGAAGGCGCTGATATTTTAATGGTAAAACCAGGACTTCCTTATTTAGATGTATTACAAACTTTATCTCAAAACATTTCTAAACCATGGGCAGTCTATGAAGTATCTGGTGAGTATGCTGCTGTAGAACTGCTAGCTGAAAAAGGATTGATGAATCGTGAAGCAGCTCACAAAGAAGCCTGGATTGCATTTGCTAGAGCAGGCGCTCAAATGATCATCTCTTATGGTGCTCGTTCTGCAAAACAAATACTCTCTGCTTAAATAAAAGGAAATTGTATGCACATTGATAAATCTGAAGAATTATTTGAACGCGCAAAAAAAGTATCTCCCGGTGGAGTTCACTCTCCCGTTCGTGGATTTCGTGGTGTGGGAGGAATACCACGATTCATTCAATCAGCGAATGGATCACGACTTACCGATGTAGATGGTAATCAGTACATTGATTTTTGTATGTCATGGGGACCACTATTATTTGGGCACCAAGACCCAGAAGTTTCTGAAAGTGTGCGAGCAGCCCTTTCGCGTGGTTGGTCGTACGGTACAGCGGAACCCTATTCTTTAGAACTTGCCGAATTCATTGCTCGTGAAATTCCATGGGTAGAAAAAGTGCGATTTGTAAATTCTGGAACCGAAGCTGTAATGGCGGCACTTCGATTAGCACGAGCAGCAACTGGCAAAAATAAAATTTTAAAATTCGATGGCTGTTATCACGGACATGTTGATTCAATGCTCACCAAAGCGGGATCAGGTCTTGCCGAAATGGCATCTCCTGATAGTGCTGGGGTCACTAAATCTACTGCAGAAGATACCATCGTGGTTAAATTAAATGATTTCAATGCAGTTCAAAAAGCCTTCGAATTACACGCAAAAGAAATTGCTGCAATCATTGTAGAACCCGTTCCTGCAAATAATGGATTACTTCCTCATGCCGATGGATTTCTAAAAAGTTTGAGAGAAATTACGAAAAAATATAATGCACTTTTGATTTTTGATGAAGTGATTACAGGGTTTCGAGTGGCACTGGGTGGAATGGCAGCACGCGAAAACATTCGTCCTGATATCGTTACTTATGGAAAAATTATTGGTGGCGGTTTTCCTGTAGGAGCCTATGGCGGACGATCCGATTTAATGGAAATGATTGCTCCACTTGGTTCTGTATACCAAGCAGGAACTTTATCAGCAAATCCAGTTGCGATGTGTGCAGGACTTGCAATGGTTCAGAAAATCAAACGCGATCAACCCTACTCAAAGCTTGAAAACCAAACTGAAAAACTATGCTCAGAAATGGAAAGCTTAATTAAAAAACATAAAAAACCAATTAAAGTTCAACGTAATTCATCTATGTTTTGGTGTGTAATGGATCGTGTAAATGTTTCAATGGTTCGATCGATTGATGAAATTCCTGCTGATCAAAAAGCAAATTATGCTAAGGCATTTCACACTATGCTCAATAAAGGAATTTACATGGCACCTTCAGGCTATGAAGTAAGTTTTTTATCCACTGCACACACTGATTCTGATTTGAATCGGTTCTTAGAAGCATTTGAGGCAACTCTTACGTGATTCAAAACCCTCATTTCAAAATTCTTTACTTAGAAGATGAAGTAAACCTTGGTTCAACGTTATCTGAACGTTTAGCCAAAGAAGGTTTTGAAATCATTTGGGAAAAAACTGTAAAATCTGCCCACAAAATGCTCGATTCTCAAAAATATGATTGTGCTCTATTGGATGTAACCTTGCCAGACGGAACCGGTTTTGATTTAGCAAAACACATACATGACGATCATCCAGATGTTCCGATTGTTTTTTTAACTGCTCATTCTAATCCAGACGAGCGAATCGAAGGTCTTGAAATTGGGGCAGAAGATTACATCGTAAAACCATTCCACTTTAAAGAATTAGTTTTGCGATTAAAAAACGTAATCAAACGAGCGCAATCCATTAAATCTTCTGATTCAAATTCTACAGTTACCATTGGTAATGCAAAAGTTCATTTTGCTAAATTTCAACTAATCGATGTGAATGGAAAAACGATCACACTTTCTCATAAAGAGTGCGCATTGCTGAAACTACTCTATGACAAAAGACATACAACAGTAAGCCGCGATGAGATTTTAGACACCGTTTGGTCACAAGATGAATTTCCTACCCCTCGTACTGTAGATAACTTTATAATTCGTTTACGAAGAATGGTTGAAGAAGATTCTGAAAATCCAAATGTAATTAAAACAATTCGCGGTATAGGTTATCAACTCGACATGAATGAAGGTAATAAATGAATTTATTTCAAAAAACTCTTGCTCATCAAAATGCTGGCTGCCCCCCCATTTGGTTCATGAGGCAAGCTGGACGCTATCATTCACACTATCAAAAATTAAAAGAAAAACATTCGTTTATTGAGCTTTGCAGAAAACCAGAACTTGCTGCAGAAGTTACCATGGGACCAATTGAAGATTTTGATTTCGATGCAGCCATTTTATTTTCAGATCTATTATTTCCATTAGATGTTTTGGGAATGGGACTTAGCTACGAACCTTCTCCTAAACTAGAATGGTATCTAACTAGTCCAAGCATGACCGCAAAACTTAAAAAAGGAAATATTGAGCAAAAATTAGAAGAACTTTCGTTTCAAGCAAAAGCAATTGATATACTAAAAACAAGATTGCCAAAATCTAAAGGCCTGATTGGGTTTGTGGGTGGTCCGTTTACACTTTTTAGTTACGCAGTCGTTGGATCACATCAAGGTGATTTTTTAGAAGTGAAAAAAGCAATGCACGACGATCGTTTTAAAATTTTTAATGATGAAATCATCGAACTCGTAGCTCAAAATATGAAATTGCAAACTTCATCAGGACTGGATGCCATCGCTATTTTTGATACTGCAGCAGGAGAACTAACTGCATCCGAATACTTACAATATGCCATTCCATCTTTGAATAAATTAATCAAACGATTTAAAGAATTAGATTCTAAAACTCCGATTATTTATTATTCAAAAAACACTAACTTCAACTATTGGAATGAAATTGCAAAAGCTCCGATTTCCGTTTTAGGAGTGGATTGGAATACACCTCTTTCTCAGGTATTTGAAAAATTCGGTAACAAATTCTGTATTCAAGGAAATTTTGATCCCGATCATTTATTATTACCAACCCCACAATTTGAAGCTCAAATGCATTCTTATTTTGAACAAATGAAGAAAGTTCCCAAGGAATTGCGCAAAAATTGGATTTCTGGATTAGGACATGGAGTTTTACAAAAAACACCAGAAACTCATGTTCGAACATTCATTCAAGAATTCAGAAAGCAGTTTTCATGAAACGACTAAATCCTACACTTCTTAAAAAATATAATGTAGCGGGCCCAAGATATACAAGTTACCCTACCGTTCCATATTGGGAAACCAATCCTACTCCTGCACAATGGATTCGATCAATTGGTGACGCGCTTTCAGAATCTGAAACTAAAAAAATTGGTGCTGCGATTTATTTGCATGTTCCGTTTTGTGAATCTCTTTGCACCTATTGTGGATGCAATACAAGAATTACAAGAAATCATTCTGTAACAACACCTTACATTGAATGCATCCATCGTGAGTGGAAAATGTATCAACAAGAATTAGGAAGAACCGGTTCAAACACCATTCCACTCCAAGAATTGCACTTAGGTGGTGGCACACCTACGTTTCTGAAACCTGATGAATTGAAAATAATGTTAGATCCTATATTTAATGGAACTACTTTGCTTAAAAACAGTGAGTTATCAATTGAAGCAGACCCTCGAGTTACTACTAGAGAACACTTAGTGGCGTTACAATCAATGGGGTTTAAACGTTTGAGTCTTGGTATTCAAGATTTTGATCCCAAAGTGCAAGAAGCTGTACACAGGTCTCAATCAGTTGAACAAGTTCAAAAAATTGTTGATCATGCACGTGAATTAGGATTTGAAAGTGTAAATTTTGATTTAATCTATGGATTACCTTTTCAAACCAAGCAAAGCATTCAGCAAACCATTGAAGCGGTTGCACTCATTAAGCCCGATCGCATTGCATTCTATGCCTATGCACACGTACCTTGGATTAAGCCTGCACACCGACGTTGGACTGAAGCCGATTTACCTGAGCCAGATTTAAAGCGTGAACTTTATGAGTTAGGTTGTAATTTATTACAATCGAATCAATATGAAGAAATTGGAATGGATCACTTTGCATTACAAACAGATTCACTTTTCAAAGCAGTACAAGAAAAAACCTTGCATCGAAATTTCATGGGATATATTCCCCGTTTTGTAGCTCCCCTCATTGGTTTAGGAGTTTCTTCTATTGGGGACTCTTTTAAAATGTTTGCACAAAATGAAAAGCAATTAGAAAAATACCAAGAACTTGTAATGGCAGGAACGTTACCCATTCATCGCGGTCACGTTTTAACCGAAGAAGATTTGGTAATCAGACAACATATTTTAAATTTAATGACTCGATTTGAAACAAGCTGGAATGATCAAGAAAGCTATACTGCTTACTTAGAATCTGTTCCTGATAAATTACTAGAGTTTGTGAAAGACGGGTTGCTCGCATTAGGCGATCGCAAATGCAATATCACTGAAGAAGGAAAACCGTTTATTCGAAATATTTGCATGGCATTTGATGCAAGACTTGAACGAAAAGCTCCTCAAACTCAATTATTTTCAAAAACAATTTAATTTACAAGCAAATGGTAAATTGTATTCACTGAGCAATATTCGGCTGGTGCATCAGACGACAACGCTTCAATGTCAGTTTTTAATCGCAAAGCTGAGTTATATGTTACTGAAGTTTGTAAATCATTCTTATAATGGATTCGAATCATATCATCGTTCAATTTTGCACCTTTGGTACAAACTTGAGTACACCCATGCATCACACTGGTTGCAAATTGATTGCTTACATTTAAAACAATATCTTTAATTTGGCTTCCCGCTGGAATCGGTATCGAAAGTTCTTCTGCTATTCCATTTTTAGAAGCTTTAAATAAATCGATACTGCGATTTACATTGAATGTTAATTCATTTCCTAAAGGACCGTATTGAACTTTTACTGTGCTGATTGAAACAAACAATTGATCCGTTGTTGCTGTACATGTTGCACTTGCTGTAGTTGCATTTTGAGCAGTAAAATCTGAAGCGTTTGCAGAAATCAATGTAGGTGCAACCGAATTACAATTTACATCATGAAATGCATCACAACTTAAAAGCGCAGAATTTGAAATGGTTGTTTGATTTGAATCTGTAGATACTCCAGACTCTTCTTCTGGTAGAGTTTCATACGTTTTTTCTTTACAGCCCATTTGAACAATCAGGCTTGTAAGAATGAATCCATAAATTACTTTTTTCAACATAATGTCCTATTTTATATTAACTACAAAAGCCCACGATTGAAATCGTAGGCTTTCATAATATTACTTTTTA
Organism: uncultured Bacteriovoracaceae bacterium; assembly: GCA_964572865.1. Lineage (GTDB taxonomy): Bacteria > Bdellovibrionota > UBA1018 > UBA1018 > UBA923 > CAZNGN01. The sequence goes on along the minus strand of CAZNGN010000010.1, from coordinate 78,424 downwards.
TTTATAAAGACTTTTAATCATCCTTATCCTCAAGTTCATAACTTGGATTAATCATACAAGTATGTTCTCCTAGATGTTTTTCAAGACGTAACAAGCTGATTTTAAGTTTTTTTGCTGAATTATAAGTTAAATATGATCCATGAAAATGAAGCATAATTTTTCCTGGAGGAATTTTAATTCCTCTTGGACAAACTTGAGTACAACCTGCCCAAGCGTCTTCTGCTTTTTTCGATGGAACGTTTAATACTATTTCTTTTATCGATGTACCTGCTGCAACTGGAATTGAAAGTTCAGCAATTGCATTTTTTGCAAGTTTAGCAAGATCAATCACTCTATTCACAGTGAATGTTTGTGTTTGACCGCTTGGATGTTTTTTCAGTACCACACTGCTTACAAAAACATGAATTTGATCTGTATCATTTGTGCAAGTTCCGCCGCCGCTACTTGAAGAACTAGAACCACCACTTGATGATGATCCAGCACCAGATGAAGAGCTACCGCCTGACGAAGATCCCACTCCCGATGATGAGCCAGATTCAGTTCCGCCAGAGCTTGATCCTGCTGAGTCAGTTGGTGATGGAGTTGGATCTGGATTTGGTGGACAATTCACATCGTCGACCAATGGATCACAACTACCTAATTCAGTAGTATCTAAGATTGCTGCCACACCACTTGATGGTGCTGCATTTTGATTTGGAATTTTACCGAAGTCTTGTTCATTACAACCGATGATCGCTAGAAGAGAAAGCGCAAGGCTTGCCTTGAGTATTAGTTTCATATCAATTCCCCCGAAATATAATACTATTATGCCTGATAGACGATTTAGAATCAATATTTGATTCAAATGGTCGGAAATTATATTTTTAAATAAAATCAATAATTTACAACACTTCTTCCGTTCAACGGCTGAACCGGCCTGTTGTTTTTACTATATAAAGACCGAAAAGCCTCAATTTGAGACTTCGATATATTAATAGGAGTATTGAGCACATTCCAGATTACCCCTTCTGAACAAGGAGGGGTCGTAAGAGATCCTGAATAATGATAAAACGTATGTTTGCTAGGAATAAGCTTCATTGGATTTAATGTAAAATCAGGAATTTCTATTTCTTTATTTTTTTCAGAAGGAACAAAACCCCAAAGAGCATCGATTGTAGAATCATTTGCTTTTGTCTCTTTAAACATCACACCAACTACTGCAAGTCTTCCTAATGCATCTTTGTGAACGAAATGCACTTCTAATGGATACGATTTATTAGAAATAGTATGTTCAGAAGGTGTGTGAAAATGCATTTGTAACAAATCATATTCTTCGCCATTGATTGAAACTTTAGATCCTTGCTCATAGTTAAACTGTAATGTGTGCCCATTATCGATCACTTTCAATTTTGAATCGTGATACGCAAACTCTAATTTTCCACCTTCTTTAGGGCTAGTCCACTTTAAGTTAATGGGCGACTGAGATTGACCTTGCGAGCATGCTGAAAATTTCGGGTCTAACTCACCCCAACTTTCTGGCCCCCCTTCTCCTTCATACGACCAATGAACCGCATGTGCTGCAGGTGCAGGTGGTGGTGTTGGCGCTACAACTGCTGCTTTTACTTCTTGATGAACATCTTCTTTAATTTCTTGTAATTTTTTCTTTCCCGCACAAGAAGTAAGCAAAAATGAAAAAATAAAAATAAAAGTAAATACCGCATTTGTTCTTTTTGACAAAAACATTTTTTCTTCCTTTGGTTATTGAAATCTTAATTGAATACGGCATATTTATTTTACTACGATTAAAATAAAAAATGAGAATGAATTAATTGCCTAGTTTTGAATATTCACAAATAGAAATCTAAAGCATGTTCTACAAATTGCTTAGAACAAACATCAACAATTTCATTTGGATTATTTTTTGCTACATCAGACATTAGTTTTTTAATCCAATGAAAAGCCCACACATATTGAGTAAACTGCTGCATACGCGGCTGATAAGTAGAACCATTATACAAAGAACCATAATCTCCATTTTCAAATTTTTTAATTTCACGGTGAATTCTTTCACTCACTTCTTTTCCATAAGAAAGGACGTGCTTATAACTCTCTGCTGATTGATAACAATATTTTCTCGGTTGCTCACCAGGCACAAGTAGCTCAGAGATTACACAACTAAATCCTTCTCCAAACAAGTGTTCTATCACAGGTTGTTTATTTAAAAACTCTTCTCGCGACATTTTGGGATTTAAATTCCAACCTTTCCAAACGGAGTCTTTACCTTCACGAACCACATGAGTTAATTCGTGAACCATTAAAATATCGAGATAATTTCCATCATTATGTGATTCATCGATTCCCAAATATAATTTATGATTGCCTTGATCAAAACGTGCAAACCCATCGATCGTGTGAAACGAACCAAAGAGTACAGCTTCACCAGTTAATTTTTGATTAAATAATTTTTCAACATCACGTATGTGTTTTTTAAGTCTTTCTTCCCATTTTTCATCATTACATTCTAACGTGCTTTCTCGATATTCTTTCCAATTTAAATTTCCAAGCACTTGATAAAAATCATCGAAATAATCACCCACATACTTTTGCATAGGCTTTGCATAATGCTGAATAAACTCAGACTCTTTAGGAATACTCTTCCATCTCTCAAGCTGCTCTTTTAATAGCGGTAGTGTGTTATGAATTTTCATTTCACTCATCTTATCTTTGGCTAGTCAAAAAATAAATGAAAATCATTAAAATGTGGATTTCATAAAATTAAAATCTTGGTTATTCTATGGGCTAGAAACAGGAGCCACTTATATGATCGATAAAAAAACATCTAATTTCATGCGTTCACTTTGTATGGGAAATATTGAAGAAGACATTCTCATACCGTATCCAAAACTTTCAGATTCTGAAAAAGAAACAATTAAATCTATAAATGCACAATTAGAATCTTGGCTCAAAGGACGCGATCAAGAATTTAGAAAATGGGACAGAGCTGGAGAACTTCCTAAAGAAATCGTAGATGAAATGAAACAATTTGGATTATTCTCACTTATCATTCCAGAACAATATGGTGGAATCGGATTTGGAGCAAAAGCGTACTCCCGTACAGTACAAGAATTATCAAAGTACGATGGTTCTGTTGCTATCACCGTAGGAGCTCACAGCTCAATCGGTATGAGAGCTCTCCTTCTGTTCGGTACGGACGAACAAAAAGCAAAATATTTTCCAAAACTAGCTACTGGAGAAATGATCGCAGCGTTTGCATTAACAGAACCTGGATCAGGATCAGATGCGGCATCAATTAAAACCAAAGCAGTGAAAGATGGTGACCATTGGATTTTAAATGGAAATAAACTTTGGATTACAAACGGCGGTATCGCTGATTTCTACACAGTGTTTGCAAAAACCGAAGGATCTGAAGGCGCTATGACTGCATTCATCGTCACTCGCGATATGGGCGGTGTAACCAATGGCCCTCACGAAGATAAAATGGGATTACGTGCAAGCTCAACCACAACTGTAAACTTTGACAACGTTCGAGTTCCTGCGAACTGTGTTTTAGGTGAAGTCGGAAAAGGCTTTAAAGTTGCAATGAAAGTTTTAAACTCAGGTCGCTCTGGTTTAGGTGGCGGTTGTGTGGGTGCCATGAAAAAAGTAATCGAGCTTTCAACTAAGCAAGCAAAAGAGCGTAAACAATTTGGAACTCCCATTGCAGAATTTGGTTTGATTAAGCAAAAAATTGGTCACATGGTTGTCGATTGTTACGCAACTGAATCCGTTGTTACAATGGTTGGTGGACTAGTCGATGCTGGTTATGAAGACTATGCAGTTGAAGCTGCGATTTCAAAAGTATTTGGAACCGAAGCTTTATGGAGAACTGCGGATGAAGCTCTTCAAATAGCTGCTGGTAATGGATACATGTGTGAATTTCCGTATGAAAGAATTTTACGCGACTGCAGAATCAATCGTATTTTTGAAGGTACTAATGAAATTCTAAGATTATTTATCGCATTAACGGCAATGAACGATGTGGGTAAACAATTGAAAGAGCTTGCCTCGTCATTAGAAGGAATTTTCAATGATCCAATCAAAGGTTTCGGCGTACTTTCTTCATATGCTTCAAAGAAAATTTCACAAGCGACTGGTGTTGGATCTACAAAAGCTAAGTTTACTAAGTTGCATCCCATCTTAGCACCTCGTGCTGCTATTTTTGAAGAAAACACAAAAGATTTAGCTGCCGCAGCTGAACGCATTTTACGTAAACATGGTAAAAACATTATCGGCAAACAGTTTGCTACGAAACGTCTCGCAGATATTATGATCGATTTATTTGCACTTGCGTGTACTCTCTCAAGAGTGAATCAAGAAATCGAAGCAAAAGGTGCTGATAACTGTAAAAAAGAATTAGAAATTCTTGAAATTTTTTCAGGCCAAGTACGCCGCCGTGTAAAATCAAACTTCGGTAAAATCGATAACAACGATGACGAGTTAATTAAGTCATTGGCAGATCATGCTTATGAACACGAAGGTTATACGTTCGATAATATTTAATATACCTATGTGCATTTAACACATATTGTATTCAATTTTAGTTAAATAGCTAATATTACAATGTCTATATTTGGCAAGTGGATTGCTAAATATCTATATTGAGGTGTCTGTATGAACCTATTCTTACAAATCATTCCAATTCTTATATTTTCCACACTATTATGTTCATGTAATTTAACTTCAAAAAATCAAACATCAAATAAAGCTGAAATTCCTGAAGAAGAATCAAGTCCTAAAGAAGCTCCTACTCCCAACTCAACGCCTACAGAATTAAGCTTAACTATTTCTGCAAATTTTCAAGGGTTAGACGCGAGAGGTAGTTTTTATAATACGAATGAAAATATGAATGTTTTACGTACACATCATTCTGCAAGTATTTTAAATAATAATCATGTCTTAATCATGGGCGGATATTATTCAAGTGCACTTTTCGGACAAAGTACGTATCAATCTACTGAAGTTTATAACCCAGATACCCAAACATTTCGAATGGGTCCAAATATGAATGATGCGCGAAAAAATTTTAAATCAATTAATTTAAGTGATGGTCGTGTTCTCGTGGTTGGTAATGACACAAACTCAAATTATACAGCTGAAATTTATACACAAATAAATCAAAATGGAGACGGCTATTTTACACCCATTACTGGAAATGGTTGTGCGTTAGATCGTATGCTCACTCAGCATACCTTAACTTTATTATCAGACGGAAATGTTCTCATAACAGGAGGGTATATTGTTGGAGGAATTGCTACAAATAAAGCTTCCATTTTTGATCGCACAACTAATTGTTTTAGTAATATAAATAATATGACAGATATTATGTATAACCATTCCGCAACAATGTTAGACAACGATGAGATATTATTAGTAGGATCAGCAGAGTATGGAATTTTATTTAACCAATCATCTAAAACTTTTAGAAGGACGATAAATAAATTAAATACTTCTCGAATTTGCCATTTTGAAAGTAAATTCAATGATGGCCGTGTAATCATTGGTGGAGGTCAAAACAATGCTTTAGAGGTTATCAAGACTATTGAAATTTATGATCCATTTACAGAATCGTTTGCTTTAGAAAATGTACAATTAAATCATGCACGCTGTAATGCAAAGGCAAACTTGGTTAGCAATCAATATGTTTTAATAACGGGCGGAGTTGATTTTACTACATTGAATACTGGCTTTGAAAACGTAGAATTTTTTGATACTAACACCTCTACAATTACAGAAAAATCAACTGGTGATCATTTATTTTATCAAACAACAACGGTTCTTCAAGACGGGAGCTTGCTTTTAACTGGCGGTACAAGCAATGGGGTACCCTATGCAAAAATATTCGATTTATATTTGGGAGCAACCAGTACAATTCAAGCTAGCGGTGGTGTTGCGCCTTATAATTATATGATCGAGGAAGGAAACGCTAACGTAGATTTAAATTCAGGAAAACTTTGGATCGGCAATTCATGCAATTCATCAATAACGGCAAGTGTCACAGATAGTGCTATGAACTTAAAGATCTTGAACATTCCTTGTAACTTTATAAACTAGGAGTAATGTATCTTTCCAAATTAAAAGAATTTCAAAATAAACATAAAGTTTTATTTCCTGTTGCGTTTTTCTTAGTAGGATTTTTAATTGACGTTTTTACAATTACTCGAATTGATTCAATTACACAAATTGCAAAAGAGTGTTTATATCTTAGTCTCATCGCATTTTTGCTCTATCTCTTATTACGTGAGCAAAGCGGAAAAAAACCACTTCCATCGCGATTTAATAACATTTGGAAATACAACCACGAAGCATTGCAGTTTTTAATTGGTGGACTCTTAAGTAAGTACACGATTTTCTTTTTCAAGTCTGCTTCTATGACAACTTCATTTTTATTTATAATATTTTTAGCTTCATTACTTTTGATTAATGAATTTGTTAAACTAAAACGTTCACGGCTAATCTTGTATTTTGCATTATTTTCTCTTTGCACAACTTCCTTTTGGATTCACATCATCCCCACAATCATGAAGTATATTGGTCAAACTCCATTCTTGATATCACTATTCGTTTCATTTTTAGCATTTTATGTTTTTTATTTAATAATCAAAAAATCAATTCATATCGATCATAAAATGCGAAATAATATTTTAGTTCCGTTTTTAGCCATTGAAATTACTTTTGCAGGATTATATTTTGCACAAATTTTACCACCACTTCCTCTATCACTTCAATACATCGGAATTTTTCATGATCTAAAAAAAGCCGACGGAAAATATATATTAAGCTACACTCGCCCCTATTGGAAATTTTGGCAAAATGGTGATCAAATTTTTTTAGCAAGACCGGGCGATCAATTGTATGCTTTTGTGCGTGTGTTTTCTCCCACAGGATTTCAAGATCAACTCAAAGTGCGTTGGCTATATCAAACCAAACGCGGATGGGATCCTCAAGATGCGATTCCTATCAATATTTCTGGTGGCAGAGCGGATGGTTTTCGTGGATATACTGTGAAAAATCATTATGTGCCCGGCAAGTGGCGAGTACAAATTGAGACCAATGATGGCCGCGAAGTTGGTAGAATTGGATTAGAAATTTTTGAAGACACTAGCGCTGAATCAAGAGAAGAAAATGTTGAAATCCACTAAGAAAATTTTAATTACAGCAAAACTTGTCGAAACCGAAATCAAGAAAAAAGCAAACGCCGCATTAGCGGTACGCCTATCTCAGTTTTTTAAATGCAAACCAGGCGAATATGGATATGGTGATTTATTTTTAGGTCTTACCGTTCCTACAACACGTAGCTTTGTAAAAAAATATAAAGACATTTCTTTGCAAGAATTATCTAAGCTCATAATATCTCGTTTTCACGAGGTTCGTTTGTTTTCATTGCTGACTTTGGTTGAGAAAAGTAAACGCAATCCAGATGAGTTAAAAAGTTATGTGGATTTTTATTTTAAATTCATTAAACACATAAACAATTGGGATTTAGTCGACACCTCTGCTCCCCACATTTTAGGGACGTTTTATTTAAAACGGAATCACTCAAAACTCATTCAAATGGCAAGCTCTCAAGATCTTTGGATTAAACGAATTTCAATTTTATCTACGTTTACTATGATTCGTGCGGAAGAATTTAAAACCACCTTACAAATTGCGAAAATTCTTTTAAACGATGAACATGACCTCATTCATAAAGCTGTAGGCTGGATGCTTCGTGAAATTGGAAATCGCAATCTAGCAGTTGAATGTAAATTTCTCGATCAACACGCTACTACTATGCCTAGAACCATGCTCCGCTATGCGATTGAGAAGTTTTCACCAGCGCTAAAACGTAAGTATATGTTATTATGAAGAATTTCTTAAATTAACAATACCTGACTATTTTAGTTTACTTTTATTTATTTATCTATATAATCACGCACCAAGATTAACTTGATAAAAGGAACTAGAATGAAGATTTCTATTTTGATCGCATTATTCTCACTCATTGTATCGGTATTCACCGCAGATCTTGCCCGCGCAAGTGACGCTATTATTAAATTAAATGTAAAGCTTACTCGTACTGACGTTTTAGGAAAAACCAAATCTATGGCTGCGATTCGAACATTTGTAGAATACGAAGAAAGTACAGATCCTTCTAAAAGTACCTGCACCTATCAAATTGGTCGTTATGATGTGCTTTCAGGTTTGACTGATCCTACAGAACATCCATGTTTTAAAGTTCCCGCACAAATTTCAAATTCAATTTTAATTTCTGATGATACTTTAAAAGAAATCGTTTCTCGCAGCATGATGTTTTCACTTTTCATGAGTGATGAAACTTTTGATAAAATGTATCAAATGATGAATGAAAATCATTTTACAAAAGTTACAAAAGATTCAAGCATTACAGAGCGAATGATTAAAAATATAATTGCTCGTGTTTCAAGTGCTTTAAGTGGCAACTCCCACTCGATCAGCTTAACATCTCCTACTGTGTTTGATCTAACGAATGGACAAGAACACATCCGCCTGATGATTACTCCTGATCGAATTGTAAATAGCAGATAATTTTTTAGTAAAGCGGAATGCCGTACTTGGTTGCAACTTTATCAAAATATTGCATACAGCGTTTTGCATATTCTCGCTTTTCAACATAGTGACCCGGATAAAAACTTTTCTTAAATCCATACGCAAGTACGTCTTTTAAGATTTTAACTGGAAAATCAAAATTATCTAAAGCCAAACGATATTCTTTTGAAACGGTAGTATTCGAAACCAAACGATTGTCAGTGCAAATGCTTACCGGAATTCGATTTTCAAGCATTTCTTTTAATTTATGATTTTTAGCTTTTCGAATGCTTGGATTGGTTTGCAAATTTGAAGTTAAACAAACTTCTAAAACAATTCTGCGGTCTGCAATATATGAAGCCAACTCTTGTACGTATTTCTTTTTGTTTTTAATATTTGGATCTACAACTTTCTTTTCGTCAAATAGATAGTAACCATGTCCAATGCGATCGGCATACAATTCTGTAATTGCTTGAAAAATACTTTCCGCTCCGTATGCTTCACCTGCGTGCACCGTTTTGTGCATGAAGTGCTTATGTGCATACGTATATGCTTCTTTAAAGCGAAACGGAGGGTAACCCTCTTCTTGTCCTGCGAGATCGATTCCTACAATTGGAATCGCAAGATTGTCTCTTGTACGTACAGAAGCTTTTACCAATTGTAATGCTGCTTGCGACATGACTTCCATTTCACGAGCGTATTCTAATGAATTATAAAATTGAGAATAATAAGGTGAAAATCCTTTTGGACCAAACATTCGCATTGCACACGCAATGATTCCGTAATTGAATTCAGGTTTTTCGCCCTTCTTGATTTCTTTTTTTGAGTTGTATTCTTTTTTGGCTTTTTCGAAACCTTTGTATGTGGCATTTAAAACTTTTTCGAACGTAAGACCTCTGCTTTGATCCATGAATAATTGAGGAGCAAATCGAGCTTCAATGTAATTCACGCCTTCATTTTGATTGTCGATGGCAAGTTCATACGAAACACGTTCAATATTTTCTAAATCGCGCATGGCTGCACACGTGTATTGAAATCCATCGAGATACTCTACTAATGAATTGTATTTATCTTTGAATACGAGTTTTCTCATTCCTTCTTCGGTGTAAGATGGCATTTTTATTTTTAATTTTTTAGCCATTTCAATGAGTGATTTTAATCGCAATGATCCATCTAAATGTACGTGCAAATCAGACTTGGGCATTTCTTTAATAAATGCATCAGTATATTTCTCTGAGTAATTAATTTTTTTCATTGAATCTATTTTACTGTAAAAAAACTGGTAAAAACATGATTTTATGACTAACACATGGCGTGATTTATTTGCAGCAACCACAATTTCTGCTATATTTCTGCAATGCTGCAATATATTAAATCAATGAGGGTATTAACTGATAGTTCCTCTGAACCAAGACCTCTGACGATTCAAATCGAAAACGAAAAAATAAAAGATATCTTGCCGTATGATTTTAATGTAGGTTCCGAAAAATGCACTGACGTACATAATAAATTAATCATTCCTGCTATTGTTGATACTCACGCGCACATCAATGAACCGGGACGAACTGAATGGGAAGGCTTTCATACTGCAACCAAAGCTTGTGCCAAAGGTGGAATTGCAACCGTAATTGATATGCCTTTAAATTCAATTCCTGCCACAACTACTTTGGAATCACTTAAAATTAAAAAACAATCTGCAGAAAAAAACTGTTTCATCGACTACGGATTTTGGGGAGGAGTTGTACCAGGCAATGCTCACGAACTTGAACCCATGATCAAAGCAGGTGTGGTAGGTTTTAAATGTTTTTTATGTCCCTCAGGTGTGGACGAATTTCAAAATGTAACACGTTCTGATCTTGAAATTGCAATGCCTATTTTAGCCAAACATAATATTCCTCTCATTGTGCATGCCGAACTAGAAACATCCGTAGATATAAAAGGTGATCACAGCAAATATCAAACATATTTAGAAAGCCGTCCGAAATCTTGGGAAAACAATGCAATCAAAATGATGATTGAATTATGTGAGCGCACAAAATGCCCTGTACACATAGTGCATTTATCAAGTGCCGAGGCTTTACCAGAAATTAGAGCTGCAAAGAAAAAAGGCCTCCCCTTTACGGTTGAAACTTGTCCTCATTATTTAAGTTTAAATTCAGAAGAAATTTCAAATGGTGCTACACAATTTAAATGTGCTCCACCAATTCGAGAAAAAAATAACCAAGAAAAACTCTGGGACGCAATTGTGGATGGTACAATTGATTTAATTGTTTCAGATCACTCTCCATGTACTGCGCATTTAAAATGTTTAGACAGTGGCGATTTTAGTAAAGCATGGGGCGGCATTTCTTCGATTCAATTTAGTATGCCCATCATTTGGACTGAAATGAAAAAGCGAAATATTTCAATACAAACTCTGGTACGAACAATGTGTGAAAACACCTCAAAACTGGCAGGTCTAGAAAAACGCAAAGGTAAAATTGCAAAAGGCTTTGACGCTGACATTATTGTGCTAGATGAGGTACAGACTTTCACGATTCAGGAAAATATGATTGAACATAAAAATAAAGTCACACCTTATTTAGGTCGTACATTTCAAGGAGTGGTCGAACAAACGTATGTACGTGGTAAATGCATATTCAAAGAAAACAATCACAGCTTTCATCCGTATGGAACTAATTTAAACCGAGAAAGGCCATCCAATGATTAATAATACATCTTCTTCTCCACAAAGAATTTATTTCACTGAATTACTAGATTTAGTGAATCAAAACGTAGGCGGAAAAGTGCTCGCATGTAGCGACGATTTCTTTGCTGAAAAAGAAAACTTGATCAAACCACAACCTGCTATTTTTATTGCCGATAAATTTACTGACAAAGGCAAATGGATGGACGGTTGGGAGTCTCGCAGAAGAAGAACACCTGGCTTTGACTGGTGTGTGGTGAAACTGGGAGTATTTGGATCGATTCATGGTGTAAACATCGACACCAGTTTTTTTACAGGTAATTTTCCTGAATTTGCTTCGATTGAAGCTTGTTGCATGTTCGATAAAGATCCAAATGAAAAAACTCAATGGACAGAAATTTTACCTAAAATGAGACTCTCTGGTGGAACGCAGAATATGTTTCCGATTTTAAATCGAGATACATTCACACATTTACGTATGAAAATTTATCCTGATGGTGGAGTAGCAAGACTACGAGTTCATGGTGAACCAAAACCAAATTGGAATATTCTGCAAAACCAAACACTAGATCTTGCTTGTGTCATCAATGGTGGACAAGTAGTTGTTTGTAATGACGCTTATTTTGGACCAAAAGATAATTTAATTATGCCAGGACGAGCTACAAATATGGGCGAAGGTTGGGAAACTAAACGCAAACGTACTCCTGGCTACGATTGGACAGTGGTTAAATTAGGTACAACCGGAATGCTTGAAAAAATTGAAATTGATACTAATTTTTTCAAAGGAAATTTTCCTGAATCATTCTCTTTAGAAGCCTTACACAGCAAAACTGAACTTCATGCTGACGACTTCATTCTTCGCGACTCAGAACTTGGATTTACTGAAATCATTTCTAAAACAAAACTGGCAGCCCACACACAAGCTACTTTTGAAAAAGAATTGAAATCAAAAGGGCCCTTTAATTACCTGCGACTAAATATCTATCCAGATGGTGGAATCAGCAGATTAAAAGTATTTGCAAAACCTGTGTTATAACGACAACTATCGATATAACGATTTTTAAACACAATTAGATCATTATAAGCGCTTTTTCTTGGCATTCCCTTCGCAATTACTCAATGCGGAAGGTGGTGGTCAGTGTTTAAATTTATAATTTTATTAATGATAATTTTATTAACTTCTATAGGTTGCGGTAAAAAGAGCTCTACAGGTGACGGCACTAATAGCTATGCATCAAGCATTCGAATGGGTGCACTATTAAGCGCCACCTCGTCATCGTTAAATGCAGATTCAAACAGAGATTCTATTTCAAGTAATTTAAATATTAATCAGGCGACATTAGATCATACTACTTGGGCACACGTTTTAGGAGTCAAACTTAAAGTCGTTTCAATTGATATCGATGGCGATAATAGTCATTCATCAATTGTTGACTATACCAATGATGGTGGAAAATCGATTGAAATCACCAAAGATTCATATAGTGACTCACTTCACGATGCAGGATTTATTTCTGAAGGAACGTACAAGCACATTAAAGTACGATTTAAAAATCAATTTGATGTGAAAGCATATGGATACACATTATCTGGAACTTGTTACACAACTTCAACACACGTAGAATGTAATCCAAATTATTTAACGGAAGAAGAGATTACTGCTCTTCCTGATTTTGGATATAAACATTATACATTCATGTATGTGACAACTTCACATTCTCCGAATGATCAAAATAACGATGTTACAGAAGTGACTGAATTTTTAAATCCAATCACAATCGATGCAATGAATCCAAATCCTTCGTTTCAAATACGAATCGACATGTATCGATTATTTACTCTTTGGGATGGCGTTGGCAATTCAGGTACACTTTCTCCTTTTACTTGGGGAAATAATCATGGTCATGATACCTCTGAGTTTTTTCCACCAAATCAAGCACATTTTGGATTAAGTTATATTCCAACATACGTTTCCATAAATGATAATGGAAACGCAATAGGAGAAGTTTATTTGGTAAGCCCTAATGCGGGAGATCTACTTTCATACGATGACAATGCATATGACCTAAATGGAATTCAATATTTAACTGTTACTTATAAAAGCTCAGGCGAGTTTGTGGGCGCCAGAGTAGTTAACTTTAGTCAAGATTCTAATCGATTAATGCAATTCATTCATCATTACCAACAACAAGGTAACGGTAGCTTTGAGTTTTTGAATGGTGAATGGTACCAAGATCAACAAAGGTACCTTCAAGATCGAAAAGTAATGAATTTTGAAAGAACAAATTTAAATGTAATTCAAAATGCAATCTTAACTGATTCCACTGATTGCGGAACACACTTAATTGATTCACGCAACCCACTATGGGGCGAACGTACAAGAGACTGTATAAATGGTAATTTAAATTTATCATTTATGAGAATTCGTTAATTATTTCTGATCTGATTTTAACTTATAACCAAGGGGTTTAGGTTCTGGTTTGTTTTTAGAATAATCTGGTTTATAGCCGATCGGAGTACGGTCTACTTCGATCGGTTCGTTTTCTTGCTTCAACCCTTCAGAGCAGATCGAAGATTTTTTAATATTAGACATATCTAAAACCAAACTAAAATCTTTTGTCGCTTTATTTTTAATTAAATGCTTAGCAATTTGAGAGCGAACTTCAGATTGCACTAATTTAATGGCAAAACGGTTACTAACATTGGGAACATAATGTGTATCAATGATTTTTTTGATAAATTCTTCTAGATTTTCGATTTTAATTTTAAATTTCTTTCTAATTTCAAATTCACGAATCGCAGTATTTAATTCAATTTTTAAAATTTTTCTAAACTCATATTTAGTGGCAGGAAAAACCGGCAAAACAAAATGAAAACGATCAAGCACAGGTTCTGAAATACCAGCTTGCACAAGCATTTTGATATAATTTTCTTCTGGAAGTGCTTTTGCTAACAACTCATGAATTTTAGCTGCTTCTTCTTTTTCGGGTAAATTCAATTTTGCAACTTTTTCAGAAATGACTGAAAACACTTGTTTTACTTCTTCATCGGCAGCATTGGATGTAGCAAAAAACATTGCATTACGTGCATCCCAACTGACGGTATGTTTTGAACCATTTGAAGAAGAACCCAGGGTTTCTTCGGTCGTAAATTTACCGCTATCCAACAAAGCTAAAATAGCATTTTGTATTTTTTGATTTGCTTTTTCAAACTCATCAAACACAATCACAGTCATTGAACTTTCTTTTAGTGCTTGTGATACTTCTTTTAGTAAATCTTTTGCATCTGCATGGGGAGAAGAATATTGGTTCATTTCAATTCGTTTCCATTTTCGTCCCAATTGTTTTGCTAAAATAACGGTTGAATAGGTTTTTCCTGAACCTCTTGGGCCCGAAAGAAACCCTCTCATGAGCGGCCGATTCGGATCATGAATGCCTGATTCAGCTTGAAATAAGAGATCTTCAGTTTTAGTTTTAAATACATTCATTCCAATTAATTCATCTTCAATTTTTGGTAAAAATGTTTCTAATTTAAGCACTCTCGCTTCAACATCAGTAAAACTTTTATCTAATTTATAATATTTTCTGAAGCTCTCATCAACATCTGACGCCGCTATTTTATTTTTCTGAGTACCATCAATGACTCTTTCATTGATCATTCGTTGAAGGGGTGAAATTGTTTTTGCTGGTTGTGAAGCAAGTGAGGAGTAGTCTTCAGAATGTTGGATTGCTCTTTGAATGAGGTCACGGCTCATTTTCGGATACTTATTTTGCGCAAGCCAATTTTCAATTACATTTACCAACTCTTCACCTTGTGGAGGCGACTTATTTACTTGAACAAATCTTCGTATGATTGCTTGATCTCCACCAAATGCATTATAAAATTCTGCCGTAGTATCTGTAGCAAGAATTTTTAATTTTCCCTCTCCTACTGGTTTTTTAATTTTTTCAAACATGTCATTGCTATCGTTGGAATGAGTTCCTGCGCCTCTCAAAGAATGTAATTCATCGATAAAAACGAAAACATTCGGATCATCTGCGTATTGAATGAGGGCGTTTAATTTAGTTGCAAAAGTTCCTGAAAATTTTGTACCTTGAGATACGGTTGCAGCATCTAATATAATCACTTTCAACTTACTTCCATCAATTTCAGGAAATGCTCCATTCATTGCTGCCTGTAAAAAGTCTTTTGCTAAATGTGTTTTTCCAGAACCAGACTCACCTAAGACCACTCCACTTCCTGATAGTAGTCCAATTCTCAGTTCTTTGATGTCAGGATTATTTTTTAATGCTTCAATTTCTTCAGGTGAAAACGTTTTGGTTTTCGACATCATTCCAAAGTTTTTCTTTATATATTCTTCTGGATCTTTTACTTCTACTCCATTTTCATCGACAATGGGAGCTTTTGAATTTTCTTCGGGTTTATTTTGAGCGATCTCTCTTAATTCAGTATTTTGCTTTGATTCAGTAATTAATTTATTTAAAGTGTCTGGAGATTGCGGATTCTTACTAAATAAATTGTAAGTAAGTTCTACAAATTGACTTTTCTGTGAATCTACTAATTTAAAGTTTCCATCTACTATGTTTAAATTAAAATGAGCTTCTTTGCCATTTGCGCTCACTACAATTTGATCTTCAAATTGTTTACTTTTTGTAATATTTAAATCTATTTTTGATTTTCCATCCCATTTGCCAAATCCATTATACGAATGCACATCACCATTTTTTGAAACGCGCACTAGAATTACATCTTTTTTAGAAGATAATAAAAAAATTATTTCAGGATCAGAAATTTTACCAAAGATATCTAATTTTTTTGTAAATCGATCATCTATATAAATCATTGACTCCACATTGTGTTCGAGTCCACCAATGATTTTTGAATCTTGATCTAAGTTCAGATTTGCAATTTCACCATCTTGATTGATTAAGTATGTGGTTTTGCCTACTCTCACTAAGTGCATTTGCATTTCACCAGTTGTATATTCTTCAGCAAATGCTTGAATTACTGTTTTGTTTTCATGCTTAATTAAAAATTTTCTTGCGTTACCGGTAACTTGATAAAGAACAGTATTATTAGCAAATCGTGCAATTTCAGTTGATGAAGACGCAAAAGCCGCAATTTGAATGATATAAAATAATCCAAGAAGATAGAATTTCATAAGTAACTTATCGGAATTATTAATGATTACCTTAATATATTTAATCTAATAATTTCAATAACTTAGCTATATTAAATACCTGACTGTTTTTGTTGATTATTGTTTTTTCCCATGTTATAAGCTCTTCACTCACAGGTGAAAGGAACTCTATTATGAAACTATCTAGTCTCTTTTTTTCAATTTCAGCACTGGCATTATGTTTACAAACTACTTTTGCAGATGACCGAATTGTAGACCGAAAGGTTTATTTTGAAACAACTACTGAATCGATCACACATACTGGCAAAGACTTAAACGGAAGTGCCGCCGATTTAGCACTTGTATCAAATCAAATAAGTTCAATCACGATTGAACGCTGTGAAATTGCAGAAGGTGATGGCAGTAGTTCAGATTGGGGTGGATACTTTAACGTAACTCAAGATAAGAAAGCACAAGCTCTCGCATCTGCGATTCGCGGTGTGGGAATTAAAACAGCAGATAAACTTGTTGAGTTAAATACTTTCTATAATAAACCACGTTCATGGTCTGAATTTAAAGACCGCATTCGTGATGCAGACGCAAAAGTTTCAACTAATTTGTATGCTGAAGTTGTATCTCATTACGGTTCAGACAATAAACGAAATTTAGGATATTTAATACGTTCTTGCAGAAACATCGAAGACAAAGAAGTCATCGGAAGAGTTTCTAGAAGAATTCATTTTGTGATTCAAGGAGCTCCCCTTTTATCAGGAGAATCTGAAACTTTAACGATTAGCATGAAAGGGTCTAAAGACAACCAAGCATTATATGGAGTTGAAGCTTCATCACATTACAACTCTTACGTTGTAATGGCAGTGAATGATAATCAGTTTTCAGGATATTCTGAAATTTTAGTACGTGGTACTAGAAATCGTGTAACTCCTCCCAACTCATTAACAGCTGTGATCACAAATACTTCTACTGGATCAATTACGATTCGAAATACAGCATTTGATAGAGAGATTACTCCAACCAGTGGTGCTAAAGTGAAATTAGTAGTTACTCAAACTAAAGGTTCTTGGCGCTCTGCTGACACCAATGAAGTCAAAGAAGTAGAATTAAATACAACTGGTCCAGATACTGTGATCAATGGTTTAAATATGGCGACTCAAGATGGAAAACACATCGTGATTCACTATAGCTTGAGCTATTCTTCAAGCCCTTATTACAATTTACAATCAAGCGCTGAAGAACAAGTATCTTCTAAATAATTAAGTATGATTAAGACTCTTAACTATTGTTTTAAAAATACAAAATGGTTAGGGGTCTTTTTCATTTTATTTACGATCACAACTTCAAACATTCATGCGGATGACTACAACAAACCTTGGGAAAACGCAGATCAACTATGCAAAAAATTTAACCTAGATCGAAAATGCCTAAAGTGGTTACTAACTATGCAATGCATCGGTGTGATGGGAATACAAAATACAGTTACATGTGAAAAAAATTCTTACAGCTTTACATATAACTTAAATGCAGTTGATATAACGAAACCAAATGAGCATTTTCCTATTATTGTTGCTTTTGAAAATAAGTTAAGAACATTAATATTTGATCCTAAAATTCATCACTACTTAAAAGAGCTGAATGTAGAACTAGAAAACAAATATCGATTTCAAGAATCTTTTAATTTATGGGATTTCACGTTCGAAAAAATGGACCAAAATAAAATAAAAACTCTAGAAGTTATGGCAGTTTTATTTCAAGACACTTTTGGAATGAACAATATGGTATACTTTGATCGCTTATTTGATAATCCAGAAGAATCTTGGATTTTTAACATTCCACCAGTGAATGAAGCTCTTTCAAATTTAAATTCAATTTTGCAAACGCTTTCAATTAACAACTTAAATCAACATCCAGATCAATATAAATGGCTAGAACTATATCCAACACTCAATGCAAATGTTTTAAATAAAGAATTAGATCGAAGTTTGTACCATTTTTATGTTCCCGCTTATTTAGCAAGTAAGACTTCTACTCAATCGCCATTACAAGCAATGCTTGCATTTGAGTTCAATGCTCAATATGAACTTTCAGAATTAAAAGGCTGGCCTTATTCGATGCCTAAATCAATTGATTTAAAAACCAAGAAATCTTCGATCATGCAAATTTACGCAGGTTTTCAAGGCGCTCATTTTGGTTCGTCACACTCACTTTCATCGTTGTCATCTCAGGTTTTTACATACAGAATGGCATTGCTTCCCTCTTCAACCATGAAGATGGCTGCAAAAACATTATATGCCAAACCTAACTAAACTAAATTCCGTCGACTCTGAAATTGCTTTCGAAAGTTTTCATCGTTGTTGTGGCTCCAAAGTGTGGGCACAAAGAATGACCGATCTTCGACCTTTTCAAAATGAAGAAGACCTACTTAAAAAAGCAGATCTAGTATGGTTTTCGTTAACGAAGGCAGATTTTTTAGAAGCATTTGCTCACCATCCTCCCATTGGAAAAAAGTCATTAGAAGAAAAATTCAAATCGACTGCCCAATGGTCAGCTCAAGAACAAAACGGCGTATCTAATGCAAGCAATTCAACGATAGATGCTTTGGCACGTGGCAATAAAGAATATTTAGACAAATTTGGATTTGTGTTTCTAATTTGCGCAACTGGTAAAAGTGCGGACGAAATGCTCAAAAGTCTTCAATTAAGAGTCAAAAACGATATAGAAACCGAAATTAAAAACGCTTGTAAAGAATCTTCTGAAATTACTAAAATAAGGCTTAAAAAACTTTTGAGTGAGTCTTCTTTATAAGCTACATTTCTGAAATGAACACAATTTCAACACATGTATTAGATACCTCTATCGGAAAACCTGCCAAAGACATGCCCATTCGTTTAGAAAAACAAAGTGGCACAAATTGGACAATTCTTTCACAATCAACAACTAATGCAGATGGAAGAGTGACCAATCTTTTAGGAGATCAATCGAAATTAGAACCGGGCATTTATCGAATGCACTTTAATGTGGGCGAATATTTTAAGGCTAAAAATTTAAATTCTTTTTATCCATTTGCTGAAATTGTTTTTGAAATCAAAGGTTCAGGCGAACACTATCATGTTCCCCTCTTAGTTAGTCCGTATGGTTATTCTACGTATCGAGGTAGCTAGAAATGTTAGACGCACAATTTATTTCAAAACTGAAAAAAGAATTAAGTGTTCACAATCAAAATTTTATTAAGAAATTTCCAGGTGACAGCGGAAAACGTCAACCTGTGCATTCGTTTTATGGTGGAGCACATTTGTTTAAGTCAGACTCCGCTCAAAAACTCTCACAACTTGCGCTTCAATCAATGAATGAAAATGCAGATACAGCAGATACGTTTGCAAGTGCGATGGGATTTGGTGGCACAAAAACCTTTAACGAAACGGTTTATGAACGCGTATTAAATAAATTAAAAAAAGAAGCAGTAGAAGATTACCACATCGATTTTGAAGATGGATATGGCTCACGCGCTGACGAAGAAGAAGACGGACATGCCAAATCAGTTGCTTTAGAAGTTGCCAAAGGTTTTAAAGAAGGCACTCTCCCTCCTTACATTGGAATTCGAATTAAGCCATTGAGTGATGAGCTTTTTACTCGTTCGATTCGTACAATGGATATTTTTATTTCAACAATGCTTGAGGCTACAAAAGGAAAACTTCCATCAAATTTTGTAGTCACGTTGCCTAAAATTACAGTGCCTGAGCAAGTGGATACATTCGTGCAAATTTTAAATAAACTTGACCCATCGAAAGACAATCGTATTCCCATAGAATTCATGGTTGAAACACAACAATCTGTGTTTGCAGCAAACGGTAAAGCTGCTTTACTCGATCTAGTAGAGCGCGCCGATGGTCGCTGTGTCGGAGCACACTTTGGCACTTACGATTACACAGCATCCAGTGGGATCACTGCTGCCTACCAAGCGATGGACCACAAAGCATGTGATTTTGCTCGTACTATGATGCAAGTATCACTTGCGGGAACTGGAATTTTTCTTTCAGATGGCGCAACCAATGTAATGCCAGTTGGAGATCGAGAAACCGTTCATAAAGTGTGGAAATTAAATTTCACTCATGTTCGAAATTCTTTAGTTGCCGGATTTTATCAAGGTTGGGATTTGCATCCTGCTCAATTGCCAGTTCGTTACGCAGCTGTATATTCTTTTTTCTTAGAAAATCTTCCACAAGCCTCTAGTAGATTAAAAGCATTTGTCGATAAAGCAACACAAGCTACCCTTTTGGGTGACGTTTTTGATGATGCAGCGACAGGACAAGGTTTACTCAATTATTTTTTACGTGCCATCAACTGTGGTGCGATTACAGAAAATGAAGCGCTTGCAACTGGTTTAACTTTAGATGAAATTAGATCAAGATCATTTCATAAAATTATGGAAGCACGCCGTAAAAAAGGTAAATAAAACTATGGTAGACAATTCTTCGAATTTGCCTTTAGGATTTCCACCCAATTTTCCAAAAGAGTTGCTAGAACTATTTCATACTGATTTTTGGAGAAAATGTAATATCTGCAAAACCCCACTCAAATACGGTAAAATGTACTATGTTTGTAATGTTTCCACATGTAATCGAAAACGAGTAGGTCTTACCTTTTGTTCTGTATCCTGTTGGGATGCGCATTTACCTGACATGAATCACAGAGAAGCCTGGGCTGAAGAAAGAAGAGCGCCCACCATCGAAGCATGGAAAGAAACGCTCATCGAAGAATCGAAACCCAAAATAAGAGCACCTAAAAAAGAAGAAGCTAAAGAAGAGTTGAAACCTGTATCTACTGCGCCCAAAGTCATTCGAAGAACAAAATGAGCAAACCGATTGCATTTTTAACCAATGATACGCATTCTCAGTTTTTCAAAGATGATTTGAATGTAATTCCACATTTAGAATTACTCAATTTACCCACAAAACCACTTGTGTGGACACAAGTTCCGATCGATCAACCCAAACAAGCATTAGCAATGTTACAAAAATTTCAAGCAATCATCATTCGTTCACCTTGGGATTATCACAGTAGGTTTACACAATTTTTGAATTTTTTAAAATTTTGCAAAGAAAATCAAATTAAACTCTTGAATCCTTATGAGATACTTATTTGGAATTTAAATAAACATTATTTAGATGAATTAGAACTCAATCAAATTCCCTGTATTCCTACAATTTGGACTCAGAATTCAAATGAATTTTCTAAAGCAGAAGAATTAATGCGATTATATAAAACGATTATTTTTAAACCTGCCGTATCAGCAGGATCAGCCAATACGTTTAAGCTTACGCAAGAGAACATCAATGATCACAAAAACATTATGTTCCAGGTGATGAATGAAAAAGAATGCATGTTTCAGCCCTATCTTGAATCAATTGAAACGATAGGTGAATTGTCTTTAATTTATTTTGCAGGAAACTTTTCACACGCCATTGTTAAAAAACCAAAAACCGGAGACTTTAGAGTACAAGATAAATTCGGTGGCAGCATTGAAGCCATACAACCTGACCAAGATGCAATGAACATTGCAAACAAATGCATTCAATATATAGAAAGCAAATTCACTCAAAAACTATTATATACACGAATTGATCTGGTTCATTGGAAAAAAAATTGGGTGATCATCGAAGCGGAATGCGTTGAGCCACAATTGTATTTTCAGTATGGGATTGGATCAGCAAAAGTATTTGCCAATTTAATCAATCAGTTCACAACGATCACTTCTTAAAGTATTGGTCTTTTTGATCAAGTAACTTTTTAGCTTTTCGCTGCATTAAAATCTGATCTGCCAATTCTGAATTCAATGCGTAAGGATCTTTTTTTAAAGCCAATTCAAGATGTTTTACAAACAATTCTTTATCTTTCTTTTTAACAGCATAGAATTCTGCAAGTTCAACATCATTTGCAATATAATGATTGTTTATTTTAATTGCTTTATTATATTCAACTTGGCTTTTTGAAAGATTTCCACCGGCATAAAATGGAGAAACGGCATATTCCCATCCCCGGTATCGATGATAGGCTCCGTATTTATAGTTTGGATTTAATTGATTTACTCTTTCAATCATCGCTTGAGCTTTTTTTCTCATTTTTTGAAAAGTTGCAAAACTAACTGATCGAGACCATCTCGCTTGATTCATAGCTGAACAATAAAGCGCCTCGATTTCAGCTAAATTCAGTAACTCTAGACTATTTTCTTGTGTACCGTCTTTGCTTTTGATTCTTTGGTAATATGCCGTATTTACCATGAGTGCTTTGTCTGCAAATTTTGCTGCTGCTGCATATTCACTTGATATTTCTTTTAACCCAAGCATTTGATGTTCAGCTGAAACTTTATGTAATTCGCACAACATTACCAAAACTTCATAAATATCTGGGTTTCGTTCATTTAATTTTTCAAGTTTTTGAATCAGTTCATTCAATGTTTTTAATTCATAACGTTTTTGATAAAGAGTTTTAATTTCAGCAAAGTTTTTTTCATCTTCTGAGTTTTTAAATTTTGAAATATGTCCTGGGCCGGTTAGTTGTGTGCCATTTGAATCAGAAACCCATTTTTGCGCGCATCCTGATAAAACGAAGTAAATCAATAAAGACAAAATAAAAAAATTTTTATTCCACATCTTGATCGACTCCCCCTTTTGCCCACTGGCCAGTCAAACAACATTTTAAATATGCTTTAATATAACCATCTAAATCACCATCTAATACTTTTTCTGCTTGTGAAGATGAAAACGCAGTTCTGTGATCTTTGACTAATTTATAAGGATGTAAAACATACGATCGGATTTGGCTTCCCCAAGCAATATCTCGTTTTGAATCTTCAATTGCTGCCGTTTTTTTGCGCTCTTCTTCCATGTGGCGTTCATAAATTCTTGATTTTAAAATTTTCATAGCCAATGCTCGGTTTTTAATTTGCGAGCGCTCTTGCTGACAAACGACCACTAATCCTGTTGGTAAGTGCGTTAGACGAACCGCAGAGTCTGTGGTGTTCACTCCTTGCCCCCCTTTACCACCTGAACGAAACACATCGACACGTAGATCTGAATCTTTCACTTCTACTTCAAAGTTTTCATCAATTTCAGGAGTCACAAATACGGATGCAAAAGATGTGTGACGTCTTGCATTTGAATCAAAGGGTGAAATTCGCACAAGTCGATGAATTCCAATTTCAGCTTTTAGAAATCCGTACGCATTATTTCCAGATATGATCATTGTAACATTTTTTAGTCCCGCTTGTTCACCTTCTAGTACATCTACAATTTCTACTTTATAACCATGATCTTGTGCCCATCTTGTATACATCCGAAAAAGCATTTGTGCCCAATCTTGTGATTCGGTTCCGCCTGCACCTGCATTGATCGATAATATCGCATTTGAAGCATCGGTTTCTTCAGAAAGCATTTTTTGAAGTTCTAATTCATCAATTTTAACAGTAGCTTTTTCAAGTAAACTTGCGGCTTCTTGAATACCTGAATCATCTTGAACTTCTTCTGAAAGTTCGAACAATGCTTTAATGTCTTCGTATTCTCTTAAGTTTTGATTAAATAGATTTAATTCAGACTCTAATCGCGATTTTTCTTTAAGCATTGCCTGAGCTTTTCGATTGTCATTCCAAAAATCAGGTTGGGTAGATAAGTTTTCAATTTCTTCGAGTCGGCCTTTTTTTCGGGCTACGTCAAAGCGAACCTCGTAGGAATTCAAGCTTTTCGCCGATGGTTTTTATACTGTCTCGAATTTGTGCTAAATTGATTATCTGACTCATAGCTTGCTAATTTGACAAAGTTCTTCCGATAAGTCCATTTTTAACTTTTAATTTTTTTAATATTTTACTCTCTAATTCCATCATTTTTTTAGCATGTTTTGGTGACTTTTCGTGGTCATATCCAAGTAAATGTAAAAGGGCGTGAACTAATAGAATAATACACTCTTGATGAAAACTATGTTTAAATACCTTTGCTTGTTTGGCAGCCACATCTTTGCAAATCACAATATTTCCTAAAAATTGAAAATCCTTTGGATGTACGCGAAGCGGGTTTTCAAAACTCAGCACATCAGTAAGAGTATTCATTTTTCTGTATTTTTTATTTAGTTTTTTAATTTCTACTTTTGAAACTAAGCCCACCTCTAAAACTGGTGTTTTTCGAGATATAAGCTTCATTCTTTGAGCTATTTTTAAGATATCTATGCATTTGCTTTCTATTTTTTTAGAATCAGAAAAACCATAAATGAGTATCCAATTAAAATTGCTTTGCGTTAGCTTTTTCATTAAAAATATAACCTTTTCTTTATCTCTATACTTGCACACTTGAGATCAATTGTTAACAATTGTCTCCTATTTTGGAGGAACCGAACCATGACTCAAAGAAGAGTTTTATTCATGTTAACAACTTTACTATTAATCACATCATCTGGATGTAATTTATTTTCAGCTGTAGATTCACCATCGAGTGATCCAGAAAAATTGCAACAAGCAATGGCATTAATGGATGAAGGCAAATGCGATGAAGCCTATAAAATTTTTGATGGCAGATCAAATTTAACAGACGACGAATACCATACGTTAGGTTGGGCGCAAATGTGTGCGTCTGGCGCAAAATTTACAAATATTGCAAAATCAGTTTTTAAATTTTCAACAACAACGAATGATATGACAATCATTGGTGCAATCGCGAATTCCTTAATTCCTCAAAACGCAAGCCGTATTGTAGGAATTACTAATGCAATCAATAGTTTTAGCCAAATTAAAAACTTACAACTTAGAAACGTAAATCTAGTTATTGCTACATTGACAAAAATTGCAGCAATAATTGCAACCACTTCAACAAACAATTCCACAGTACGACAATCAGATATTTCAACAGATGCAACTTGTTCTTTACCTGCAACCTGCGCTTGCGCAGCAAATGCCACTTGTTTACATGATGCAGATGCAGATGCAATTGGTACCTTGATTTCAAACTTAAGTACCTATGCCTCAGCAGCAGGTGTTGGATCGATGGGTTCTGTAAATGATTTAATTAATGCAATCAATGCAATCGGT
Organism: uncultured Bacteriovoracaceae bacterium; assembly: GCA_964572865.1. Classification (GTDB taxonomy): domain Bacteria; phylum Bdellovibrionota; class UBA1018; order UBA1018; family UBA923; genus CAZNGN01. Next base: position 52,951 of record CAZNGN010000010.1, on the reverse strand, counting down.
GCTAATGCCACTATAGGATATCGATATATTGTACAACAAAGATTTGTGGCGCCTTAAAGAGAAGAATGGAATCAAAAATGAAAACAAAATTTTTTACACTTTTAATATTAGCATTATCTATTCAAACTTCACACGCAACCGAAGAAATTGTTCACCAATACCGCGGCGTACGAAGTATGGGAATGGGAGGAGTAGTAACCACATCCGGTGTTTACGATGAAGCTCTTTTCGGAAACCCTGCAAATCACACTATGCCTGAGACTTGGAAAGTTTCGATTATTAACGTAACTGCAGAAGTTAACTCAAACTTAGTTAAAGACGCTTCTAAATTTAAAACAGTGAGTGGAGCAAGTGGTTCAGATGTTTTCACTAAAGTTGCTGATTCTGGAATTGTGGGACACAACGAACACCAAAGAGTATCAAACGTTACAGGTTATTATTCTCCTCATTTTCTTTCTGACAATACTGGGTTTGCATTTGGTATTTTAGTAAACGAACAAACCAATATTATGTTTAGAAATAATTTAAACTTAGACATGCTTGGCCTTATTGACGTTGGCCCTGCTATTGGACTTGCAAAACGTTGGTGGAATGGCGATTTAAGTGTTGGTATCAATGTTCGTGCAATCTATAGATTGGGTGCAGATAGATCGTTTGCTGCTTCTGATTTCTTAGGCGGAAAAAAATTAGCTTTATCTGATATCGGCGGACAAGGTATGGGAATCGACGGTGACGTTGGTGGCTATTATAAAATTCCAATTGAAATACCCATTGTGAATTTTTCAGCTGGTTTATCAGTAAATAACGTTGCTGCTTCGAATTATGATTTAGCTTTAAAAAATAAAATCAATAAAATTACTTCTGCTCCACCAGCAAACGTTCGATCTATCAATGCAGGCATTAGAGCTGATTTTGATGATTTACTTTTATTAAGACATAATAAAGCTATGTTTGAAGTTCAAGATATTGGACCACAAAAACATTTAGTTTCTACTTGGAAACGAATACACATGGGTGTTGAAACTGGTATGCTTGGATTCTTAAATTTTCGAGGCGGATTTAACCAAGGTTATTACACTTTAGGTTTTGGTTTAGATCTTCCGATTCTTAAAATCGATCTAGCTACCTATGGCGAAGAGATTGGTTCAAATGCGGGAATGTTAGAAGACCGCAGATATGTTGCAAGAATTGCTTTAGACATTTAAGCAAATATTACATATTAATTGTAACTGGGTTAGAGTCTGGCGCTTGGTCAATTGGTGCTCCAATTACATTTCCATTCGGTGGCCACGAAGTTGAGTTTCCAACACCTAATTGCCCTTTTGAATTATCTCCAAAACATTTTAAATTATACCCAGTTTCAATTAAACAAGTATGATTTAATCCGATTCCAATGCTAAATACTTTCATCGTTGTAGGTTGTATTACTTGTGGCGAACTTACTGGTGTTGCAGATGCAGTTCCACCTGATTGGCCATGATCATTATTACCCCAACAATATGGGTATAACGAATTATCATATGAACATGAATGATTGGGCCCCACAAAAACATTTAAAATATTTTTTGCACTAATCGCACCTAACAAAGGTGGAACATTTAAAGGATTTGATCCATCTAAAATCGATGGTGGATTAATAATTCCAAGTTGAGATTTCGAGTTATTTCCATAACAAAAAACTTTATTATTTGGTGTGGATCCGGGTACAAATTTTAAAAAACAAGTATAGGCAGTATGTGTAGATTGGTCTACATATCCACCGGCACTAATGATTTTCACAGATGATTTCGTTGTATCATCTGGATAGTGAATGCTTAAATATGGATAATACATTTTCGCAGGTGCAGTGTTATTGGTTAATTGAACGTAATTATCATCAAATACAATTTGTTTTGAACTGTTATCTCCCCAACAGCCATAAGCCATATAGGGTGTAATTGTTTGCCAATTCAATAAAGATACTGTGATATTAAAATTAGCTTCAAATAATGCACAAGTATGACGACTGCCTACTGAAATTTGAATTGGTTTAATAATAAAAGCAGGTTGCGATTGGTAGGGATTCGGAGAGTTGGTCACATCACATATATAGTTAAAACAAACACTATCTAATAAACCGCCTATGTTGCAAGAGCGTATATAACGCGTACAATCTGTAAATTCAGCTTTATAAAGAGCTTGTGGAATTTCGGTTGAATCATGTGTGTTTGTACCATTTTTTATTGCATCATAATCAATACCTAACTGACCATAGGTATTGTCACCCCAGCATCTCAATGTAGTTGCTGTGCCTGCGCATACGTGAGCATCACCTACACCGACCATAGTCACATCTTTAGCTATGACCGTATTTGGTAATTTAGTACAAAACTTTATCGCAGTTCCTGTTCCGCATTCTTCACTGTATCCTGTTTGCGCTTTTTTTCCTGTTTGGCCAAAATCATTTCTTCCCCAACATTTTAATGTTCCGCCAGTAAAAACTGCGCACGTAGTATCGCCTCCAGCCGCAACATTAGTTACTCCAGAGCCTTGCACAAGAATTGGCTTGAACTGTGTTATGGTATCGCCCGAACCTAATTGGCCGTAAGTATTATCTCCCCAACATTTTAATTTTCCTGTTGAAGTGATTGCGCATGAATGATTATAACCTGAAACTACTTTCGTAACTCGATCAACTGTAGTTGAAGTTGGATTTGTGTAATTTGATGATGAAGCGTTCGTAGTTAACGTAACTTTTGCATCTGAGGTTGTGGTAGGATCAGCAGATTGATTTTTTACTTCATTTAAACAAGCAACGCCAAATAGTAAGCTACTAATTGACAATAAAATGAAATGTTTAGCTTTGTTCATTGAAAACATGAACGTTTTTCCCCCAACATTATAATTTTATCATGACTAGGGGCGATAGCAATGTTGATTTTACACTTACATTTCAATTAGTTATAGCTTTTTAACTTGAATCCAAACGTTATCTAACTCTTCTAAGCTTGCAGTATGAATGTCTTTTTGAATACTTCGAAAATGCTCTTCTAGTTTTTGAAACCGTTTTTCAAACTTAAGTATCGCCATTCTATGCGCATCTTCAGGCTGAATCTTTAAATGTCTCGATAAATTACAGAGTGAAAAGAATAAATCTCCCATTTCCATTTCAATTTGTTCTTTATTATTTAAATCGATTGCTTGTTTTAACTCAAGTAGCTCCTCTTCAACCTTCTTCATTGAACCCTGCCAATCAGGCCAATCAAATCCAATTCTTTGCGCTTTCTCACCTATGCGAGCTGCTTTTTGAAGAGATGGCAAATTTTTTGGTAAGCCGTCTAGCAAGCCTTCTTTCGTTTTTTCTTTTTCTTTTGATTTGATTGCTTCCCAATTTTGCAAAACTTGATCTGAGTTATTCACCTTAACTTCGCCAAAAACATGCGGATGGCGACGAACTAATTTGTCCACTAAAGCGAGTGCCACATCCCCAACTGTAAATTCATTTTTCTCAGATTTGAGTTCAGAATGTAATAGGATTTGTAATAGTAAATCTCCCAATTCTTCTTTTAATTTATCATTTATTTTCTGAGAATTTTGATTCGTTTCGCTTTGATCTAATACATCTAATACTTCATACGCTTCTTCAATTAAATATGGTCTTAAGGTTAGGTGTGTTTGCTCTTTGTCCCACGGACAACCATCAGGAGCTCGTAATCGTTTTACCAATGCGATTGCAACTTCAAGTTTTTGTGCAGAATCTTGAATTTGAGAAAGTGCTTGCGCATTAATTTTTTCATATACTTTTTTTTCAGAGTCCGATTGTGTTTTCATATTTAGATTCTATCGCTTTTGTATTTTCAATGCTAGTATGAATGCAAATATGATAATTGGACTAACTGGTAATATTGGATGTGGAAAATCTACAGCAGCCAAAATTTTAACACAACTTGGCGCTGTAGTAGTCGACGCCGATCAAGTGAGTCGAGAACTTACAGATTCAAGTAAACCTCAAAACAAACCAATATTAGATAAAATAAAAAATGAATTTGGTACATCTGATCGGACCGATCTTAGAAACATTGTTTTCAATGATGAAATAAAAAGAAAAAAACTTGAAAGCATATTACATCCCATCATTCGAACTACTATTTTAAATCAAATTAACGAATATAAAAAACAGGGCAAAAAATTAATAATATATGAAGCTCCTCTGCTGATAGAAGCCGGAGTACCTGCTGAAATAGAAGGTGTGCTGCTAATCACTTGCCCTGAAGATATTCAAATGGAACGAATTTTAAAACGAGACTCGCATTTAACTAAAGAACTAGCATTGAAAGTGATTCGTTCCCAAATATCCCAAAATGATAAAGTAAAAGTTTGCAAATGGGTTATAGAAAACTCAAAAGATGAAAAGCATTTGAAAGCCCTGTTGACGCATTGGTTCAATACATTATAATTGCCAGCTTAAAAGTTCTTTGAAAATATTTTTGAAAATGAAAACCTTTCAATCATTTCAAAGAATTATAACAATATATCTCTTACTTTTTTCATTTGGATGTAACCTTTTCAAAACAGTTGATTCTCCCCAATCTGATGAAGAACTTTACTCTAGAGCAGTAGCACAATCAGACGCTAATAATTGTAAAGATTCAGTCAGCACGCTTGAAACACTACCTGTTTCACAGATGAATGACAAAATGAAAGTGCTTCTTGGCTGGTCGTATCTCTGTTTAGCAGGAGCAACTACTAAAAAAATTGCAACCTCATTGTATAACTACTCTTCTGCTTCTGGAAATTTAACTGTCGTTGGAACTTTGGGAGCAAACTTAGGCGAAGTGAATCAAACATCACTTACAAACATTGATAAAGCTGTGAGTGTTTTTTCTCAAATTGAAAACCAATCAATTCGAGCAATCGAAATGGCAATTGGTAAACTGGTTAAATCTTCAGCAATTTTAGGTTATCAAGCTTATTTAAACCGCGAACCACATTTATCTAAATCACACATAGCTGACTTTTCAACTTGTGATGCAGTCAATTCAGATTGTTTAGCTGGTTGTAATGCGACCGCTTACAACACAATGAGTGCTGCAGCAATCAGTGACTTTGTAAATACAATCAATGAAGCAATTACTAGTTTAGGTTCTACTTCAGCTTCTGAATTAAATAGCCTAGCTACAGCCATTCGAAATAAAGTGGGTGGAGCCACATCAACAGCTCGATGCTATATTTTTAAGGAAATTGTACCTTGAAATATATTTTATTTTTTTTATTGATCTGTAACCAAAGTTTTGCAATCGAAGAAATCATTCGACATTACCGAAGTCCACGTACGATGGGTATGGGTGGTGTAGTGACCACTACAGGTAACTATGGCGATGCTCTCTTTGCAAACCCTGCCAGACACTCTGAAGTTGAAGAAAGTAAACTTTCATTGATCGATATTAATTTAGAAGCAAATACAAATTTAATCACGAACGCACGAAATGTATCAAATTTAAAAGGGGGCTCTGGTGGAAGTACCATTGCCAAAGCTTCAGATTTAATCGGACAAAATCAACATTTTAGAATGGATTACTTACTTGGATATTATAATCCACATTTCATTGCAAATTCAGGCTTTGCATTTGGACTACTAGTGGATGCACAAACAAATATGACCATTCATTCAACTACAGATTTGGATTCACAACTTGTGGCACAAGTTGGTCCTAATGTGGGAATCTCGCATCGATTTTTAGACGATACGCTTTCGCTTGGAATCAATACGCACGTACTCTATCGAGCAGCAAATGATGACACGATCTCAGTATTAGATTTTTTATCAGGCAGCAAGGGATTAAAATTAAAAGATTTAGCAGCTGAAGGCGCGGGAATTGACGCAGACATTGGCGCATATTATTTTATTCCTTGGGATATTGAATTCATGAAATTAAGTTTCGGAGGATCAGTTAATAACGTTCTCAAAACTCATTATTCGAATTTTCATCCTGCCCTTGTAAGTGGTTTGGGTAAAAATCCACCAGCTGCAGACAGACTATTCAATGTAGGATCCCGACTAGATTTTATAGATTTTTTCTTATTAAAAGAATCTTTATTAGCATTTGAAGTTCAAGATATCGGTGATTCAGCTAAGAAATATTCAATATACAAACGACTACATCTCGGTGGAGAAACTAAACTTTTAAAGTTTTTGATTTTGCGTGGAGGTTTAAACCAAGGATATTATTGCGCAGGTGTCGGATTAAATTTACCATTATTAAAAATTGATCTTGCCACTTATGGAGAAGAACTCTCAGCTAACGCTGGTGGCGTTGAAGACCGAAGATACATGCTGAGATTGGCCCTCGAGTTTTGATGAATCACTCTGAACACTTGTGACTTCTTTTAATGAACTTTCAATTTGATCATGTAATTGTAAACTAGCTTTGGTAAGTTCAATCATTTTATCTGCTTTATCTATAATCAATTTACTTTTGTTTTTAATTTCAATTGATATTTCATCAAATGTATCAACATGGTTAAATACCTGATCAATATTTTGATGAATGATTTGTAAATTTTGTGTTTGATGATTTACACCTTCAATTACAGCTTGATCTGAAGCAACCAATGCCATTGCATGAGACAATTGATCTCTGATTTTTAAACCAATATTATGATATCCTTTTTCAATATCTGCTACTGAGGTTTCGATTAAACGATATGTCCTTTGAAATTGAATTAGTATTTGGTTTATATTTTCAGTGATCATGATTAAATCATCTGGATTAAACTGTTTTTTATTTTCTAATATCGTATTATTTATTGTTAATAATGATGCCTTTTGCATTAACATGTGAATCGTTTTTTCATGTACACGAACTGATTTGGTTAATTCTTCTGCTCGTGCTAATTCTGCAAGAGATGACGCTAAAAGCGTTTTTGTTCTCTTTACATCATCAGCAAATCTTTGCCCTTTTCTACAAACTACTTCAGATTCATATATTATATTTTTATTTTGCTCACCTAGCTTTGAAGAGGTCTCTTTTAATCCTTCGGATAGAATCTGAATATTATTGAATGTTTCAGTAAACTGAACCATTTCATTTGCGATCGATTGAAATTTTTCTTGTAATTTATGCTTTAATTGATTTTCTCTAGTTACTTTTTCCCATACTTCTTCAATTTTGTGAGTCACATTTTCTTGTTTGTTCGAATGAACAATCGCAAAAGATCGCAATGATTCAATTGCATTTTGAATTATTAAACGAACACTTTTTGATGCTGGAGTAGGAATTTTACCAGATTTGAGTTCATTGCAAGCAACACGGACTGTTTCTAATTGTCTATCTAACTCGGCTTCTAATCGTTTATTTTCTTCTCTCAAATCTCTAATTTGAACAAATATATATTCAATTTCGTTTTCATATGAATTTAGGATCGGAGTAACCATCACTTGAGTTGCAATATTATCGGGTCCTGATTTGAATAACAACAAACTGGTCGATTCTTTTCCGTCTAAAATACATTTTTCAACCGGATCAGCAACTTTATTTTGAATATCAGTAAATTTGATTAAATTAATATAAGGAGTAGCACCCATTTCATCAATTGATTTAATTTTTCCTAAATTTGATATAGAAGAGTTCCAATAAACTGCTTTTTTGGTTGATTTTGATATAAGCACAAATGGAACATTTAACATTTTTTTAACAATAGCATCTTCTTTTCTTAGATTATTCACTTTTTTAATAATTTGATCTAGTACTTCAAATGTTTCAGTCAACTCATAATCTAAATATCTAGGTTTTTTAATTTCTTGAATTGTAACTGTGCCAGAAGGTGTAAACCAATTCGATAACTGTTTATTGATAGATCCAAATGTCTCATTTATATGTTTTGAAAATCCTTTTAAATTTAACCAATACAATATAATCGACAGTAACAATGCGGTCATAAAAACCATAAACGCAATCATTACTACATTACTATTACCACTTGTGAATTTGGAAAGATTTTTTGTTTGAATCGAATTGTAATCATGAATATCGCTAACAATCTTATTTACAAATGATTCTCGTAAATGCTTTAACTTAACTGACTTTTCAAAACTTTCAGAATATTTAACAATTTTTTCTTTTAATCCAGATAAGTAACCGAAAATTGTTAATTTGGATGGTTGAGGTATTGCTGATGTAGTTACCATTGCTGTGATTTGAGTTATTTTAGTATTAATCGATGAAAAGGCTTTATCACCATTTTGATAAGGAATATTATCAACATCATTTAATATCATTCCTACCATTCTTGCTAAATTCATCCATTTATTTGCCCATGCTGTTCTATAAATTTGAAAAGCAGTCGTTTTAATATTTCTATATGCAATGAATAAATCTTCTGGTGTTTTTTTAATATCATCTAACGAATCTAATTTTACATTTTTAATTTCTAAAGATTTTATATCTTGCAGTACGATATTTAATTTTTCTTTAAATTCATCATTACCTTCCGCAGATGATACAGAGTTTTCAATGACGGACTCTAACGCTTTTGCTTTTGCTTCAAGTAATTGGCCATCAATCATATTTTTTTGATCGCCAGAAAATATTTTATTAGTTTGATTTTCGTAAGATTTAAATTGAATTAAATTAATAATAGCTGCCAACGTCATTGTTGCAAAAACTACAGTTAGAGCTATCATCATTCTAAGTTGTAAGCTTTGCTTCATAGTGATACATCTCCATAGACAAAAGCCTCAGGACTTAAAACCAAACAAAGCATGTCTTGCTCATTGATTACTTGAACAACTCCTAAAAATTTTCCATTAGCTGATAAATCTTGTTTTAAATTTTTCATATAGCAATCAACAGGATCTTTTAACTCGTCAACAGCTACAATTTTAGATTTTAATCCAATAGATACTTCTAATAAATATTTTGCTTTAGAGTCAGATTCCTTAATTTGTGTGACTGCCCAAGCTGGAATACAATAATCGGTACCATGAATTGTGATTGGTAGCATTTTCATTGCACCAGTTCTAAATGGAATCATAAAAGTCCAGCTAGACCAACTACCCGGCTTTCCATCAAACCGAGCACGCACTCCTATTTTGGCCATTTGTCTTCCGAATTGTTCAGAAAAAGGTGGAATGACTCCATTGCCATCACATACAATTTTAATTTTATGACCTAATTCAACCGGCTGAATGTCGATTAATATTTTTGCTGTTTCGGACTTAGATCGTGCTAATCTTTCTTTTTTACTTTCTATACAGTATTCAATGAATGGTGACATTAATTTAATTAAAATAGGTTTTAAAACAGAAAATACTAATTCATCAATTTTTAAGTCATGATTTCTAGCTTCTATTACTACTGGTTTTTGCGTTCGATTACTTTCAGATGTAATTGCATCAGAAAGATCTTGAAATAAATTTTCAACATTTACTAACCTAGAGTCAAAAAGAGATTCTTCTAACTGCTTTGTTAAAGATCCTATTTTTTCTGTGCTACGAATGAGTGCTTCTAAACGTGAAATTACTTCTTCACGAATTTCAAACGGTAAGACCTGTTGATGGGGATTTAACAAAAGCGAACTTAGCCTTTGAATTGATTCAAGGCTACGTCTCCTTTCAAATCCCAAATCGCCTGCAACTGCGAACAGATCTAACTGCACCGAACTTCACTCCTTTTTATGAAAACAAATTTAAAAATTCATCAAAATGATTTTTAAGCTTCGCTTTTAAACGTAAAATGGCTTGAGTATGCAACTGTGATACCCTTGATTCTGTTACATCTAAAACTTTACCAATGCTTTTTAGATTCAAATCTTCATAATAATACAAAGAAAGAACCAAACGTTGTTTTTCTGGTAATTCATTAATAGCTTCAGAAACAAGTTTTTTAACATGCTGAGAAGTTACCTCTGAATACGGTGTCGCAGCTTTCGAGCTTTCTGCATATTCGAGCTGCCCTCTTCTATCTCCTTTAGAAAGTGATGCAATATCATCATAACTTAGTAATGAAATGGACCGTACTTCGTTTAATAATTCAAAATATTCTTCTTTAGATATTTTCAGTTCTTGGCAAATATCATCCTCATTTGCAGGTCTACCTTTTTCATTTTCGATGCGTGCGTAAAGTTTTTCTAACATTTTAGCTTTTTCACGAACTGATCTAGGTACCCAATCTTGCGCTCTTAATTCATCTAAAATGGCACCTCTGACACGAAACTCAGCATACGTTTTAAATTTGTTATCTCTTGATGGATCATACTTGTCGATTGCATCCATTAAACCAATCGTTCCTGAAGAAATTAAATCATCAAGTTCAATATTTGCTGGTAATCGAGCTGCAATTTTTTGAGCAATGAATTTAATGAGTGGTGCATATTCTTTAATGATTTCTTCTTTTGTGCCCATCTTTTCTTTAATTTTTTTAGTTTCAATCTTTGGACGTTCAATGGTAACTGGGCTTACCGAAGCACCAACGGTTTTTGCAATGACTCGCTCTTCACCTTTAATAACTTCATCAAGTTTTAATTCTAAATCTTCAGCTATTGCTTCTTCAGCTAACTGTTTAGCAGCATCTTCTGAAATTTCAATTTTATCTTCATAAAATGATTCTTCTTTTATTGCTTCACCTGACATTAGAATTTGATCCAATGTGATCGGACCACTACCAGGCTTTTTCTTTTTCTTAGGTGTGATCGATTCTTGTTGTTTTTTATATTTAGAAATTGCTGGTTTCATACATTTGCCTCACTTAATAAGTTTCTCCAAAAAAACTGAACATTTCCGGTTATTTCTTTTCTTCCACTTTGCTCTAATAAAGTTTTTGCTACAGACTGCAAACCACTTGCAGCTGGTGATTCTGGCCATCCTTCACATAGTACTTTTCGTGAAATTACTGCCTGACTTACTTGTGGGTCACGCAATACATGTCCTAAATATTCAATGTTTACATTTAAAAATTGATCAGCAACATTTAAAATATGGTTATAAACACCCAATGCTTCTTTTTGTGACTCCACCATATTCACTAGTAATTTAAATCTTTTTACTTTGTGTTCTTGACTCATCACTTTTATTAATGCGTATGCATCTGCAATACTAGTTGGTTCTGGTGTTGCAACTACAACAACTTCAGTGGCTGCAGCATTTAAGTAAGCAACATCTGAGTGAATGCCAGCTCCTGTATCAATTAATAAGATATCAAATTGAATTGGAGAAGTTTCTAAACGCTCCATAAGTATTGATTTTTCGGGAGCAGTTAAATTGGTCATTTTAAAAATTCCAGAACTTGCAGGAATTACTTTGACACCTGATGGTCCATTTACAATTACATCTTGAATGTCTTTTTCACCTGTTATTACATCATGAATTGTATATTTATGATCAATTCCCATCACAATATTCATATTCGCTAAGCCAAAGTCACCATCTAATACTAAAACTTTGTGTCCAGCTTTCTGTAACATAACAGCTAAATTAGCTACAATGTTCGTTTTGCCAACTCCACCTTTACCGCTTGTGACGGATATTACCCGCACCGGCTTCATGTTGAGTGGACGAATGGCCACTCTATTTTCCATGAGTTTTCTCAATGTACCTGCCTGATCCATGTTTGTTCCTCCGATGTCCTTTCCGATGCTATAAATCTAATAATAAAGCTGCTAACCGTTCACGCGAAGCAAGCTCAATGTCTTCAGGAACTCTTTGTCCCACTGTGAAATAAGTTAACGGTAAATTTGTTTTTAATGCCACATTGTAAATACATCCAAATGTTGCACTTTCATCAAGTTTGCTAAAAATCAAACCAGATGGTTCAAACATTTTGAAACGATTTACGATGTCATACAATTCTTGATCTCTTGTCGTAGCACTCATAATCAGCATAGATTTTAGTTGTGGAATGCTTTTTAACAATGAATGCATTTGTGCTAAATTTTCAGCATCTTTTTGAGAACGACCTGAAGTATCAATTAAAATTAAATCGAGTGGCTTAAATTCAGCCAAAGCACGATCTAATTCAACCGGATTACTTGCTTGTCTAAATGGAACATTTAATATTTTTGCATAAGTAGCCATCTGATCAACCGCTGCCACTTTATATGAGTCAACGTTAATTAATCCTACTTTTAGGTTTTTATGTAAAATTGCATGAGAAGCAAGCTTTGCTAAAGTAGTTGTTTTACCCACACCAGTTGGACCAACCAATGCAACAATCGCTTTATTTTTTCCATGTTCCATATTGTGATTTTTAGTATTGAAATCAAATGGATCATCAACTTTTACTTGATTCATGATTTCAATCGCTAATGTATCGTAAATTTTTTCATGATTATTACGATCAATTCCTTCTAAATCAAAACTAACTTGTTTAATTAATTTACTTGCATAACGCTTATCTATGCCATTGCGTAACAAATGTTGAAATTCTTCAAATAAATCTGTCGAAGAACTTTCTGCAACTTTTGTATCGTTCAATGCTGTTTGTTCAGTTTTAATTTCTTCAATCATGCTTTTTAATTTTTTAACGTCTTCTTGCAATGCTAACTCTCTAGCAGTTAATACTTCACGACCATCTACATTCACTGTTTGTCTAGGTCTTTCAATTTGATTCATTGACGATGTATCTAATCTCGGACGATTTGAAGAATAATTTGTTGAATGTTCTTCATCTTCAATATCAACGTATCTTTTTGGTTCATTTCGGTTAATCTGTGTTGATTGAATTGGTGCTTGCGGAATGAGCGGATTGATTGAACGCGCCGAACCACGATTATACCCGTCAGATGCTTGGGTTGATTGATTTTGAATGGGAACCTGTATTTTTGGCTGTTGCTGTACAGGAATGTTAGATTGAAAAGTTGTACTATTCTTTCGTTGAACATTTTCAATTTTTCGATTCACTACATAATCACCAAAATTATCATAAACTTCAGCTTGAGCTGATGCTGGTAGTTTTTCAAATACTTCCTTTTGTGTTTGTGGAAGTAATCTGTCTGTAACTTTCTTTTTAGACAATGCTTTTTCTGAGATTGCAGCGGTAACTTCAACGGAAGCTTTTGATAATAAACCAAAACCTTTTCGATTTTGTTTTGTAGTCAAAATGATTGCTTCTGGACCTAACTCTGCTTTGATTAACTTTAACGCTTCTGCCATTGTAGGAGCTTCAAATTTCTTAACCTGCATTGCTTAACCTCACTGTCGCAAATGACTTGATTGGAATATTCGGTGCAATCTCGTTATGAGACAACACCACCATGTGTGGAATAAACTTTTCTACTAATTGACGAACATGCATACGAATCACTGGGGAAACAAGTAATACTGCTTGTGAGTTTTCCATTACCATTCGTTCCGCTTGAGAATTTAATTCTCTAATTAAATTTTGAACCATTGCCGGATCCATCGATAACTGAGGTCCTTGATCAGTTTGAATTACACTTTGAGCAATTGCCTCTTCTGCTGATCGTTCAAGCGTTAATAAAGGTAACTCACCTTGTAGTGTTAATAATTTTTTCGTAATGTTTCGGCCCAAAGCTGCTCTCACATACTCAGTAAGTATATTCGCATCTTTTGTATGGGTTGCATGATCAGCTAAGGTTTCAAAAACGGTTCTCATGTCACGAATCGACACGCCTTCTCGCAACAAATTTTGACATACTTTTAAAATCGTTGATACAGGCAATAATGTTGGAATTAGCTCTTCTACAATTTTTGGATGTGCCTGTTTCACAACATCAATTAAGTTTTGTAATTCTTGGCGTCCCAATAACTCATATGAATGTTTTCGAATGAGTTCAGTAAAATGTGTTGCTATCACTGTTGATAAATCAACAACCGTATACCCTGCATATTGAGCCTGATCTTTTTGTTTATTAGAAATCCATAATGCCTGTAAACCAAACGCTGGTTCAGTCGTAGGAATGCCAGGAATTTTATCAATCACATTACCTGGATCCATTGCCATCATATGATCGACCATCAATTCTGATTTACCAATTTCAATACCTTTTAAATACAGAATATATTCACCGGGCTTTAACTGTAAATTATCTCGAATTCGCAAAGGCGGAATGATGATTCCCATATCCAATGCAAATTGTTTTCGAATATGTGTAATTCTTTCTAACAATTCACCATTTTGATCAGCATCTACAATTGAAATTAATCCATAGCCAACTTCAAGTTCTAAAGGATCAACTGAAAGTAAATTTTCTAATTTTTCTTTTTGTGGTTTTAATTTTTCTGCTTCTTCTTTTTGTTTTTTCAATATTTCTGCTTTTTTCTCTTTTTCAAATAAATTGTAAGCAACAGTTCCGGTTGCAAGTGCCATTATAAAAAATGGAATATGTGGGAGGCCTGGAATGATTCCCATAAAAAACATCACTGCTGATGCCACAGCAACTGATTTTGGTTGCATCACTAATTGCGCGCTGACTTCTTTTCCTAAATTATTTCCTGAAGATGTACGGGTAACTAAGATACCTGCAGCGGTAGATAAAATCAGAGCTGGAATTTGTGTAACAAGACCGTCACCGATTGTAAGTAATGTAAAAATATTCGCAGCTTCATCAATTGGTTTTCCTTTTTGAACTGTACCAATGATGATTCCACCGATAATATTCACAAATACAATCATGATACCAGCGATTGCGTCACCACGGACGAATTTACTAGCACCGTCCATCGCTCCATAAAAATCTGCTTCACGAGCAATTTCAGATCTTCTGCGACGAGCTTCTTCTTCATTGATGATGCCTGCATTTAAATCTGCATCGATAGACATTTGTTTACCTGGCATTGCATCTAATGTGAAACGCGCAGCTACTTCTGCGATACGACCTGCACCTTTGGTGATTACGATAAAGTTAATAATCACTAAAATGATAAACACAATCACACCGACAGCGTAATTACCTCCAACTACGAACTCACCGAAAGATCGGATCACTTCACCGGCTGCAGATATACCATTCTCAGCACCGTGTAATAAAATCAAACGAGTCGATGCTACGTTTAGTGAAAGTCGAAAAAGAGTAGTCACTAATAGAAGTGACGGAAATACTGAAAAGTCCAATGCTTTCTGGGTATAAACTGCCGTCAAAAGTAAGATCACAGAGAGTGAAATAGAGAGTGACAACAATATGTCTAACAAGAAACTTGGCAGTGGCAAAACCATGACGATCAGAATAGCCACTAATCCAACTGCCATAGCTAGATCTGAACTCTGTGTAATTCGAGATAAAATCGACACTTCAGGCGCTGTTGCAGTAGCTGCTTTTGGTGCTGTTTTCTGAGTATCTGCCACGGATAATTCCTTTATCCTTCACCACTTAGGCGATTTTACAATCGCGGTTGTGGTCTTTGGTTATTATTTTGACTATCCTGAATCTTAGGCTTCCTGCCTTTAATTCGGTAGACGTAAGCCAAGACTTCTGCGACCGCTTGGTAGAGCGATCTTGGAATCATTTGTCCTACCTTTACATATTTATACAAAGTTCGAGCCAATGTTACGTTTTCCACCATAGGAATTCCGTGCTCACGGGCAATTTCTTTTATCTTTTGAGCCATGAAGTCAGCACCTTTTGCCACAACTTTCGGCGCCATATTTTCTTCAGGATTATAAACAATTGCGATCGCAAAGTGAGTAGGGTTGGTCACAATCACATCTGCTTTGGGAACAGCTTTCATCATACGTTTACGTGCCGATTCACGTTGAATGCTTCTGATACGAGCTTTTAATTGTGGATCCCCTTCTCGCTCTTTCATTTCTTGTTTCGCTTCTTGTTTTGTCATCATCGATTGTTGTCTAAATCTTCTCCACTGTATGAAATAATCCATACCTGAAGTTGCTAGCAGCATAATTCCAACGATTCCAAAAACTTTAGATGTTGTTTGCCCAATGTAAACGATTACTTGTTGTGAACTCATTGCAATCGTATTGGGAATCATAATCATTTGTGCTTTAATCGCAAAATAAACAACTGTAATGATTACTGCTAATTTGATTGTAGATTTTAAACCTTCCACAAAACTTTGCATTGAAAACAAACGTTGAAATCCAGAAATTGGATTTACTCTTTCAAAATCAGGCATTAGTTTTTCAGTTGAAATTAAAAAACCAGATTGAGCAATCGAAGTCAATGCTCCTAAGAACATTCCCACCATTCCAACGGTGATGAACGTCATAAATAAAAGCGTTCCACATTTGCTAGCAATTTCAGTAAAGGCATGGACATCTGAATATTGCGGAGGCTTAGATAGTTCTTTTGTAAATACGTCAGATAAAAGAGTTAAATAAGATTGGATAAACTTACTTGAAAAAACATACATCGCACCCATTACACCTAGCAAAACGATTGTGCCTGTAAGCTCTCGAGATTGTAATACAGTACCTTTAGCACGTAATTCTTCTAATCTATGCTGGGAGGGTTCTTCTGTTAAATCATCTAACGATCGTTCTTCGTATTCAGCCATTTTTATTTACCAAACAATCGAATAAAGTTATGAATTTCAGATTGGTACGTATCAAACGCGCTATCCACCATTCCCATAAATGAAGGAATTGAAATTAATCCAATAAATAATCCAATAATAATATTCGAAGCAAAGCTAACTACTAAAACGTTTAATTGTGGAACAGCTCTCGCTAAAATACCGAACGTCATGTTGATTAAAAAAATTACAACTACGATTGGTGCCGATAATTTAAAACCTAAAGACAGAACCTCAGAACTCATGTGAAGAAGATATTCAAATACAGATTGATTCACTGTTAAAATTTTAGGACTTGCCAAAGGAACTGACGAAAAAGAATCGACCAACGATTTAATGTACATATGATGGCCATCAAGCGCTAAAAATAATAATACCGTCATTACATATTGCAATTCAGCATATGAAATGGTTTGAGTTTCTGTATGTGGATCAAAAACAGAAGCCATCGAAAATCCCATTGAAGTACCTGCAAAATGTCCTGCAAATTGAACTGCATCAAAAACCCAACGAGCGATAAATCCTACAAAAGCTCCGAATATAACTTCAGAAATCACCGATCCAGCAAGCTGATTGGGAGAGTTCATGATTTCTTGAGGAACTCGTAATCCTTGTCCCCAAAGCATGGGATGTAAAACACAAGCAATCGAAAATCCAAATAATATTTTAACAATCGTAGGAAGTGCTTTATCACCTAACACAGGTAAAAGCATTGTAAAGGTCGTAACTCTCACTAAAATGTGAAAAAATGTGATTAGCTGTACATCATCCCACTGCAGGAAATTCACCTAAGAAGCTCCGGAAAACGTGTAATTAAATCTGTAGTATAATGTGTAAGCTGTTCAAGCATCCAAGGACCTGCAAGAACTAAAACTCCAGCAATCGCAATGATTTTTGGAACAAATGTGAGCGTTGATTCGTTGATTTGAGTCACTGCTTGTAAAAGAGAAATTAAAATACCGATCACCATCGCGACCATTAAAATAGGTCCAGCTACCATCAAGGTAACTCGTAAAGCTTCTTGTCCTAATGTTATGATTATTTCTTCATTCATACGATCACCAAACCTTAATTAAATGATTTTACAAGAGAGCCAACAACTAATTGCCATCCATCTACTAAGACAAACAATAAAACTTTAAAAGGAAGCGAAATTACCACCGGAGGCAACATCATCATACCCATTGCCATCAGCACTGATGACACAACCATATCTAAAACTAAAAATGGCAAATAAAGCATAAATCCCATCTGAAACGATGTTTTCAATTCGCTTAAAATAAAAGAAGGAATCAATACATATGTGGGAACATTTTCACGAGTTTGTGGCTTCGCAAGTTTTGCCAAACCCATCATTGCTTCAATGTCTTTTTCACGAGTTTGTCTAAACATGAAATCACGAATCGGGCCTTCTGCCTTTGAAATGGCATCTGATTGAGCAATTTTATTATCCATATACGGCTCTAAAGCGGACGAACTAATTGTTTTAAATGTCGGAGCCATAGTGAAAAATGTTAAAAATAATGACAATCCTATAATCAATTGGTTGGGAGGCATTTGCTGTGTACCGATTGCTTGTCTTAAAAATGACAATACAACTACGATACGTGTAAAAGATGTCATCAAAATCAATATTGCAGGCGCTAAAGAAAGCACCGTCAACATGATCATGATTTTAATTGCATTCGATGACTCAGCATCCGGTTGTGATGATTCTTTCACGCCAATTTGAATTGTGGGAATATTTAAGGCATTGTTCGTTACCGCTGTCGAACTAGTTGCGCTTTGTGAATGACCTTTGGTTGTCATTCCCGTAGATGACTTTTGAGTCATTGTAGATTGAGCAGGAGCTGCCATACTAGCAGGGGTCAAAATCTGAGTTGTAATCCAAAAAATTGCTAGCAATCTCACTTTGCTTCCTCTCTTACGATAATGGTTTTAACTTCGACAACTTTTCTTTAATGGATGTTCGAACAGAAGAAATTTCAACTTTGTCTGAAATTTGATCAGAAAAATCTGCCAGTGGACTTGTAATCGGTGCTCCAGCCAAATCTTTTGCACCATCGTATTTAAACTTTGCTGTATTTTTATTTGGAATCACTGGTTGTTCTGTTGCGATCTGTGTTTGAGTATTTATGATTGTTTTATCTGTTTCGTATGACTTTAAATGATTCTCAAAAGTACCGCCCCAAAAGCGATCTTCTAAATATGAATCAATATTAGCTGAAGCATCTA
The DNA here is from genome assembly GCA_964572865.1 of uncultured Bacteriovoracaceae bacterium. Lineage (GTDB taxonomy): Bacteria > Bdellovibrionota > UBA1018 > UBA1018 > UBA923 > CAZNGN01. Next base: position 34,251 of record CAZNGN010000010.1, on the reverse strand, counting down.
ATTTACTAATTAAACTGATTCCTTCATTACCGACACCTACTACCATAAATTCGCCAGCGACTTTAACCAATGAAATGCTTTTTTTATTTCCCAAATGATGTGTAGCGATTACTTGTATAATGCGTTCTTTTTTTCCAAATGGAAGTTTTTTAAATTTTCCAGCATATCTTTTTAATAAGAAAACGGCTCCAAAAAAGATGGCGAGAACAGCAAATAACGCTACGATCATTTTAACAAAATTGCGTGAAGGTTCCGCTTTCGTACCGATCGATTTTTCATCTTTCATTTTATCATTTTTATCTACACCAGAAACTTTATCAGCTGAAGGAATGCCAATTGGCTCAGCTTTAGATTCTAATTTAGTATCTGTCTTTTCATTTATACTTAAAACAGCTTTGATTGAATCAGGGTTATGAATATCAATGTCTTTTGTATTGTTTACAACTTCTTTAATTAATTCATTATCGTTTGAATTCAGTTCTTTTTCATTTTCATTTACATTTTTTTCTTCTACTTTAGCTGTCAATTGAGGTTCTGCTTTGGGTTCTTTAATTAACAAACGAACTGTGTGTGGATTCGTATTCCAAAATGTAAGTCTACCTTGAGGAGCTTTTGGAGTATTGAATATCAAACGTACTCTGGTCGTTTCAGGATTATAAGGATATGCAAATACTTTTTGAAATTGTGTTGATCCATTTACTGACAAAATTCGAGCAGCATCGATTTTTGTCGACTTGAACACCAATTGCATAAAGTTTCGTTCAAAGGCAGGCTTAATAATGCGTGAAGAAACAGGTCGATCAAATGTCAGATCAACTGCGGTTCCTGCATCGATTTTACTTACCTGAACATTGCTTAACTTTACAAACTTCGCGTCAGATGCACGAGAATGTAAAGCAAAGAACAAGCACAAAGCAAGTATTGAGAAATAATAAGTGAACTTGATAGTCTTCGCATTAAACATAGTATGCGCCTCCTGCGCTTATCCTTTATTTAGGTGCAAGCATCCTGCTCACACATTGACTACATTGTTATTTCAACTGTTCGATACGTTCTACTGGAGAAATAATATCGGTTAAACGAATACCAAACTTTTCGTTTACTACGACTACTTCACCGCGAGCAACTAACTTTTCGTTAACTAAAACTTCAAGTGGCTCACCAGCAAATTTTGATAATTCAACAACTGATCCTTGTGATAGTTGTAAAATATCTCTTATTAACATTCTGGTTCTTCCTAATTCAACGGTAACCTTTAGTGGAATGTCCAAAATGAAATCAAGTGATTGTACTTGTCCACCTTGAATGTTCGCATCTTTTTTCGGCGCCGCTACTTCTTGTGCTGGGGTTTCTGTATTTTGTTCTGCTGCTTCTGACATATTCACCTCGTGTTAGTCTGTCATTGGTTTTGTTATTTGAGCAGCACGATTTCCGCGTGATACACCAAATAAACATTTAAATTTTGAAACACCTTCCACCATAATCTCAAGTTCGCCATCAGCGTCTTGAGTTAATGGAATAATGTCTCCCACACTTAAATTCACAAGATCACCTACTGTAATTCCTGTGGTTCCTAAATTCACACTTACGTCGGCTTCAACACCTTGTAAGTGCTCACTTAAAGTTTTTGTCCATACTTTATCTTTCGAATCTGTTTCAGATTGAAAGCTCGCATTCAATTTGTGCTTAATCGGTTCAATCGTTGCGTATGGAACAACCAATGCGATTGTGCCTGAAGCATTTTCTAATTCTACTTCAAATGTAGTTGAAATAATTACATCTGAAGGAGGAACTACACCCACGAACTGTGGATTCACTTCTGTACGCATGAAATTGATTTTAGTTTTATGAACGGGAGCCCACGCTTCTTCTAGATCATTGATAGCAAGATCCATTACTCTTCGAATGATTGAAAGTTCTATGTGCGTAAATTCTTTGCCTTCAATTTTTGTATATGGACGATCTGTTCCACCAAAAAACGCATCTAATAATGCGTACACAAGTTTACTTTCAAACACGAGTAAGGCTGGACCCCTCAAGGTTTCAAAGCGCATAATTCCCATACAACTAGGAATTGGTAACGTATTAATAAATTCACCGAACTTTAATAAGTCAGTAGAAATAATTGAAATCGTAGCTACACGACGTAATGAATTTGATAATGAAATACGAAACAAACGAATGAAACGCTCATAAATAATATCAAGTGTAGGCATACGACCACGAATTACGCGGTCTTGGTTTGTTAAATCATATGCCGTAATTTCTGGTTCACCTTCTGCTGAACCATATTGATAATCTCCACCAGTAGCTCCACCACCACCGCCGCCACCTGCATCTCCACCACCTGCGGGCGCGTTGGGATCAACGGATCCTTCACTGACTGCGCTTAAGAGAGCATCAACTTCATTTTGCGATAATACCTGATTCATACTCTTCCTCTTCCTCTACTTCTGGCTCTAGTTACTCACTGCAAAGTTTGTAAAATAAACGCCTTTGACTTTACTAGTTTGCATGTAACCATTTACTGCTCGTTTAATATCTTCTTTTAAAAGTTCTCTTCCTTCAGGGGACGATATATCAGATGCCTTTCTTGAATTAAGCAAACTAATAATTGTATCTCTCACTCTAGGAGTTTTAATTTTAAACTCGTCATCCGTTGCTTCTTTTTCTAATTCAACTGATACATTCATACGTACATATCTAGGAACAGCTCCTGCTCCTGCCGCTAAGTTTACTGTAAACGGATCAAGGGCTATTATTTTTCCGGCGTCTACTTCTACTTGGGTTTTTGCTTTTTCACCACCACCGTGTTCACCACCGCCACCACCATGTTCACCACCGCCACCATGCTCACCACCACCGCCATGTCCTTCTGCTTTTTTCTCAGCATGGTCACCACCATGTGCAGCTTCTTTTGCTTGCCCAGCAACAATATCTTCTACCGATGTCTTTGCTGTTTCTTTTTGAAATGACAGGAAAAGAATTCCCACTATGCCAAGTGTGGCCACTAAATTTACCAAACTCACAATCATGACAAGTTTACTTCCACCAGCTGCAGGCGCTGCGGCACCCGCACCTTCTGCTGCTGTTTCTTTTTCTTCTGCTGCCTCTGACATTTTTTATCCCTTTTATTTGTATTACTTTGGTTAAACCAAATACAAACTACAGTTCTCCAATGAATCAATATGAGCAAGCAACATGCCAGTCTAAAATCAAAATCTTAAACAATTCTGCCGATCAGCATTTTTTTCAAAATCATTTTATATCAATACGTTAATCCAAAATCATATTTACAACGCCTGAATAGCCAACCAATTAGTTTGACACCACTCTAAAGTGCAAGTGTCAATTTTTCTACACCTACGGAATTTTATACCTGACTTAAAATTCTATAATTATTTAGATGATTGATCATTCTCAAATCTAAATTATACTTTTTATTAGGACGATATAGTCTTTAACAAAGGAAGGTAAAACAATGAAATTACAAATTTCAACATTAGCACTAGCAATTTCAATGATATTTTCAGCGTGTGCACATAAGCAAACAACTGAACTTTCACAAGAAACAAAACTAGAATATACTGGAAATGAAGATCGTTATCCTGCGGGTGGTGGACCTGGTGAAGAAGCCCTACAGAGTTTAATTAAAACTCTTTCGACAGCTTCTAAAAAATCAGAAGCAACCGTAGCTTCTGTATTAAGAAATCGCATTCCAGAAGCAGAAAATCTCGGTAAATCTGGATATAAAATCAAAGATGAAGAACAACTGAAAATTGTGGAAAAAGTAAATGCGTATAAAGCAATTATAGCAAAAGACTTAAAAGTAAGTTCTGAAGCGGTTGAGCAAGCATCTGCTACTGCTTCTGCAGGAAAAAGCTATGAAAACGTATGGTCAACTCGTGCTAAGAAAGCTGAAGTAACAAGTAATTCAGCTAAACCCAATGATACTATTTTGGCAAAAGTACTTTTTTCTACAAAACTTGATACTGAATCTAAGGTTTGGTTAGAAAAATTAAACAATAAATTAGCTGCTAACAATGTGAGTGTAGAAACTCGTGAACGAGTTCTAACTTCTGCTGCAAAAGCGGCAGAGGCTGCAAAACAGCCTGTCATTAAAGAAAGCTGTAATGATATCATTAATGACGGTGAAGCGTTGTCTAACTCAACTGATGTGACAGATATGATTCCTGGTGAAATTAATTCTGGCAGAACACCTGCACAAGCTATGGAAAATAGCTTATCTAAGAAGTTTCACGAAGATACAACTGCTGCAAAAGAAAGATGTGTGTCTTTATGTAAAGACCCTTGCTTTCACTACAATTGTAATCTTTGTGGTGGTTAATGAATTAAAAGAAATCTTTCCAAGTTAAAGCAAAAAGGCGGCCTAAAAAGCCGCCTTTTTTTTCATAGCAAATGTATATGTTCCCCCCCTTTACAAAATACAAAACCTTCTTGAACATCAACATATACGTTTGAATTGATTTTTTTGAATGACTAATAATTGAATTGAATAGCCTGAATTCCCATATACTCCCCCTCAAACTAATTATGAATAATCTTATTTTACATAACCGAGCACAATAGTCAATTATTTTTCACCAACTGTAACTGTATGTAATTTAATCACTCATCTGTATATATTTTATACAGTATTTCAACGTATGAAAATAATAATCCACAATTATTACAAGTATTTACGTATTTATGAGTGTGGTACATCAATTGCTTTTATATGCTCAAAAGAGAGAGTACTCATGAACTTTAGAAATACAATTAAACGCATATCATTCATTTTCATTCTATCTGTATTTCTAATTGCAGCAGAAACGCCAAACCCTTACGTTACTTCAACTCAAGACATTGAAAGCATTTTAAAATGCGCTCAACAACGAATTAAAACATCACCTTCTAGCTTATCTCTGATCATTAAACCGAATGACCAAATTACTTATTATTTTAAAGATGCTGATTTATCACTTGCTACGAGTAAGACGCTAAAACTAAAAACCGATTTAGAAAGTTTAGCTAATTTTACAGACAAAAACCCACTCGAATCTGACGAGCAATTCAAAACATTAAAATCAATCATTGGAAGATATTTAAATATTAGCGCAACACTCCATGCTTTATATGCTAAAGCATTTCACGTTACAAAACTTGTTGAACAAAATTCAAACTTAAACTTCGATCAGCTTAAATTTTTAGATTTAATCTTACCTTCTTTTACTGCCATTGGAGCTTTGAGCAATTCAAATGGCGGATTAGATTATGCAAATAATATTCGTAATGATGTTGACCAATCATTAAATTCAACTACTAGACTTACATTATCACATCAAGAAAAACAGCTAGCAGAACTTTCAGCGTTAATGGAACCTAAAAATGAAAAAGAATATGCAAAATTAATTCAATTTGCAACGATACGAGACTCTGCTGTGAATCGATGGGCAATCAACCGCCTATCTGTCTATGAAACTAAGCATCCAACAAATGATTTTATTCAATCTTGTGGAAATAATTTACTTTCATTTAGAAGTACAAAACCAATTCAAGCAACTACTAAGTTGCCATCGATTATTGAACTAAACAATTCAGACAAATACATTCTCATTCTAGAAAATCAGAAAAGCATTTTCAATGCGATTGAAAAACATAATTTAATAGATCTTACAACAGCTCAAAATATTATTCATGAACTGTTTTTACCTTATAAATCAAAAATGAATGAAGCTAATTTTAAACAATGGACAATTGATAAAGCTAAAGAAGCAATTGAATTTGAAAATTTCGTATTTTCAAAAATGGGAGAATCTTTTGTATTTGCAAGCCATGCTACATACGATAATATGGATTTGAATCAAACCATTCTAAGACAATCATCTAAAATGTTTTATTTTAGATTAAATAACTTACGAAACAAATTAAATGAAATTGCTTCTATTTACAGTTCAATTTCTTTGAAACAAATTAATGATTCGTTTTTAAATGTAACGACGAAACTAATCAATCAATCCAAATGGATTGAAGATGAAAAATCATTAATCAAACCTGTATTTGAAAACATATTTAGTCAACAAAATATGATCGCAAAATCATTTAAAAATAGAGAGCACAAAATTAAAAGCCTATTAGACATTACTAATTCTACAATTCCATATGCGTATGAATTAAATATGATCAACCAATTCGATTATTCTGATGCAAAATTAAAAATGATCGATCCACGTAACTTACAATATTCAAAATTTGTTTTAGGAATTAATAATGTTGAAGATTTAAAATTATTATTAGAAAATAAACTAACACTGTCTGGCAATGACTACTTAATGCAAACATATCAATCTTCTGAATATGTAAAAAACAAAATTAATGATTTATTTAAAAACATTGAAGAAGACGCTAAAGCAAATCCAAATATTGCGTTTGCAGCGATTGCATCAAGAAATGCAGTTCGATTGCAAAAAGATCTAAAAAAATTATATTTAGATCCAAATTATCCAAAACTAAAAGTAAATATTCCGAACTCTGCCCCACAAGATAATTTAAAAAATAAAATTAGATACGTCACCTATTCTTTAGAAGGTGAAGATGCCTGTGCTTATAAAAATTCAAAATATGATTCATCTAAGTCTCTCATAGAGCAATCAAAATCATGGAGTCAATCTAGTCTACCTCTGACAGCTAATTATGGACTTACCCAGCTATCAAACTCTTCGAAGGATATCCAAATTGATACAATGAATCCATCTCAAGCACTTTATTCACTACTTTCAATGATGAACTTAACAGTACTTGATATTTGGTTGAATGAACCAGAAGTGCAAAAAAATGGTGTATTAAGAGACAATACTCAATTATTACCCACAGTTTATGAACATAAAATGATTTCGCAAGCTAAAGTAAGCTTACTATATTCAGCAAACCCATTACTATCGACAACATGGAATGAAAAATCATTACTAGAACATCTTGCTACCGAAGCATACTCTCCCTATAGCAACCAAGTAGATGTCAATAAAGCAAAGTCAGTATTAAACCAAGCTATTTCATACGCATATAGTAACGATGCAGGCAAATTAGAAATGTTTTGTCAGGCAAATTACGACCAATTTATATCACAAGTGAATGCTGGAATTGAAGTGAAAGACAAAGGTTTATTTTTTAGAAAAATGTTTAGAATTGCATCTGCAACTCGAGCTGCTATCAACGGTGACAATAAAACACTTTTAGAATTTGACACAGCATTGGCAAAAAAAGCGCGAACAACAACTGAAAAATATATGGAAGACATTATTAATCCAATCCTTTCATATTCTTTTATTGCTATGTTGGTTTTGGGATTTATTTTTATGCCCATGCTTACAGGAACAGTGGCTGCTCCGGTATTAGTGAATTTACTAGCAGTCCTAAATTGGGGAGTGATGGCTCCTACGGCAGCGGCAAATTTAGGTGCACGTTTATTCGTAAACTTTATTGAAAAACCAGTAGAATTTCGATTTGAAGAATCGGTTGCAAAATCATTTATTCAAGGCTCTCCTGATCCTCAATTAGAAGGTGGCCCTATTACTGATTGGGAACAATTGAAGCTTAAAAAAGCGGAACTTAAAATCAGTCAATATAGCGAACCCATCTACTTAGCGATGGATTTATGGTATGGTAAATCACTCTATAATGAAGCCAAATCTGTACTTGGATTTGGAATCAAAAGTGCGGCAAAAAAATTAAAAGTAAACTTAAGATCTCAATATGAAAATTTAAAAACATTTAAACCAACCCGTTCTTTTACAGAAATCAAAGAAGAATCAGGCACATTAAAAGCCATTCAAACAAAGTCAGCAGAAGCCTTAGATGATCTTGCACGAAAAATGAAGTTACCTAAATACCAAAATATCAACGCTGAAGAAGTTGAAATTGCATTACGAAAACAATTGTCAGAGCAATTACCTAAAGACATTCAAATTATTACACCTGAGATTGATCGTGCGAAACGTTTTGCTGAGCGAAGACTTAATAAATTTAAAAAAGCGATCTTAAAAGGTTCTAAATCTTCAAATATTTTAGGAAATAGTAAATTAAAAACTTTAGAAGACGAACTCCCTATCAATCCAGAAGTCATTATGCAATTGGGATCTCAAAGTAATTTTATGACAATGTATGGAATTTTTCCTAAATCATTCATTCAAATGCTTTGGAAATCTTCTAAAGATAAAGTCGTAAAAATCATTGAAGCCTTAAAAGGATCAAAACCAACTGAAGAACAACTTTCAGAAATTTATCAAATCATATCAAATGACACTAAAATCAAAGCATGGTGGAAACAATGGGGAGAATTCACTACCCTTGTACACGATATGCGTTTGATGTTTTTAAAAGACAAAGTTGCGGCGTATGATAATTTATTATATAAAATCAAATTTGCTCAAGAAAATCATTTATCCAATTCTGAGCTTATAAATACTTTTACATCCGATGAACTTCAACTCTTACATGAAGCAGGAACATTAAATCGATATATTCACCTACTTGGATTTTTACCTGATATTGTGAAGCCAAATGTTTGGGTGGAAGATCCGCCTTTATTTAGACTTCGCAGTTTATTTACTTCTGCTAACGAATTGCGAATGCATGCAAGACCAATTCATCCCTTTATGAGTAAAATCAGTGAAAGTGAATTAGAGCAATACGAACCAACACATTATTATGATGCAGCTACAGATTCATATGTACCTATGGATCAAACTGCTGATGCAAGTGCTTGGAGTAGATCTAGCTATGACTTTGATGGATCAAACTCAAATTCCGAAATGCAAAAACAAATTTTTAAATTATTACCAGAAAGTTTTAACAAAGCTTCGAAATAACAAAAAAGCCCAGCTTAAAAACTTCTTAAACTGGGCTTCTTTTTTTCCTCAAGTGTAACTATTTAATTATTTTCTAACTAAGTTAAACACCTCTTGCATCAACTCATCAGCTGAGTTGATTGTACGAGCATTCGCTTGGAATGTACGTTGTGTTGTCATTAAGTTAATGAACTCTTGAGCAATGTCAGTCGTAGAAGCTTCAATCGATTTAGAAACTACGCGACCACGTCCACCTTCACCTGGTTTACCAATGAACGCTTGACCTGAGTTACGAGACTCACGGAATCTGTTTTGACCTGCTTTAAAGAGCGCCTCGTTATTCTCAAACTTACCAATTGCTAATTGTGCCAAGTTCACTGTTTCACCGTTTGTGTACACTGCTGCTAATACTCCGTCATCGTTAAATGACATACCAGCTACTGTACCTGCCGTGTAACCATCTTGTGTGTGTTTATATAAGTCAGAGTTCGTACCATATTGAGTAGATTGTAATCCTGTTCCACCTTCTTTAATCGTTTTACCGAAATCTAAAGTAATTTTTTGACCAGGAAGAGCACCTTTGTTGAAGTTAAACTCATTTTTACTTTGTTTATTTTCAACCAATCGTCCATCTGTATTGAATTTCAATTGACCGGTACCACATTCAACCAACTCACCTTTTTTGCCATCAACAGTTTCTTCACCTGCAACCATCGCGTGATAATCCCACACTCCGTCTTCTACTTTATTGAAATACATTGTAACTAAGTGCGCATTACCAGCTGAATCGTAAACGGTGTAACCGTTTGAATATTGAGATGTTTTATCTGGACGTTTTGCATCCCATTCTTGTCCAATTTCAGCTCTGATATCTAAGTTCATCGAAAGATTTACTTTTGATGTTCTTTTAGCATCAATGGTTGGCTTATCAAGTTTAATGCTTGTTAATTTATTTGTAACCATTCCATTTTCATCTGCTTGGAAACCCATAACTTTGTAACCGTCTGTGTTTACCAAAACACCTTCTTTATCAAAGTTGAAAACTCCGTTACGTGAAAATGATCTTCCATCTGCGCCATCCATCACAAAGAATCCGTCACCTGATAATGCAACGTCAGTCGCACGATCCGTTTGGTTCACAGAACCTTGAGTAAAAATTGGGTTTACTTGTGATAATTTAGCACCGCGGCCGATTTGGTTACCTCCCAAAACACCTTTCAATGATTTTGAAATCACGTCTTGGAATTCTGGTCTTGAGGTTTTAAATCCTGTTGTGTTTGCGTTTGCGATGTTGTCGGCATAAATACCTAACGCTTCACCGTTAGCTGTTAAACCGCTCACACCTGTATAGAGAGATGATAGAATACCCATGAATAAGCCTCCTTGCTTTGTTAGGGTTAACTGTTTAAGAAAATCCTCAATCAGTCAGATTTTCTTTTTTTGGAGGCGCCCTTGGTTTTACCCGCGGACCCGCCTGCCACTATCCATTACTTCCACTCTACTGTACGACTAAATTACGACTGCCCCATCGATATTCGTAAAGACATTTCCATCCATGGAGTTTCGATCGAGAGCCGTTACGACTGTTCTATTTTTTACACTCACGATGAAAGCGCCATCTTTCGATAACACCAATGCATCGTCGAGTCCTTTTGCTGCTGCTTTATCTACAGCCTCATTCAGTTTTCGCATTTGTTCTGGACCCATCTCTAGTTTACGAGATTGAAGTCTAGCATTTGCGTGTGCTGAAAATTTTAAAGGTTCCGTTACTGATCCGCCTGCAAGCATGCTTTGTGGCGTTGCTTGAGCAGAGCCTAATTGGGCACCTAATACTTTTTCGAAACTTTCAGTTTGTCCTGAATTTTTGACGGCAGAATCAGAGCCTGCAATCGGATCACGTGCCTGCGCTGGTTGCTTCACACTACCTGGACTACCACTCACTTGAGGCATATGTAGATTTGCATTGTTAACTGAGTTTGCCATTTTCTCTTTTTCTCCTTTCTGCGATTTTCTCGCTAATTTTAGCTAAATTTACAGCTAATCATTTAATCTTCCCGCAATTGACCCGTCTTGGCTAGAGGGTACAGAATACCCACTGTTAGATTCTGCCTCGTCGATTTGATCGAGTCTAGTTGCGTTTTTAGAAACTCCAGAAAATTTTGCAGAATTTGGATTCGCTCCACTTAAATCATCTTTATCAATTGGTTTTGCACCATATGTTTTATTAAAAGATCCATCTTGCATTGATTTTGCCACTGGATTTGCATCTTCTGAACCACGTTGAGCGATTTGCTGAGCAGCTTGTTCAGATTCTCCATTAGGCATTCCGGGCAGTTTCATACCAGGAATTGCAACAGGAGCAAATTGACCTGCTCTAATTTTTTCAAATTGTCCAACCTGCTTGTCTGAATCTAGATCATATGAATATGGTTTAGCACCTTGTTGTGCGCGTGCACCCATAGCTCCACCTGCGCCCATACCCGCTGCCATAGCAGCTTGAGCTTCTTCATTTTCATCAACTTCATCTCCGCCACCTTGCCCTGGGTCTTGTATTCCTTGAGCTGCAAGCATGGCTGCAAATGGATTTTCTGGTCTTGTTTGTGCTTCTTGAATGGTTCCACCCGTTTGAGTTGGATCAATGATTCTTGAAACATTTTTAAGAAACATTTTAGTTGGGCTCTTCGGATCGCCAGTGTAAAGAACCGTTTCTTTTCCTTCAAACGCCACACCATTTACTAACTGAGTTTTTGCCATTTGAATTGCAACTGGTTTTCCATTTGATTCTTCAGCTGCAACTTGGATCATGTATTGACCAGTGCCTGCTGGCATTCCATTCGAACGTTTTCCATTCCAATCTAGAGAAATAGGTCCTTTTGCTTGATCTGTTCTTTCTAATTCTTGAACCGTTTCTCCTTTTTCGTTGATAATACTTACGCGCAATCTCGATACATTTGACGGTAGATCAAATTTAATTTCGGAAGGCTTACCTTCAGTGTGAGAAAATCTTGATGAGTCCGCAGTTACGTATTTTCCAATTAATGAGGCGGCTCCTAATTGTTGAAGTGGAACTTGTGCTTGAGCTAATTTTTCAATATTTTGATTTACATTTAACATTTGCTCAAGTGAAGAGAACTGTGCCATTTGAGCAGCCATTTCTTTATTGTCTTGTGGCTTCAATGGGTCTTGATGTTGTAATTCATTCACCATGATTTTAAAAAATTCATCTTTACCAAGTTTTTTTACAGGATCACGTTCTTTTTCAGGCGATGAGTATTGATCTGAAATGCGTTTCAACACTTCACCTTTTGTTTCTGAGTGACCTTGACTGCTACCTGGTTTCATTGTGTTAATCACAGTTCATTTCCTTTTAATTTTTAAACGGCAGAGTGCTTACGTATCGGCTCCTCTGCCGTCTAAATTACTATCTACAGCTATACATCTGCGTACTGCTCATAATAGCGTTTATATCCATTTCCTCTACCTTGTGGATTATTGTATTGATCCTCTCGGTTCGGTTGTGAATATCGGTTTTGATTATACGAACCCGAGTCAGAGTTCGAATCTCTACCTTGTGAACGATTTAAATCAGCAAATTCCATCGGATTTAAACTATTTGCACGTACCATAGAATCTAAATTTGAAATCTTATGCGTGTGAATGCTTGCTCCACTTACTTCAATGTGAGCAACATCATACTTTGAAGACGTCAAATGATCGCGTAATTCAGGAAGACTTGATTTCAAGATTTCTTGAGCTTCACGAGAACTTGATTCCATTTTTACATTTAGCTTTCCTTTATCATTGCTGACTCGAATTGTTAGCTCACCTAATTCTTGAGGGTGAATTTTAATTTTCACTTCTCCACCACCACGATTCGATAATCCTAATATTTGCCCTGAAACTGCAGCTGGATTAGTTATATCTACCTTTTGATTCTGTATACCTGCAGCTAGTTCACTCACATTGGATACTCCTTGTGAATAAACTTGCGGTGCTACAGCCACACCACCAAGTCCCGCCATTAATACTTGCGGATACATGATGTTTTGGTTTGCATACGGATCAGAAAGCCATAATGGTTGTTGTGATCCCCCACTTAAGTCAGATCCAAAAGAATTACTATCTTTCATAGAACCATGTGAATTCAAGTTTTGATTCATTGATTGAATAGTATTTAAATTATGATTTCTAGATAACAATTGATTATGTCCATGCATATAGTCTTCTGTTGCTATTCCACCAAACGCTGTCGGTAGATGTGAAGCCATATCGCTATGATCACGATCAATTGAATCAACAGAAACCAAATCACTTTCATTCATTTCTACAGGAATTGCCATAATCACAGGTGGAGGTAAATTCACAATGATAGGCTGGTAAGCCTGTTGTGGATTTAGTCCTTGCGGATTGGTTAGCATTTCTTGTGGAATTGATTGAGTGCCATTCACATTTGCTGGTCCCGTTGGTCCCTGTATTTGTGGTGACATTGGTACTTTTGGATTTTTTTGAATGAGCTTATCTTGTAACTGAGTAGATTCAATATTTTTAAGAGTTGGAACTGTCGCCGTACCCGTCATTTGTTGACTGGCTGATGCTGCTAATCCAGCCGCTGCCATTTCAACCAATGCGTCTTGAGTGACATTCTTTTTGCGAACGAGCGAAGAATTTGTTGCATGATGAGCATTCTTCTTAGCATCAGAATTTTTATCTGTACTCTTGTCTGTTTTAAGAGCGGTTCCATCCTTGGTTTGCGCTATTTTTTGCGCATTCGTTTGGTCCTGGCTTGTCGCTCCTGTTTCGTTTTTGACTTGAGTTTGCGTAAGAAGTTCATCAAATTCAGTGCTCTTTGCAGAACTCTTTGTTCCAGCCTTAGCTGCAGAATCTTTAGCTTGCTTTGTAGAATCTGCATTAGCATTTGATGCTTTAGCAGATTTTGTTTTTGCTTCTGCTTTTTTTGCTTCCACTTTTTTGGCAAGCTTATCTTCTGGTGTTTCAGCTTGTTCTGGGACATCTGAATCCTTTGTTGCAATTGCACTACTGATTGAGTCGATTGATACCATTCATATTAGCCCCCTTTCTTTTGATCGCTAGATTCCTTTTTTTCTGCTGGACTCTGACTTGACTTACTATCAGCAGAAACAGGATTCTCAGCCTTCGGCATCACAGGTTCTTTCACCTGTGCTGGTTGTCGCTCTGTCTTCGCTTCTGGCTTAACTTCTGATTTGCCTTCCGTTTTTGACTTCGCGGCTACCGCTTGACCTGCCTGATTGTTTTTTTCATAACCAGTCATCATTTCTGATAACTTTGCTGAACGTGCTTTATCCATGATGTTCATTAGTTTTGCCATTTTCACGTTCGACATTTTTTTAAGTACTTCTACAGCTAAATTGTCTTCAAGTGTTTCCATTACTCCCGAAGCAGATTTGGGGTTCATAGTTTCAATTACATTTACTAACTTAAATACTTTTTCTTCGTTATTTTTTCGTTTCTCTTCTACTTTTTCATTGATTGACTCACGTAATACTTGAAGTTCTTTAATTTTTGAATCAAGAGCTTGTTCTCTTTCTTTAATTCTTTTTTCATAATCATTTAAAGTTTGTTCACGCTCATTTAAAGTATTTCGTTTATCTTCTAATTGATTGGCAACATCTTTTAATGTTTCATTACCTCTTTTTTTGTTAGCAGATTCATTTACTTTATTGATTTGGGCTTGAATCGATTCAACATCATTCGTTTGCTCACCTTTATTTTCTTCTGCTAACGCGTAAGCAAAGACTAATAAAAGTAAAATAACAAAAAAAGTTAGTGGTTTTTTATTCATAATCTCTTACTCCACGCATAATATAAACATCATCTAGTTCTTTTAATTCTTTTTTAGCAATTTGTTCTTTGTACTCATCCAATCTACGTTCTTTTAATTTTTCTAATGATTGTCTTTTTTGGGCTGCCGTTACGTATTCAATACGTTTTTTTTCTACTAACTTTGAACCTTTTTCAATTTCATTTGACTTCCATGTAATTCGTTTTTTAGTTGCTTCTATAAAATCATGCATTGCTAGTAATTGTGCAGATGAATTTGTTGGTAATGATGCTAGCTCAGTTGCTTCAACGATTGCTTTGCTTAATCTTTCTTTAAGTTCATTACAGTAATCAATCATTTTTTGTAAAATAGTACGTGATAAAACCCACTCATGAAGTTTCTGTTCTTCTTGGCGTTTTCTTTCTTTCAAAACTACATCTAATTTAAAAACAAATTTCTTTGCCATTCTTTATTATCTATCCTTACTTTACATTAATTGATGAACAGATTGCTTCCATCTGAGTTAATGTTTTTGAATAATCCCAACGCTCTTCTACTTCTTGCTTTAATAATAATTTAATTCTTTCAATTACACTCAATGCTTGATCTAGCTTTGGATTTGTTCCTTTGACATACGCACCAATATTCACTAAATCTTCATTCGCTTGGTACACAGCCATTAATTCTTTTAATGTACCTGCAACTTCACGGTGTTTTTTAGAAATGATTGCTCTCATTACCCGTGAAACTGATTGTGATATATCTATTGCAGGATATTGATTTCGAGCAGCCAATGCTCTGGATAATACGATGTGTCCATCTAGTGTTGCTCTAGTGGCATCAGCAATGGGTTCATCCATATCATCCCCCTCAACCAACACAGTATATAAACCAGTAATTGAACCATTTGAATTTCTTCTACCAGCTCGTTCTAATAATTTTGGCAACATTGAAAAAACTGAGGGAGTATATCCTTTGCTTGCAGGTGGTTCTCCCATGCTCAATCCGATTTCACGTTGAGCCATTGCGAATCGAGTAACAGAATCCATCATTAATAAAACATCTTTACCTGAGTCACAAAAATATTCGGCAATTGTTGTTGCTATGAATGCTCCACGCATTCGTAATAGTGGAGACTTATCAGAGGTAGACACAACCACTACTGATCTTTTTAAACCTTCTTCACCTAAATCACGTTCAATAAATTCATTTACCTCACGACCACGCTCTCCAATTAAACCAATCACGTTCACGTGTGCGTTTGTATAGCGAGCCATCATACCGAGCATCACAGATTTACCAACACCAGATCCTGCCATAATTCCCATTCGTTGGCCTTTTCCACATGTTAGAAAACCATTTAAAGCTTTGATTCCTAAATCCAACGGCTCAACGATCGGAGCTCTACTCATTGGATTTATACTTGTGCCATAAATTGATCTTCGCTCAATTGTTTGAGATCGAATTGCTTTATCATCAGGAATGAGTGGACCTTTACCGTCAATTGGCTCGCCTTTGCCATCAATCACACGTCCTAAAAGCCATTCTCCTACAGGAATTTCAGCAGTAGATTTAATTAACGAAATGCGATTGCTTGAACTCACACCATGCACTTCATCTAATGGCATTAAAATTACTTTTTTATCTTTGAATCCGATGACTTCAGCATCTATAACTTGATCCAGTGAACTTCGATCATTTGAATCTGTTAATCCAGCTAGTCCTGCTGGTAAAATACGAACGATGCTTCCAACATTTGCACCCGGCAGAAATCCTTCGAACGTAAGACCAATGCTTTTCGATACCTTACCGCGCTCGCGATAAAGTAAAATACGTGACAATTTCTCATGCACGTTTCGTTCATCAAGTCTCAGACTTTTTAACATCAAATGTCTCCGCACAATTATCTAATTGAGTAGCAATTCGAGCATCAATTTCACAAAAATCTGTTTCAAGCCTACATCCATTGTCTGTAATTGTAGAGTCGAGCTCTATACTTATATTTTTAAGCTGTCCTAAGGATTGCGCAAGATCCTGCTTTAATTTCTCAGCGGCAGAATATACCTGCATTCCAACAAAAATTTTAATGTTTTCACGCGTACCTATGCGATCTAAAAGGTTTAATATCAATCTCTTTGTATAATCTTGATCTTCTTTTAATTCTTTCAGAGTTACCATTTTGGCAATCCAGTAAACCATTTTGCCGATGATATCTTCATTAGCTTTAAAAATAAGCTCTCTTTGAGTGTCTAGCTCTGTGACTAATTTTTGAAAACTTTCTGAAGTAGGTTTTGCTGCTACTAAAACTTCATCTGTTGCTTGCTTTTTTCCGGCATCAAATCCAGCCTGATATCCTTCTTTTTTAGCTTCTTCACTTAACCTCGCCAATTCATCTTGTACTCTTTTTTCAACTTCATCACGAATTCTTAATTCTTCTTCTTCTAAGACTGAGAGGGGTCCTTTTGCTAATTCATTTAATTGGAAACGAGCGTTTTTTCTGACACTTTGTTCAGATGAAAAGTTTTTTTGAACTTCTGAATATTTTACACCCGCACTATCACGCAGTTTACCCGGTTCGTACTCGTCTACCATATGAGTTTTCGGAATCGGTACAGTCACAATGTTGTGAGATGAGATGTTTGCCATTGATGATCCTTCTTTTTTCTTAGAAATACTATTCTGTTCGTTTGTTGTGTTTTGACTATTTTCTGTATTTTGATTTTGCGGGCTCGTATTATACGAGTGCATCGCCTTCGCCTCCTCTTGAGATCATAATTTTGCCTTCTGCTTCTAGACGTTTTGCAACATTTACAATCTCTTGCTGAGCGCCTTCTACATCGCTCAAACGTACTGGTCCCATTGCATCTAAATCGTCCTTTAACAACTGGGATGCTCGTTTTGACATATTTCTGAAGATCTTTTGTTTGATTTCGTCTGGCGCCGTCTTCAATGCAAGTACCAACTTGTCGTTTGGTACTTCTTTGAGCAACTGTTGCATTCCACGATCGTCGATAAGCTGAATATCTTCGAAAACGAACATAAGTTTTCTGATTTCTTCTGCCAATTGCGGATCTTTTTCTTCCACTCTTGCCATAATGTTTTGCTCGTTTGTTTTGTCCATTGAGTTTAACATTTCGGCAATTGGTTGTGTACCACCCAATTGTTGAGTATCGATCGATCCTAATGTAGCCAGTTCTGATTTCAACACTTCGTCGATTTGTGCAATCAATGTTGGTGAAACGAAATCTAAGTTTGCAATACGTAATACAACTTCTGTTTGAATTGCTTCTGGTAATCGTTTCAATACTTCTGTTTTCTTTTGCGAATCTAAGTGCGCTAAAATTAAGGCTACCGTTTGTGGATGTTCATTTGATAAAAATCCTGCCAACGTTCTAGCATCTACTAATTCTAAAGCTTCAAGAGTACGCGATCCTTCTACCACAGCTAGCTGTCCTAATACTGTTTTCGCTCTTTCTTCTCCTAATGTAGCTAAGATAAAATCTCGTCCACCGGACATACCAAATATGATTTCTTCTTCCTCAGCAATTTGAGCATAAAATTCTTCTAGAACTCTTCTTACAGTAGAGATAGATGCTTTTTGTACTGAACCCATCACACCTACGATTCGTTTGATGTCATTATCTTTCATTTTTTTAAACACTTGTGCCGTTACTTGATTGCCAAGTACGTTCAATAAAAGTGCTGTCTTTTCGATTCCCGACATTTCTTCGTAATTGATACCTTGCTTATTCAACGGATCAGCCATTTCTCATTCCCCTCTATGCTGTTTTTCCACCGCCAGCGGCAGCTTTATCATTTTTAGATGATGAACCACCTATGCGTGACGGAACTTGTACCCAATCGTGCAATATCATCGCAGCCTTATGTGGATTATTCTCAATCAATGTAATCACTTTTTCTTTAATCATTTCACCTTCTACTTTTTCTGGATCCACTTTATCTACAATGACTGGAATTGCTTCTTCTAAGGTTGCAATATTTTCTTCTTGTTTCTGAACTTTTTCTAATTCTTCAATTGTTCTTGGTAAGAAGCTTTCCATATTTTCAACTGTATTGTCTGTAAGCCATTTGATAAATGGACGAACAACAAACATAAAAAATAAAGTAATGATTATACCGATTACTAAATATTGAATTATACTTGTAATCATTTTTTTCTTTTCAAGTGCTGCTACTTGATCTTCAGCATCTTTTAAATCTTCTTTTCTAAATTCCATATTTTTGATTTCAACTGTATCGCCACGTTTTAAATCAACGCCCAAAGCAGACGCTACAATCGTTTTAAATTCATTAATTTTATCATCAGACCATTTTTGATATGTTGCTGGAGCATCCGGATTTTTTGGATCACGCGTGTATAATCCGTCAACCAAAACGGCAGCTGAAATGTGTTTTACACTAAATGGCTGTCTATTTGATTTAGTTGTTTTTTCAGGAATGGCCCAGTTTTTTGTTTCAAATGTTTTTTGTGTATTTGAACGAACTTCAGGAGTTACACTTGCAGGCTGTGGACCTGGAGTATTGGTAGCTGCACCTGGTGCACCTGTGGCTAACGGTCTAGATCCATCTGCTACCGCGTTATCTTTTTGTTCAGATCGTACAACAGCTCCTTCTCCATCATATGTCGTTTGCGTTTCTACACTTTGAGTAAAATCAACATCCATAGAAACTTTTGCTACCACTTTACCTTCACCGACAACTCTCGTTAATATTTCTTGAACCTTTCTTTCAGCTTCAGCTTCTAATCGTTGCTGATTTTCTGCCATTGCAGCAGTTTGAATTGCCAAAGGATCTGTTGTATTTTTAGACAACATTTTTCCATTTGAATCGATGATTGTCACATCACCTAATTCCATTCCTTCAACAGAAGATGAGACCAAGTGAGCAACACCTTGTAATTGCTTGTCTGTTAAAATAATACCAGGTTCTAAATCAATCACTACAGAAGCAGTTGGTTTCTTTTGATCTTCAATAAAGGTAGATTTATTTGGTAGCGCTAAATGCACACGTGACCTTCTTACACCGTGTAAGTTATTAATGGTTCTCATTAATTCACCTTCACGAGCACGCTTTTCATTTATTTTTTGTACGAAAGAAGTTGTACCAAAATTTTGTTTATCAAATACTTCGTAACCTATCACTCCAGATTGAGGCAAACCAATGGTTGCTAATTCTAATCGTAAATCATACACAGCATCTTGCGGAATTTTGATAGTTTTTCCGTCATTTTCTACTTTAAATGGAATTTTCTTTTCACGCAAAACTCTCATGATTGCTGTAGCGTCTTCTGTTACAAAGTTTGTACCTAAAACTTGGTATTCTGTATTTCCAGCCCAAAACACCAACGATACAATTCCAAATACAACAGCAAGTGCCGTAACCACCAAACCAATACGTTTGGCAGGAGACATATTGATAATGAACTGCCTAAACTGATCACCAACTCGTTTCCAAAACTCAACCACGGTTCAGGCCTCCTTAAGCTTGCATACGCATAATTTCTTTATATGCGTCTATTATTTTGTTACGAACTTGCATCATCAATCTAAAACTCATGTCTGCTTTTTCAAGCATGAGCATCGTTTCGTGAATATTTTTATTTTTTCCAGCAATCATTTCTTTTGCAGCTGAATCTGCTTGCAATTGAATTTCGTTTGCCTTCTCTAAACTTTCAGAAAGCAAGTCACCAAATCCTTTTTCTGAAGTTGGCTTCGTACCCGGAATTTCAGGGGCTACGGGCGATTGAACTTGGCTTCCGCCAATTGACATTTTTTCTATGTCTCCAGCTCCCATGTATTTACCAATATTTTCAATACTTAAATTTGACATTGGTTATTTCTCCTATTTTCCAATATCCAATGCTTTATTAGCCATTGCTTTTGCTGTGTTCATTGCTGAAACATTTGCTTCATATGAACGTTGTGCTGAAATCATGTTTGCCATTTCTTCTACAGGATTTACATTTGGCATCGCCACATATCCGTCCGCATTTGCAAGCGGATGTTTGGGATTATAAACCATTCGTGGTGCACGTTCATCTTGGTGAACTTCAGTAACTAATACGCCTTGTGCTTTCTCATCTAGTTTACCAGTAAGAATTTCATCAAAGCTTTCTCGATCTGGGGTTGCGGTAAATATCGGATCCTGACGCTTGTAGGGACCACCTTCTTCGGTTTGTGCAGTTTCCGCGTTGGCCAAATTGGAGGAAATAGTGTTCATTCGAGTCTGCTGAGCACCCATTCCTGTTGCACTAATCCGCATACTAGAGAAAAAATCCATTATCTACCTCCGCCTTCATTGATGGAATACTTTAGAATTCCCAATTTTCTTCTCATAATCTCTGCTGCCGAATTATAATTGAGTTCATTCTCTGCCATAGATGCCATTTCTTGTGTACGATCAACCGTATTCCCATCTAAGTTCACGACTCCGTTTGGGTTGTCATAAATGATTGGGTCTATCTGTCCAGGTTCAGATTTGGCAAAATGCTCAGGATGGTCTGCTTCCATTTTCAAGCGTCCTGATACATTCAGCGCGTCCCGTAAAGCGTCCTCAAACTCCATTTTCTGAGCATGGTAACCAGGCGTATCTGCATTCGCGATATTACTCGAAATCACTGACTGGTTTTGCGCACGAAAATTCATCGCCGCATTGATTCCACCGATTGTGCTGTCGAAAATGTCTGACACTTTCTCTCCTCATTTATGGGTACAAACACGACTACCCATCAGATTATTAAAGCAAGGGGTACGCCAGAACATGTTAAGTGGCTTAAATCAGAGAAATTCAGGCAGAAAGTTCTTTTTTCAGGCAAAAAGTTTCAAAGCCTAGCTCTAGAATAGGAAAATGATTCTAGTCATTCGCCAAGACATTTACATTAGTGCCGTCAAATTTTAGATAGTCTGATTATTGTTTAGGAAAAAAAGTACGTACAAACGCCTCTACAACAAAACGTGAAAAGCCAGGATAAATATTCTTTTCAAGTTCAGTCTTAATGTTAAACCATGGATTTTCATCTGATTTGGAAATCAATTTAGCAAAGTCATCGCAAAGTCCTATTACTTCTGATAGCACACTTTTCTTTACATTAGCATTATGAAACGGAAAACCACCATTCACTCGCATATGGTGTTGAGCTACAGCATTTAATAATTCTTGGTCAAAAACTCTAATATTTGAAAGCAATTCAACAGATTTTAAAGGATGCATTAGATAAAGCTTTACTTCTTGTTCAGTCATTTTACTCACATCTTCATTCCAGCAATGCTCTGGTAAAGTATGGATGAGACCAATGTCGTGAAATAATGCTGCTAATCCTAATCGATGTATATCTTGATCTTGAAAATAATCAGGTAAATTTTTAATTACCAATGAACATAGCATCGTAGTTGAAACGGCATGCTCGAAAGCTCTAACTTGTTCAATTAAATTTTCGATTACATCTAATTTGGCCCATTCTGCACTTTGCAATAATGTTTCCACATTT
This sequence comes from uncultured Bacteriovoracaceae bacterium, assembly GCA_964572865.1. Taxonomy (GTDB): domain Bacteria; phylum Bdellovibrionota; class UBA1018; order UBA1018; family UBA923; genus CAZNGN01. The sequence goes on along the minus strand of CAZNGN010000010.1, from coordinate 12,098 downwards.
TTGGTATAATTTGTAGCAAATTTTATATTGTCATTTGTTACTGAAATAGACTTTAAATATGTCGCTGTAGCTTCGCCTTGCTCAACTACAAAGCCTGTTCTTCGTTCGATTTTAATTCGTTTTTCATTCAAGATTTTTTTTGTGAATTCATTGCATTTTTTTAACAATTCTTCTTGCGTACTTTTTAAAATATAAAAATTCTGAACACCTTTAGATAGATACCCTTCTAATTGTTCGATTGAAAAAATATCATTTTGATTTATTAATTTAATAAATTTACCAGAACTTAATCGAATATATAAATCAAAAACTTGTTTATTTTGACATAAAAACTGTGTGCATTTAATAGGAACAAACAATTTATCGAATTCACCCAACACCATCTTTTCTTCTGTATCTGAAAAATATTCCATTTTTTCAATAGTATCGTTGGTAAGTTGAATGGGTTTTAATATTTCTGGAATTTGATCAAATGTAAAAGGCTTTTGTATTATTCCACGAACTCCCAGTGCAGTCCATTCTTCTTCTTTAAGTGGAAATTCTTTATTTTCATCTGCTAAAAAGTAAATTGGCGCAGAAGGCTTATATTTAATCGCAGCATAAATTAAATCCAAAGCTGCATTATTTGATAACCTAGGATTTACAAAAATTGCACCGATTCCAACGTGCTTATCTTCAATTATTTTTTTTGCTTCTTTAATATTTTTAGATTTTAAAATTGAGAATTTATTTATTTCTTCCACATCAGCAAGAAGTATTGAATGTAACATTTATTTAACCTTTACACGCAAACTGCCCACAACCTTCAAACAATCCCCAAACATATTATAACGCTATTGATAATTTTTCACAACATGCATTCGCATTTCAAACTGCGCGTTTTCTACCTATGTCACTAATACTCAGAAGAAAAAAAAGGGTAATCTTTTCAAAGATTACCCTTTCACTATAACAATTAAGTAAAAATTAACGAAAAACTAAACGTTAATTCCAGCTTTTCTATATATATTGAGTTTGTTTCTCAATGTACGAATGCTGATGCCTAATTCTCTAGCAGTGTGAGTTCTATTGCCATTATTATGATTTAATGACTTCAAAATCACTGCTTTTTCGATATCTTCTAGTGTTCTGCCAGGAGCCCAACGAGCTTGCTCTTCCCAAGTTCCTGAGTGAGCGCCTGATCCTTGTGCTCTTGCACCGTCTGTAGCTCCACCAGTTAAAATATCATTAGATCGAATCACACTGTCATTCGCATTCAAGCTAGCGCGATCTAAGATACCTTCTAATTCTCTTAAGTTACCTGTGAAGTTGAAAGAATTTAATTTTTCAACTGCATCTTCAGAGATTCCAGATATCTTGCGACCAGTACGAGCAGCAACTCCTGAAAGCATAGAAGAAACCAATGTTTTCATGTCTGCAGTTCTTTCACGTAATGGTGGAATTAAGATTTGAACATTATTTAATTTATAAAATAAGTTCTCAGAGAATTTTTGAGCAGCTACTGATTCAGCTAAGTTTTTAGCTGAAATTGCAACAACTCTAACATCTACTGGAATGCCACCTTTTGAACCAATTCGCTCAGAAGCATTTGTTTCAAGAACTTTAAGCACTTTAGCTTGAAGACGAGTTGAAAGTTCAGAAACGTTGTCTAAAACAATTGTTCCACCGTTTGCAAGTTCAAATTTACCGCGTTTTTCACTAACTGTTCCTGCAAATGCCCCTTTTTCAAATCCAAAAAGTTCAGTTTCTAAAAGCATTTCTGGTTGTTGAGCGCAGTTAATCGTAACAAAGGGAGCTTGCGCTCTATTGCTTCTTTCATGGATGTATTTTGCCATTGTACTTTTTCCTGTACCTGCTTCACCTGTAATCAATACTGAAGATTTATTTCCAGCTGCACTTTCTGCTAGTCTTAGAATATCTCTCATTCTTGCATCTTGCGTTTGTATTTCTATCATTTCGACCTCCTGTCGATAGCACCACTATGGTGCAGTTTTAGTATTGTTATTATTTATTTTGCCTTCCCACTGAAGCTGATCGAGCTCTGCTTGAGCTGACTTTTTCCAAACATTAGAACCTTCTGATTTAGCTAACTTCCGAAAGGTTTCTAATGCCTCGTCTTCGCGCCCCAAACGCACCAAACTTTTGGCTCGTTCGAACTCGAATTCATTAAGGCGACGATGTTTTGGATCTGTTTGAATCAACTCAGCTAACGCTTCTACAGCAGCCTTGTCGTCACCTAAATCATATAAAGCTTGTGCCCGTAATTCTTTCATACGGAACAATTCTTTTTCGTACTTCAATTGTACTCCAAATTTAATAATTGATTGTGTTGAAAACTTTGCTAACTCTTCGTTTTTAGACAAACGAGATATGTTTTCGAGATACCGCAAATGGGAACCCACTTGCCTGTCCATTGGCAATTTTTTATATAAATCAGATTTAACCAATAATGTGTCGTATTGTACTGCAGTGGCATAGTCTCCCTTACCATCATTTTTAGCCATCGCCATCATGGCGAGCTCGTCTAGTTTATGTGCAGAAAACGGGCCATTGTCTCGAATCATATTCAATTCAACCATGATATTCTCTGGTTTTTGATGTCCGGTAAGTCTAGCTAACCTTGCGTTAAGCAAATGAAATTCGTCACTCTCGTCACCATTAGCTTCATTTAATCTATTTTTTAAGTTATCTAACTTATCTACGGTTATATCGATTTTACCAATTTGATCTGAAGCTTTCGCTAAGGCCAAAATGTACCCAAATGGTTCGGGCTTTGGTGTCAAATCAGCTAAACTTTCTGCCATAGAGAGCACTTCGGCACCATATTCTTTATTAGCTAATTCTTTAACATATTCAACAGAAGCGACTTTATATATTTTAGAAAAACTCTCACCAATAGAAAGTTTTGAGTATGTCGCTCTGTAGTTGTCAATATGACTCAGTGTCTTGCGATAGTTCTTACCTTGAAAATAAAACTTAGCTTCTGATAAATCAGCCAAAATTGATACTTGAAGTGGATCAACCAATGCATTTTCAGCTTGTTTCAAATTACGCAATTCAAAGAATGTATTATATAAATCAGATTTTACATCTGAATCAGAGTTTTTATGACAACTAGCAATTCTAAAATGTGCCAATGTTTCCGCCGGCGTATATGGAAATTCATTGATTACTTCCTCGTAACCTTTTTCAATTTTATGTGATTGACTTTGATCTTTATTTTTTAACATCAACTGATTGATCTCCGCAATTCGAAAACCCGCAGCCCATGACATTGGCTCATTTTTAAAATATTCTACATATTTTTTAAAATATTTTTGAGCTTCTTCTAATCGATCAATTCTATAATAGCTTTCAGCCATATTAAACCATGTAGAAGGAAACTTAGAAACATGTTCTGGATATTTTCTGATTGCTGAATCATAAGATAAAATTGCACGTTCCCAAAATCTTCGTGACGCGAAAACTTCACCTATACGAAACGCAGCTTCTGGGGATACTGAATTTTTAGCATCTAAAATCATTTGATACGCACGTTCTGCGCGATCCGTTTCTACTATAGAAGAAAGAATTTCAGCTGAAGCAAGTCGATAAATAAAAGGAGTTATATCATTTTGCTCATATGTTTTTACTTCAGCACCGATTAATGCATATTCTAGTGCAGCAACATTATTACCTTCAGACAATAATTCTTGCATTAAATAAGCTGTTGAAGCTTTTCCTCTTTCAGAATTAGAGTCATTGAGTGCAATATTTCGATACATTTCAAATGCTTCTGTTTTATAAAAATCAGAATTTAATAAACGCGATAATTGCATATAGGTATTCGCTTTTAAAAATTCTAATTCAGTCTTATATGGACTATCTTTAAAAGATTGATTAAAAAAATCGATTGTTCTTAAAACCAAAGCATATTTCTTTTCTTTATATAATTTAACTGCTAACCGATAATGTGAAATTTCTTTTGATCTTTTGCCCAATTTTTCATTTTTTAATGGCTTCGAATCTGGATAATTATATTTTGAATCTGCAGGAATTAAATTGAAAAACTTTTTATAATCATATGATTGATGCCATAATTTGAAATATACAAATGCATCTGTATTTCTATTGAGCGGTACTCCGCAATGAACATCCAAATCAGAACTTTTTTGAATATTTACATTTTGAACGACAACTTTTCTTTTTTGAGTAGCTTTATTTTTAATCGCAATCTTTTTCTGTTCAGCAATGTTCTTTTTCTCTGATGCAACAGTTGGTTCTGTTTCATTTTTTACTACTTCAACTGGTTTAAAATCTTCAATTTTTTGAGATTTTAACCAATAATCCAATTGTATTTGGTGAGGATTTTTTGAACGGTAATCAAAATATTCAACTCCAGATTTTTTAGCTACATCAGAAAAAATAAACTCATAAACTATATTTTCACCATCAATCCCACGGTCACGCTTTACGTGTAATGCCTGAGTACGCAAATCACTTAACTTGGCTGTTCCATTGATGTCTTCATTTAATCCGATCACATTATTTACAACCATGCGAAGGCCAATCGTAATTCCATTTTCCTCAATTTTTTCAACTGTGTATTTTACTTTTGGATCAATCGGAATCGAAATATGTGAGTGGGTTTGATAAGAATTTAAGGAAATACCTGCAAACGAAGAAATTGAATATGCAGTAACACCCAAACTCAACAAAAGTGGTTTGAGTTGCGACCAACGAAACGGCGTCCTTGCATTTTCGGTTCGGTATAGAGTGCCTTCCATGGCTCTCAATTTCCTTCCTTGAGGTTTGCATTCATTTGCAAACTCATGTTCTAAATATACCTAGCAGATACCGTGCCAAAAACTGCCGCACGGCAATTATTGAAATCATAAACGAATTTTACCTGAGCATTTTCTACCGTCTCATTTTTGACCATGAATTTTGTTAGTACAGTCAATAAATTGACTAAATATTGCCTACCTAGTTTTGTCTGCAATCACTGCCTATGTTCAATTCTATATTTTATGAGAAAATATTTTATGTTTAACACTTTCATTCAAAAATGAAAGTTCAGGAGAAGCTATGAAAAAACTATCAATGATTTTTATATTCACCGTCTTATTTACTTCTTGTGCTCATCAACAAGAATCGAATGAAGAACTAACACAAAAAATTTCAGACTATCAAAATAAAATGCGCGGTGGTCGTGCCATTGCAAATCTTAACTCACAAGGAATGAAAGAGTTTCCCAATATTAAAATTACATATGGAGTTGTTAAATGTGCTGCTGTACCTGGAGCAAATCCGTTTAGTGGATTTCGATGTGAAAACTTAGAAAAATTAATTAAAGCAAAAAACGGAGTACGACAAGATACACTTCGACTACTAGACGATCAATCTTCTGACCAAAGAATTTGGTATAGTGACTTAAAACGCGACGATCACATGTTTGATTTTTATATTTCAATCACCGATAAGTCTACCAAGAGAAGCCTTGCATCAGATGAGCAAAATAAAAAATTGGATATCCTGATTAGTCTTACTTCGCATATGGGTGAAAACAAAGAAGCTCTATTTGGTCCAGGCATGGGCGATACGGGAAGTGTTCGTATTTCAGCAGCTAATTATGAATGCCTGAATAGCTATCAATTTGCTGGAATTCCAAAAACCGTAAAAACAACAGAACGCGGAGTAACAAAAGAAGAAAATTATATTCCGATTTTTAAGCTTGAAAACACGCAACTCTGCGCCCCAGTGTCAGAAAGCTAAACCTATCTAAATTTCCTTTTCAAATCCTTAAGTTGCGTTAATCTTAGTGTAATATGCAACTACCAAGTAAACAGTTTTTTCAAAAAACTGCTTCATTGTTATTAATTCCTTTTCTACCTGCATGCGGTTTAATTTTTGGTGGAGCTCAAAAAGTAGATCAAAAAAACTCTAACTATCAAATCGTTCGTTTAGATCGCGATACAAATTGGAATAAAATTAGCTCTGGAGAAAAACAAAAACCTGAATCAGAAGCGCTTTCAGCATCTGAACAAGAACCAGAAATATCAGACATAGCATACGAAAATAAACTCACAAAAGTCATTATTTCACTCAACTCCGTATGTAGACCACAAAAAAGTTTTACGCTTCAATCGTTAAGCAATAATTTAATCATGGGAATTCCCAATTCAAAACAATTAGAGCAAAAATATACAACGGTCGATGGAGCCGATGCCTTATCAACAACAATATTATCAGAACAACCTGAACAAGACCCAATCAAAATACAAACTGTAGTCACAAAAAAATCAAGCTGCACATTTGATTTTATGTATGTAGCAAAACCACAGTATTTTGAAACTCATCTATCTGACTTTGATCGTTTTATTAAAGGATTTCACATTGACTAAAACAGAAGTGTTCAAAAATATTTACACTGACCTCTTTAGAAGAATTGGCGATAAAATTTTATCAAGTTTACGATTTTGTGGTGGCGTATTTATGTTGGGCGTAACTTCAGTGAAAGAAATGCTCACGCCTCCTTTTTATTTTTATCTAACAATAGAACAAATGTTTTTTATTGGCGTTCAGTCTTTCTTACTTGTTGGCATTACCGCGATCGCTACAGGATCCGTTATGGCACTTCAATTTGGATATGGATTGCAAAAATTTGGTGGTCAATTATACGTTCCCAAAGTTATGGCGCTCTCATTTATCAGAGAAATGGGTCCTGTTTTTACATCACTCTTAGTTGCAGCTAGAATAGGTTCTGGAATCACTGCAGAAGTTGGCTCCATGAATGTAACGCAACAAATCGATGCCATTCGAGCATTGGGAACTTCTCCCGTTAAAAAAATTGTAATCCCAAGACTCATTGCAACCGTCATTACACTTCCACTACTGACTGTTTTTGCCAATTTTATAGGTCTTTTTGGTGGAATGCTCGTTGCAATGAAAGAAATGGGAATGACCTCTGATTTCTTTATTCACAAAGCACTCGAAACTCTCACATTACACGATTTCAATACAGGAATGGTAAAAACAATCGTATTTGCTGTTTTTATTTCACTCACCGCTTGTTACCGTGGAATGAACACCTCTGGTGGCACAAGAGGTGTAGGAGATTCAACTACGTGGGTCGTGGTTACCACTAACATTTTTATACTTGTATCAGATTTCTTTTTAACAAAACTATTTATTATAATTAAACCACCCAAATAAGTGAATGAACGATGAACGCTAAAGATTTAAAAAACGGTGAAACAATTTTGAAAGTCGAAGATGTTCACAAAAGCTTTGGTACTAAAAAAGTTCATCGTGGCGTTACTTTTGAATTAAAAAAGGGCGAAATTCTTGCTCTGTTTGGAGGTTCTGGTACTGGTAAATCAGTTATACTTCGAAGTCTCATTGGACTTGAAAAACCAGACAAAGGTAAAATTTCATTCGAAAACCAAGACATTACAAAATTATCAGAAAAAGAATTATTTGAAGTTCGAAAAAAAATAGGATTTGTATTTCAAAACGGAGCACTTTTTGACTCTATGACGGTTGAAGAAAATTTAGCGTACCCTTTAGCCGAACATACTGAATTAACAAGTTCAGAAATTAAATCCGCAATTAAAGAAATGCTAGAATTAATTGGTCTTACTGGTTCAGAAAAGCTTTTACCTGCAAACTTATCCGGTGGAATGCAAAAACGTGTAGGTGTTGCCAGATCAATCATCATGAAACCACAAATCATTTTATATGATGAACCTACAGCAGGTTTAGATCCATTCAATACGCAACGACTACTCGATTTAATGGAAAGAGTAAAAAACCGTGAACACAACACTGCAGTTTTTGTCACACATGATATTCCTTCTGCTTTCCAAGTTGCTGATCGAATAGCCATACTTTACAATGGAGTTATACATACGATTGATTCAACAGAAGCAGTCAAAAATTCAAAAGATCCGTTTGTACAAAAATTCTTAGCAGGAGAAGAAATTTTATGAATAAATCACTTGAGATTGAAGTCAAAGTTGGATTTTTTGTTGCCATTGGATTTGCGCTTGTCATGCTTACCATCATACTTCTCGGTGGCTCGAAAGCAGTATTTACACAAACCACAAGTTTCTATACTCGATTTACACATGTTGACGGAATTGTATCAGGTGCTTTGGTAAAACTTTCAGGAGTTAACGTTGGCCAAGTAGATGATGTTGAATTTGAAAAAAATACAGGTCTTGTAAAAGTTCATTTCTCAATTAAATCAAGTTACAAAGATGCATTACACCAAGACAGCTCTGTTACTCTTGCAACACAAGGTGTATTGGGCGATAAATACATCGTGTTAAATGGCGGCAACCCAACTCTTCCCGCTTTAACGCCTCAATCTGAAATTCGTTCAGAATCTCCAAAGGACTTTAAAGAAACTATGAATAATGCAGACGATGTAATTGCAAAATTAAAAGTTTCATTGGGACATATGGAAACAATTTTAGGAAGCTTTGCTCGTGAAAACCGTTCTGATATGTTTTTTCGAAATATGTCATTAATGTCTTCAAACATGAATGCTGCCACAACTGAATTACCTAAAAAGGTACAAGATTTTTACTCATCAATGGGTCACATGAATTCCATCATGTCGAAGATTGACCGTGGCGATGGAACATTAGGAGCACTCATTAATGATCCTTCATTATATGAAGATTTAAAAACTCTACTTGGTGGAGCAAATCGAAATAAAGTTCTTAAATATTTTGTACGCAAGTCGGTAGAAGAATCTAGAGAAACTGCTGAAAAATCAAAATAAATCAACTGCATAGCTATTTTACACCTGTGATTTCTTAATACACAAAACCTGCATACAAGACCCATAAGCACTTGATATCATAGTATTTTTATATCTTCATGCTGGCATTGGTTTTGCTTTATTACTATATAAGAGAGCTAAACCAATAATGAAAAACTCAAATTTAATTTATTATTTAGTGTTTATTTTTATCACTTTGCACTTTTGCGTTTTAGCAATTGCTCCTAATTATTCTAACGTAAATTTAATTGAATCTAAAAATAAATATTTTTCAAACCTTCCTGTTTATAATCAAGGTCCACTCAATACATGCTATTCATTTAGTGCCTCCACAATGGTAGATTATTATCGATTATCTCATGGCGAAAAAATTTCAACATTTGGAGATCTAACATCTCCATTATGGCTTGCAAGTAATTATAAAAAATATAATAAAAAAACTGACAAATTTTTTAATTTATTTAATCGTAATAACAACCCTTTCTTCGATGTAGGAACTGCTGCATTTGCAATCAATCAAGCAAATATTACAGGATTCTGCTCGCTTTCTGAAGCAGATAAATCACTTCAATCATTACTTAACAAGTTTAATTCAATTGCAGGCACAAATTTAGAAGGTATTTCTTTCATTGAGTTTATGTCAAAATTTTTAAATGACATTGATGATGAAATTTTAAATTCAATGCAAAACTCTAAGTTTGAAGCATCTCATAGAACTAGCGTTTTTCCTGCCTATATGTTTAAACGAAATTATGAGTTCGAAGCTCCTTCTTCCCTAATTAAACAATGTAACTCTTCTTCCTCTACACAAATTAAAAATTTTTTAAATGTATCCGAAATTATAAACGAACTGAATGATCAAATTAATTCAGCTAGAGATAATACAATAGTGGCTAAAAGTTCAAACACAACTGTAAGTATGAACGAGTACTTTAAATCATTAGCGTTTCAAAATGTGATTCAAAGATATTTGAAAAATACGGAAGCAATGAAAGATTCTAAGAAAAAAGAAGCATTGTTGAAGTTTATTAATTTAATTTGGACATATCACAATCAAGTGGGATATCTACAAAAAATAATTTCATCCTATATCTCAACTTGCAAAACAAGACAAAATTCAATCAAAATTCCAGATGCTCAATGGGATTTTACTTTGTATTCTGCACCCAGCGAATTAAAGCCAAAAGTAAATTTACTTTTAACTCGAAAAAACCCACAACCCATTGAACTAGACTTCTGTTATGGCGTACTTACTTCAAATGATGAGAAATATGACGAATCTAAATACAGTTGTAATTACCACTCTGCCTTAATTGTAGGCCAACGATGGAAAAATAATAATATTCAATATTTAATACAAGACTCCACTGGAATTGATTGTGCGCAAATTAATAAAAAGTGGGAGTGCATACCAAATCATGGAGCTACTTGGATCGATGCAGATCTCATTTTATCAAAATCTATATTTATGTCTTGGCTTTAATTATCTAAATACTGAAGATTTTTTTTCTTAAGTTTCTCAACAAGCGTCGTACGGTTCATTTTCAACAATTCACTGGCTTTGTTTTTATTTCCACGAGTACGAGTCAATGCCTGCATTAATAAGTCATTTTCAAATGCGCTAACAATTTCACGTAGATCAAGACCTTCTTCTGGCAACGATAACTTCGGAAAACCTTGCGTAAAATCAGCACCATTAAATAAATTAGGTGAAGTATGAAAAATATTTCCTTGTGTTGCAAAACCAAATTTACCTTGAGTTCCAATTTTAGCTTGTTCTAATTGCACTCTTTCGTAAATTTTAGAAGGTAAGTCTTTTAATTCTACTCGATCATTTGCAAACACAATTAATCGTTCTACTAAATTTTCTAGTTCACGAATATTACCTGGCCAATCGTAACGAAGTAACAAATCAATCACTTCAGGATTATCAAAACGAACATTGCGTTTTTTCTCTAAATTGAATTTTTTTGCAAAATGTTCAATCAGCATCGGTATATCGCTCTTTCGTTCACGCAATGCCGGCATATGAATTGGAATTACATTTAAACGATAAAACAAATCTTCTCTGAATGATTTGTTTTTAACTGCTTCTTCTAAATCTTTATTTGTAGCTGCAATGATTCTTGCATCTACGTTAAAAGACTTTGCACTGCCCACTGGTTCATATTGTCGTTCTTGTAGAACTCTCAATAATTTGACTTGTAACATAGGTGGCATATCACCAATTTCATCAAGAAAAATAGTTCCACCATTTGCTACTTCAAAGCGACCCTGGCGATTTGAAATTGCTCCTGTAAAAGATCCTTTTACGTGACCGAAAAGTTCACTTTCTAATAGCTCTGATGGAATTGCTCCACAGTTTACCGGCACTAAAAGATTGTTTCTTCTTGCAGATAATTTATGAATTGCTTTAGCTACTAATTCTTTACCGGTACCAGATTCACCACAAATCAAAACAGTACTATCAGTATCAGCTACTCTTAAAATAGATTCGAATACTTTTAAAATTGCAGAAGAAGAACCAATAAATTCTTTTCCTACAACTGACTCGAAAGTTGATTTATCAAAAGATGAATTTGAATCGTTTTGTTGAAATACCACTAACCGGTCCTCCGTCCTAGAAGATCTTGTTTACGATCAGTTACTTTGTAATCCGCTTTCTTCTTGAAAGCTCAAAGTAACCAGCTAAAAATATGTTATCAGGATTTGAATCTGTGTCAAATTACTGTCGTAGGCATTTTTTACTTATGCATTAAAAAATGTGCGTATCCAAATACCACCATTTTTATAACCATTAAAAATGATCCAAAGTATTAATGTAATTAAACAAAATGAAAATGTACCAAAAAATAATGCTGTTCTTAACCTATTTCTGTGATTGTAATAATATTTACCTGCTTCATAGCTAATCCAACATAATGGGGCTGCCCAAAATGGAAGATATCGTGCAAGAAATGAAAGAAGAGTAACCATGTCGTTGGTTATTCTATTTCACTAGGCTTTTTAATTGTTCAACTTTATCTGTTGCTTCCCAAGTAAACTCTTTTTCACGTCTACCAAAATGTCCGTATGCTGCTGTTTTTGTATAAATTGGACGCAATAAATTTAAACTAGAAATTATATTTGCTGGTTTAAAACTAAATGTTTCTCGAACTGCACTTAAGATTTTTTCATCAGTTGCAGTACCTGTTCCAAAAGTATTCACCATTAAAGAAACTGGTTCAGCAACACCAATTGCATATGCTACTTGAACTAAACATTTACGTGCTAATCCAGCAGCAACAATATTTTTAGCAATGTAACGAGCCATATAAGTAGCTGAACG
>CAZNGN010000009.1:69703-100598 GCA_964572865.1 uncultured Bacteriovoracaceae bacterium | reverse complement strand
ATTCAATAAATTAGTATCCTGTCCAAATTCTTAAATTTCTGCGCAACGACTGCGCAGATAAGTTAAAAATTTCGGCGCAAGCCATGGAATTAAAATATTGGATTTGTGAAAGGTTAACTATGAAAAAGATTTTTGTTCTTGGGTCATTATTTTTATCAACAGTTGCGCTAGCGGATGGACCTTGTGATCAACTTAAATTTAAAGCAATGAATATTGCATCTAAACTTACTGGAAAGTTTTATTCTTGCGAATTGACCAGAGGAATCAGTTATTTTCCTGATTTTACTCATAAATGGCATCATGCTTATAAATGCACAGAAACTATTGGAACTGAGTCGGGGTTAACGATTAAATTTGTTACTAAGACTAAATCAAAAGAAGAGCCATATGTACAATCTGTTTCAGTTGATACATTTGGAGACTTAAAACTTCCTGTAACAGAATATTACCCTTAGTTCTACGCGCAGAAGTCGCGCACAAAGTGAGTGACCTCAAGTGCTTCTACCTCAACCGAAACTCAGAGGTAGGCGTTCTGAAAAACAAAAAGAGTTTCAAAACTATGTTTGTGTTTCAAACATTGGATTTGTGAAAGGTGAACTATGAAAAAATCAAAAATGAATCTAAAAATATGCGGTATATTGAGCCTATCCCTTTGCACTTCTGCATTGGCTGCCGAAACCTCTCCCGAATTCAGCTGCAAGTCAGCCTATGATACGAAGTTTGCTCGCATCGAAAAGCATCGCAAAAATAGAGATCGACTGCCCCTCTATACCGGTATCGCTATTGGCGTCCCCTCTATGATCGTTTTGGCACCGATAAGCATTGGTGGAGCTATTTGGATTGGCGCTGCAGGAGGCTTTATGGGCGGATTCTTTGGAGCGACCGCAATCGACTCAGCATTTAATCGTGAAGACGGATTGCATGAGGCTTATTTGGCTCAAATCTTGATGTTCGAATCCGAAAGCTCGCACTTAATGAAATATAAAGAGGCTTACAAGAAGGACTTTGACCAAAAAATTGTTAACGATCCTAGTTTTCGAAACTACATTCTCACTCTGATCGACCAGGATCGGAGTCTCCACAACATGCCGAATTTAGATATTGAGAAACCCGGTGAGGTTTCTAAATCGCTTCATGATTACCGCGACAAAACCGCTGACAAGCTCGAAATCGACAATCCCATAACCCGCTCTCTGTTATTTGCACAAAAAAGATCCAGCATGTTCGATAAGTGGACCTACGATCAGTGGCGGCAGTACCTCATTCAAAACCAAGACAAGTTTTGTGAAAATGGCCGAGCTCTCACATTAAATAAAGCAGTAAAAAAATTAATCTAATTGACTGAAGCTATAGAAAGGTAAACTTATGAACACATTCATAAAATGTTTTTTGGTCCTCCTAATCACCGGTCTGATCATGACAAAAAAAAGCTCTGCAGATGAAACTCTATACGAGTGCTTTCACAAAGGTAATTCTGCCTTTGAGCTTCGATTACATGACTCTTACCTTCTTCTAAAGTTTCCACCAATGCCAGAGGAGCGAATGATGCGGCAAAATTACGAGCTTACGCGTGATTTTACGAATAACGAAAAACGCATTTTTGGCTCCTACGATTACGATGGAATAAGAAAATTTGGCAAAAAAATGCTACTAAAATTTTCAAAACGCATCGATTTCTATAACCCTGCAGAAGAAATAAAAGCGAAGCTGTTCATGAAAACAATAACAGCCTCAAAGTACGATTCTGAGCATCGCTTTAAAGGCGGAGCACTACTAGAACTCATTCTCAACCCGTACCAACACGTAAGTAGAGAAAGTATTTCGGTAGTTTGTAGGCAGAAGTCTTAATTATTATTAATGATCTCAACCTACTGAGCCGAAGTCGCTCACACAGTAAATGACTTCAAGAGCATCCGCCCTAACTGAAACTCAGTGGCGGTTGCTCTAAAAATAAATGAGTTTCAAAATGTTTAAGGGGTTCATATGAACAAATATCTGAATGTAGGTATATTATTGTTTTCAATTGTTACAGGAGCACAGGCGTTCTCTTCGAGCGAAAACTCGAGTGAATACAAATGTGAATATAAAGTTTGTAACTATAATGACGGATGCTATTCCTATACAAACTACTTAATGCTGTCTGACCGTAAGGTATATTATTGGTTGGATTTTAATAATGGAAACCAGAATATAGATTATTCTAATATTCAAAATGCCAAAAAAAATACAGTAAGCTTTGGAACAATAACTAAGAAACTTTCTAATGGAAATTTTTTGGTAACAGGAAAATCATTGATTTCTAAATATGATGCATTCTTACATTATATGTATCGTGAACTTGAACTTACTAAAAGCTTAGTGATGGGTGCAAAGTATGGCACAATGATCGAAATTTCTCACAAGCATGATAATCGGTCAAAAGATCCAACAAAAGAATCAAATCCATTGGTTTTAGTAAATCGTTGTGTACGAATTCGTTAGTTTTAATTTTAGGAGAATAAAATGAAAACATTACTTTTTTTAATGACTCTATTTTGCGCCACGTATGCAAGCGCTTATGAATTTAAAATTGGTCAAAGGGTTTTGAATAATGGCTGGATTGGCACCATTACGGCCATATCCAAGAATTCTTCATTGATTTACGTTGAATTTGATTCAAATCGCTTGGGGCCATTCCAAAAGGGGTGGAGGAAATCCAACTATATTGCTTCAATCGAAGGTTGTGCAGAATATAAATTTTGCGTCGGAGATCGTGTAATTCAAAACGGATGGAGAGGAACTATTCGTGGAGTATATACCGATCCAACTAAAGTTTATGTCGAGTTTGACTCCGAACAACTTGGGCCATTTCAGAGACGTGACGTAGCGATTAGTATACTGCAGATCAATTAACTAGTTTTTCACGCAACGACAAAGCGTTTAAACGCTAGATCTGAGGTTTTAAATTAAAAACTGAACCGGTCACCGTCTGTGACCGGTTCCCGAACGATTTTATGTTTCAGCTTACAAATCAAGAAGTTAGCGCTTTGATATTCCAAATTGGAATATCAAAAGTAGAAGGCAGAGGTGGACGACGTCATAACCCTTTTGCATTTATGCAAGAAGGTATTTCAATGCTTTCTAGTGTTTTGCGAAGCGACCAGGCTGTGCAAGTTAATATTATCATTATGAGAACTTTTGTACGTTTGAGAGAAATGATCGTTAGCAACAAAGAATTAGAACAAAAAATCAAACTACTTGAACAAAAGTACGATTATCAATTTAAAGATGTATTTGATGCCCTAAAACTTTTACTCTCTGAACGAGCAATTCCAAGAAAAAGAATTATTGGACTGGGAGAAAAAGAGTAAATTCCTAGTTTTTCGCACAACCTCATTTTTAATTTTTTAACTTTAAAAACGATTGATAATCGGTTCTGATCGGCCTAAACTAGTTGCAATGCAAAAACTAATTATCACCTGTGCAATCACAGGGGCTGAAACTACAAAAGAACAAAATCCAGCGCTTCCGACTACTCCAGATGAGCAAGCGCAAGCTGCGTTTGAATGTTACCAAGCTGGAGCTTCGATCATTCATCTTCACGTACGTGATGATCAAGGTAAGCCTACGCAATCGACTGCGCGTTTTAAAGAAGTGATCGAAAAAATTAGAAAAAAATGTCCGGTGATCGTGCAAATTTCAACAGGCGGAGCTGTTGGTGAAAAAATTGAAAAACGAGCTGAGCCGCTCACGCTAAAACCAGAAATGGCATCACTCAATGTGGGTTCCATTAACTTTGGCGATGAAGTTTTCATGAATCTTCCAAAAGATGTTGAAATGCTAGCCGCCAAAATGCGTGAACACAAAATCAAGCCAGAGCTTGAAGTCTATGATTTAGGAATGCTTGAATACGGCATTAAACTTGTTAAAAAAGGAATCATTGAGTCTCCAGCACACTTTCAATTTGTGATGGGAACAGGACATGGCATCAGTGGTGAAGCAAAAAACTTAGTAGCAATGGCCGGTATGTTGTCAGAAGAAATGACTTGGACAGCAGCAGGGGTTGGACGTTATCAGTTACCAGTAGCTGCGCAATCAATTGTAATGGGCGGACACGTTCGCGTTGGCCTTGAAGACAATGTTTATTGGTCAAAAGGAGTGCTTGCTAAAAGCAATGCACAACTAGTTGAGCGAGTAAAACAATTAGCTGAAACATTACAACGTCCTGTCGCAACCGTAGATGAAACAAAAAAAATATTGGGATTAAAATAGGCAGCTTAAAATGAAAATCACTTTAGCCGACATTGAAAAAGCAAAAATTGAATTAGCTAAAATTCTCGATCAAACTCCACTTCTACCAAATCATTGGCTATCACAAAAATATGGTTGCGAGGTTTATTTAAAACTAGAAAACATGCAACCTGTGGGTTCTTTTAAAATTCGCGGAGCTTCTTATAAAATGAGCAAGCTCACAAAGGCTCAAAAGAAAAAAGGCGTTGTGGCTGCAAGTGCTGGCAATCATGCACAAGGTGTGGCGTGGGCTGCATCCAAATATAAAATTAAATCTACAATCGTGATGCCAACCAATGCACCACTTACAAAGTTTGAAAACACAAAGTCGTTAGGCGCAGAAGTGGTATTAGAAGGTGACAACTACGAAGCTGCTTATAACAAAGCAAAATCAATTGTGAAAAAAACCGGCGCCACTTTTGTTCATCCTTTTGAAGATAAAGACGTAATCGCTGGACAAGGTACAATCGGATTAGAAATTTTAGAACAACTTCCCGAAACAGACGTAGTGATTGGTTCCATTGGAGGCGGCGGAATGATGGCAGGAATTGGAATCGCTTTAAAAGCACTAAAACCAACTCTAACTGTAATTGGCGCACAAGCAAGTGGCGCACGCTCGCTCGTTGAATCTATAAAAAAGCATAGAATAACACAAACTGGTGTTGCCGATACTTTTGCAGACGGTATCAAAGTTAAAATTGCTTCTGAAAAAATGTTTAAAATTTTAAATGATGTCGTAGATCATGCAGTTCACGCAAGTGACGAAAAAATTGCGGCGGGAGTTTTAAGTTTATTAGAGCGCGCACGAATTATGACTGAAGGGGCAGGGGCACTTCCGCTCGCAGCGCTCGAAGATTTGGCTCACACGAATCCAAAACTAATCAAAGGCAAAAAAGTAGTTTTAGTTATTTGTGGTGGAAATATAGACGTAAATCTTTTGTCTCGCATCATTGATAGAGGTCTAACAATGTCTGGTAGACGTGTAAGAGTGCTTGCATATATTTCAGATAAGCCAGGTTCACTTTCTGAGCTTACCCAAATCATTTCAGGTAACGGTGTAAATGTATTACAAGTGATTCATGACCGCGATGATCCTAAAATAGGGCTCAACGAAACCAGCGTTGAATTGACCCTTGAGACAAGAGGTCCCAAACATAGTAAGCAATTGCTCGACGCGCTTCGCAAAAGATATGCGAAAATTGAGCTTTTACATTAAGAAATCATTGAGCAAAAGCTTTTGATCGGTTATTAAAAATAATACTTATGAAAAATGAATTTAAGAAACCAGCAAAAACAGTAAAAGTTGAACTCGAATTAGATCCAAAAGTGGCTGAACAGCTCACGATGATGGAGAACTATAGCAAGATCTCTCGCTATGAATTAGTCGACACAGCTTTGAAACGATTTATTTCACAACATAAAGATTATCTGCCTGAAAACTATCAGGGATAATTTCTAGATGAAAATAATTTCAAAATGGCCAAAGTTGTACCGAATCTGGTTTTTTGGTGCACTCATCTTATTTTGGCTTTTTGGTTTCATCACATCTTATCAAAATGGTAATCACGAAATTTCTCGTACTGATGGAGCGACTGAACAAATGTTGCTTCACGCATCTCGCACGTATGTAGAGCAAGGTTTTACCAAATTTTGGTTTTTGCCAGAATATCCGCCATTTGGTTTCGACGAAAATGGCATTAATCGTACAGAACCTTTTGTATACACTCATTATTTTCCGGGCCCAGCATGGGTTTTGGGAGGAATGAAAAAAATATTTGGGGAAAATGGAATTTGGTTAACCCGTTTAATTCCATTATCTTTAAATGTTTTTGCGTTAGGATTTCTTGCGCTTGAGTTTTCAATTTTTACAGGATCCACATTGCTTGGTTTGCTTTTGATGACAGGCATATTAACTGCTCGATCTGTCACAATCTTTTCAGTAACATTTTCTGGCCACGGTTACGTCATGGGAATGTATTTGCTCATGTTTGCGATTTTATTTCGTTGGGTGAATCGACCAGAAGAAACAAAGCCTGCGCACATTCGAAAAGCAGCACTCATTGGAGCCTTCATCGGATTTTATCAAATCGAAATGGCCATCGACTTCGTAATGCTTACGTTTTTGTCGGCCGTATCTTTTGCGTTCATGATGCCAGGATTCAATCTCAAAAAAGCAAAAACTTTTTTAATCAGCATGATCTGCGGTGGAACGTTTGGTATGATTTTGCAAATCGCGCTTTTTTCTGCGCACTTAGGATCAGTCAACGCGGCACTTGCTGACTTTCATAAATTTGGCTCCTGGAGAATGGGAATTAAACACGTTCAAGCAGACGTTATAGAAAATGTTCCTTTAGGAAAAGTTTTAAACGAGTATAATAAACAAGCTTACGGTGCAACTGGCTTTACCGCGTACAACATGATGATATTATCAGCTATGTTTATTTTGCTGGCGTACTTAGGAAAAGCTCGCACCAAAAAAGAATCACTTCGTTTATTTTACGGAATGATCTTTGCTTATTTGGCTTGTATTTCTTGGAACGTCTTGATGAGACAACATTCTTGGATTCACATCCATTTTATTCCACGTCATTATTTTGCATTATTTTTAAACTTACTCATAATCGCGTTACCAATATGTAAAACATTAGTGGAGCGCTCAAGCCAATCTATCAAACAAGCCGCATAAAATCGTTACAGTCTGATTTTTTTGAAAAAAATGCAGTTGTGGAATTCCACAACCTTATTATTTTTTAGTCTATAGTACGATTATATTTTCTATAAAATATATCTTTAATATAATCAGGTTTGTTAATTAAAAAGTGATGCAATGATTTCTTTGAAGGCAATAAAATATCAGGCTCAAGGTTAAATAGAGTTGAATATTTTATTAAAGTGCTAACTCTAAAATCGATTGGTCTGTTTTCTATAATACATATTTGTGAAACATCCATATGTAAGAGCTTGGCCAAATTGCGTTGAGAGAGATCGTGATTGTTGCGTAATGTAAAAGCTAAAGATGAAAAATACTCTAGAGCTAAAGCTAGATCTACTTCAAATTTACTTGAATTATATTTTAAAGACCAAAGCTTTCTTTCGGGGTAGCTAGACATTCATTGTATACCAAATTAAATGGGGTAATTAATTTTACCGCTTCACATACTTGATGAATGATTAAGCAAATTCTGTGCTAATTATTGTGTAGCAAGTGTCGTAGTTTCAAATTCTATTGCCGCAGATGTTAAGTGTTTCATGATCTTGTCTTTATAAGACTTCTCAGTATTCACAACCGAAACAATTAGTTTGTTGGTACGATCTACGGTTACTGATACTTTAATATTGTCTTGCAGCTCTTGTCTTTCAGATTTTGTAAGTGAAGTTACAATCATATACACTTTCACTTTTTGTTTGATTAAATCATCTTCAAAGCCGGCAACCGAATTGTCATTCGCATAAAAAGATGCTTTTGAGTTTACAGCTAAATCTTCTACGTCTCCTTTGGTTAATTCTTCATGTGGTTTATTGTGTGATGATTTAATTTGATCGTATTCACTGCTAGTCACAACAGCAGCATCAACAGATTTACTTGATGTGAGAGAAGACTTAGTTGTTTCAATTGAAGATGTGTTGTCTCCTGATGTAGGAGATTTAGAAGTTGATCCCGCAAATTTAGAAACACTGGGCGCAAGTGGGCTACAAGCACCAAAAGTAAGTGATGCGATCGACAGGATCGATAAAAATAATTTTTTGTCCATATATATAGACCTCCTCATGTGGAATGGCTCCACAATCGACAGCTCTCTATATCAAGTCTTGTGCCAATATATAGATATAGACATCGTAATAGTTTCAACTAGTTATAAACTCGCAAAACGAGTAGTGTCATTTTTTCTGACGAACTTTTTAACACCCGTAATTTAAATGCACAATTTTAGCTTAAAAACACTGTTCAAAAGCCATAAAAGCGATTTATAAAATGGCAGTATTTTTGCTTATGAGTCTGAACTATTTTTAATAATAATTAGTAAGAAAGTATTATATGAAGTTTAAATTATTTTTAGTTAGTATTTTTGCAATCTCAACAATCGCTTCAGCAGATGTAACGGTCTTAAAGTGTAATTCTAAAGCTAGGTATGAAGCAGATCCAAGTGGCTATAATGTAAATACTGCGTTTGAACTAAATAAAAAAGATAAAGAAAAATATGTATTTTCTGGTGATTCAAAAATTATGCTGAATCGTACTTCAAACGGATTTGTAGTGTTAACTGTATTGCCATCATATGCAGACGTACAAGATCACGGCAGAATGAATTTTGTTCTAGCAAAACATAACTTTACCCATAACTTTGACAACGAAACACTTCTTAAAAAGGTTGTATTTGTTGGGCAAGCGCCTCAAACCGCAGGTCCAATCAGTTTAAAAGAAGATGGCATTGTTTTTATTATGCTTGATTCAATTAAACTAGATCACGAACAAGAGTTTACGGTCGCTTTTGATAGTCATCTTGAAAGCGTACAGTATGCAAATAATTTCTACACGCATCAAGAAATTAGCTGCAAGGTGAAAACTAAATAGAGGTATTGATGAATAAGCTTTTAATATCGATTACGTTTATAATTATTTTTGCAGCTATGTCGATTTCATGCGCAAAAAAATCACAAGAAACCGTGCAAAATGGTTCTGGTCAAAACCAGCAATCGAATCAGGATCAGCAGGGCGAAATGGTGTTAAGTGATTTGTTTCAAACAAAATATCAAGACCCGAAGCTAAAGCCTGCAATCATGGTTGATCCTATAGATTACAACGTTGTAAATGTACTCATCAGACATTCAAACGTAAAATCTAAACTCGTTCTTCAAGAGGGAAATATTGTAAAGGAAGAAAAAGTTAACATCACTAAGGATTATTGTGTATTTAATTTTACAACAATAAATCTTTTAGAGAAAAACTCTGTTATTGTGTTTGATCAATATTCTGAGGCAAAAGATATCGTAGTGTTAAAATCAAGCGAAATGCCATTGGTAATGACATGTACAAAAGCAGAAATTGGAACTAATTTTAAATTAAAAAACCTACAAAACATTTTTCAAGGAACTGCAGAGGTTATGCCTGCAATTACGGTGAATTAATGAAATGTTTTCAGTTTATATTCATTATAGTAGCTTTATCCGCTTTACAGGCATGCTCAAAGCAAAACGTAACTGAAATTCATAGACACGAAGAAGTAGATTCTGAAGTTGTTAAATATTTAACTTCTTTAGAGGCATCCTCGAACATATATGAAGAAGACGTTCAAAAGCCTCTAGAAAAGTGTGATGCAGAAGCAGTTTCAAAAATCATTGATGAAAAAATTCCACAAGGATCAACTCAAGAAAAAGCACAGAAACTTTGGCAAAATTGTTTAACAATTATGTCATGTGAAGAGTCTGCTAAAAAATTTGTTTTAGATAATGCTATCAAATCAAATCACACAAGACTTTCTTTCATGGATTATAAAGAGCTTAAAAAAACACAAATGCAAAACGATTCTGTTGTGGGAAATCAAAAATACTTTCAAAACAATACGATGAATGGAATGTATCTTTCGTCAAATAAAACGATCTATCTAGATAAGGTATTGAAAACTAATTATGAAGCATGTTCGGTTATGTATCATGAGCTAGTTCATCGTCACGATCCAGAAGCTCAACAAGGTAAAGATAATGTGCCACGAGAATTTAGAGCATATTATGCTCAAATTTTAGCTTCTGGCGAATTGATGATGAATGAAAATACAAAACGCCTAGTTTCGGGCGGATATCGATTTCATATTCAAGCATATAAAGTTGCTGAAGGGGTAACTGTACCAAAGCTTCACACACGAGACTCTGTTATGAATATGGTTTCAAACTCGATGGACGATGATTCACAAAAGTCTTATGCAGAGCAGTTTGCAAAGTTTCCATGGGAAGAAAAAACACCATCTGAAGAAAAACCTAAAGCCGCTGAATGAGTACTCAACACTTTTTAGTTGATTGTTTACAAGCTTAAATTAACCTTAATTTATTATGAAAAAACTAATCATCGTACTAACTTTATTGTGTTCTATTAACGCATTCGCAGGTCTTGAAGACTATATTAAAAAGAATGAAGAAGAAAAAAGCGGCGGAGGAGGATTCAAAGGTCCTGCCATCCATTTTGCAGCTGGCATTCGTCAGAAAAAAGCTCCCGATCTCGACATGTACCACACAGCTTTGGTTGGATTGAAAGTAACATTATTCGGAGTTCAATTTAACGATTCTATGTATATGTCTTTTGCTGGTCTTGGCATTAACTGGCAACCACAAGGAATTTTCATTGCTTCAGCAACACCAATTATATTTGGATTTGGCCCAGGAATCGGATTGGGTATTGATTTCTTTCCTGTTCGTGCAAACCGCGATGGCGGTCCAGTTGGAGCAAGTTTAAACTTTGACTTGGTTCGAATTGCAAACAGTGTAATGCAATATGTGCATTAATATTTCAAACTGAACAGCGCTCCAAATTCATTTTTAGAATCATAAAAAGGCACAATCTGAAATTGTGCCTTTTGTTCATCTGCAAGTGCTTGTTTATGATGTATAGAATAAGCGTGCCCAACTACGGCACCTAAAGTTGCTCCAAAAAGTACATCTGATAAATAATGAGCATCAGAGTAAATTCTTCCAAATCCTGTGTACATTGCAATTGCTAGAACGGGCGTTCCCCAAGTCCATCCATAAAAATCTACAATGCTAGCTGTAGTGGCAAACATGGTTGATGTGTGACCAGACGGAAACGATTGACGAGAGCCTCCAGCAGGTCTTGGCCTTTGTATGGCATATTTTAGTGCAAAGGTGTAAACTCCAGTTGCAAACAAGCCTTCTAAATGTGCCTCGCCTGCGTTGAGGTGATGAGGGTTATCTGCAATTAAACCGTAGCCTACAGATGAAAGACCTATGATTGATCCAAAGTAGCCTTCTCCAAAAAACTTATTACCAAGCTTGTAAATAGAGTCATCTGTATGTTGGTCGTGAAAGTGATCTCGAATTGAATGATCGAAATAAAGCGCAGAAAGGGTTAATGCTGATCCAATTCCTAAAATTGTAAGACTTTCAGAATTAGCGATATCTTTAGTGCCTGAAAGAAGATGTTCAGTAGGTTTATAAGAAGCATACGAATTTGTGGCTATAAAACACGATATAACGAAGGTAAAGCTTCTAAAAAGACGCATATATATAGACAATAACACAATTAGCTCGAATATATAAGCTTTAATGCCAAATAATGTATAAAATCTATCAGGTTATTGTTGCGCAGTAAGTCAAATATTGATATAAGTATTTTGTGAAAATTTTAAAATTAAAACATCTATTTTTGGGAGTTTCATTATTCTTATTGGTTGGAGCTAATGTCTTTGCTTCAACAAAATACTACGCAATGAAATGTCTGGTACAAGAGTTTGGAATGACAGAACCAGCAAAAGTAAAAATTAAAAATAGTAAGGAAATTGTCGCTACAGAAAAAATTTCATTAAATCAATATGTTCTCACAGAAGGTTGGTTAAAAGATACAAACATGCTTTGTGTAAAATACAGAGATGATCAAGGTGCTTCAGTGCAAGAGTGTAGTGTATTAGGAATTGCAAAAGAAAGTAAGCCTAGCTCTGTTTTCAAAGTTTTCAAATTAACGGACATTAATGCTGAAGTAGTGTGCCGATCGTATCAACGATTTTTATTTTTCTAATTCTTTAAATCGATTGTTCTACAATTTCAGCAATATCTAACACAGCAACAGTTTCAGATTTGTCTTTTGTTTTAACTCCATCTGTTATCATAGTTGTACAGAATGGACAATTGGTTGCAACTGTAGTGGCACCTGTCTCTAATGCTTGCTCTGTGCGCTTAACATTCACTCTATCGCCAATATGTTCTTCCATCCACATTCTGCCGCCACCAGCTCCGCAACACATTCCTTTTTGAGAGTTCTTAGCCATTTCAGTTAACTTAATGCCAGGAACTTGATTTAAAATAGCACGAGGAGCGTTGTATTCTCCGTTCCAGCGACCTAAATAACATGAATCGTGATACGTCATTTGTTTTTCAACTGGCTTGGTTGGTTTAATTTTTCCTGATTTCATTAAATCAGAAATCAATTGTGTGTGGTGAATGACTTCGTAGTTACCGCCAAAATCTTTCCACTCATTTCTGATTGCATTGAAACAATGAGGACATGAGGTTACCACTTTTTTCACATTATATTTATTTAAGTTAGCAACGTTTTCAACGATGAGCATTTGAGCAAGATATTCGTTACCCATACGGCGAACAGGATCTCCCGTACATTTTTCTTCGTTACCTAAAATAGCAAATTTAACCCCTGCTTTATTCATAATGTTTACGAGTGCTCGTGAAACTTTTTTCGAACGATCGTCGAAACTGCCAGCACAGCCAACCCAAAATAAATAATCGATGGTTTCGCCGCTAGAAGCAACATCTGCCATTTTCTTAACAGTTAATCCTTCAGACCATTTATCTCGATCTTCTGGAGACATCGCCCAAGGTGAAAAATTATTTTCAATGTTTTTGAAAACAGTTTGAAGTTCTGGAGGAAATTTACTTTCCATTAATACTAAATTTCTTCTAACTTCAAAAATTTTGTCAGTATGTTCGATGAATACAGGACATTCTGATTCACAAGCTCGACAGCTAGTACAAGCCCAAATCACATCTTCAGAAACTTCTGCATTTATGATAGCAGGAATTTCTTCGGGCTTTCCGCCGAGTACGAGCTTTGAATGATCCATCAAATTATGTTTTAAGTCGTGAATGATTTTTTTAGGTGAAAGAGGTTTTTTCGTATTCCATGCAGGACACGCGTCTTGGCAGCGTCCGCACTCAGTACAGGCATAGTAATCTAAAGCGTCTTTCCATGAAAGGTCTGTGATTTTTGAAGCACCGAAACTTGTTGCATCAGGAGCATCTAACACAATTTTTCTCATTGCTTTGTTTGTGTCTAACGTTTTCATGAAGGTGTTAGGACCAGCTGCTAAAACGTGCAAGTGCTTGCTGGTTGGGATGTACATTAGAAATCCTAAAACTAAAAAGTGATGTAGCCAGCGAAACACAGTAGAAATGGTGTGTGCAGTTTCTGGCGAAAGGGTTAGGCCCAACAATGATTTACTTACAAGTGATGAAAACCAAAAGTATTGATCATACCAAGCGGGCTCACCAATCATTGCAAACGCATGTTTTGCAATTAAGGAGAGCATTAAAGAGCCTGTGATAGTTAAAATAATAAAAGCATCTGAAGATTTTCCTAATCCTTCAGGACGAAGCACAGTTCTGCGAAAAACCGCAAATAAAACTCCCACGAGAACTAACAAATGAAAGGTGTCTTCAACAGCAACGAAAGCTGCATATGGAGTGTTGCCAATAAATTCTAAACTAAAACCTTTGCCCCCATTTATGTTTGGAAATAATTCATATAAAAATGCTTCTAACGTTCCGATGGTGATAACTAAAAATCCCCAAAAGATAAACGAGTGCATGATTCCCACAAGAGGTTTGCGAAGAACTGCTTTTTGTCCGAGTACATTTGAAAGTGTGGTCATCACACGTTCAGACATTCTGTCTGTACGGTTGCCGTTCCAAACAGCGCCCTTAGATGCTTTGGCTAGAGCCAATAACATTTTGGCTTTTTGAATAAAGAAAATGTGAGCAGCAATTAAAATTGCTAAAAAGATAAATGAAGAGATAGCCATCCTGGTTCTCGCTTTCTAAAATAGTACTGCGTGTTTTTTACAGCTTGGTACTGCTAAATTTTTAGCTTAACCCAATGCTTTTTTGACTTCGTCAGTGAGCACAGGAACGACTTCAAACAAGTCGCCTACAACTCCGTAGTCAGCAATTTGAAAAATAGGTGCTTCTGGATCTTTATTGATCGCAACGATGCATTTAGAAGTACGCATTCCTGCTAAGTGCTGAATCGCGCCTGAAATTCCGCAAGCAATATAAAGAGAAGGACTTACTACTTTTCCTGTTTGTCCCACTTGATCTGTATGTGGTCTGTATCCAGCATCCACTGCTGCACGAGATGCTCCCACTGCAGAATTTGGAAGAGCAGAAGCTAATTTTTCTAAAATTGCAAAATTTTCTGCGTTTTTCATAGCACGACCGCCTGAAACAACAATGTTTGCTTCCGTAACATCTAATTTTGCAGATGCAGATTTAACAATGTCTTTTGCAGTAGAGCGTACTGATCCGATATCACTAGAAACGGCAGTTGCTGCGGCCGACGCTTGTGCTACAGGTCCGGTAGCTAAAGCATTTGGACGAACGGTTGCCATGTATGGTCCGTTTCCAACAAACTCAACGTCTGCCAAAGCTTTACCTGCATACACAGGACGAGTTGCCGTCATTTTGTCGCCAGAAATTTTAATTTTTGTACAGTCAGAAGCAAGGCCAACGCCCAACATTGCAGAAACGCGCGGAGCTAGGTCTTTTCCTTGTACAGTTGCTGGAATTAAAATGATTTGTGGATTAGCAGCTTTCACAGCATTTACAAAAAGTTTTCCGTATGTTTCGTTTGAGTAAATTTTAACGTTGTCACCGGTTGCTGTGAAAACTTTTTTTGCTCCCATAGAAGCAAGTTCGTTTGCAAGAGCATCTACGCCTGAGGCTGCAGCTACGAATGCTACCGCTTCTGCGCCAGATCTTGTTGCTTCTGCAATTAACTCATGAGTTACTTTTTTTACTTTTCCGTCTTTATGTTCAGCATAAACTAAAATAGTTGCCATTTGATTCTCCTAAAAATTTAAAAATTATAAAGCTTTTGCTTCTTCTCTAAGCGCTTTCACAAGATCTTTTGCTTGTGTAGCAGCGTCGCCAGCGATTTTCTTACCTGCTTGTTTTGGAGGAGGTAATTGCAAGCCCGTAATTTTAACTTTACGGTCTGATTCGCTAACGCCTAAATCAGCTAGTTTATATTGTTTAATCGGTTTGCTTTTAGCTTTCATAATATTTGGTAATGATGCAAATCTTGGTTCATTCATTCCCTTTTGAGCAGCAATCAAACATGGTTTTTGTAATTCAACCACTTCTAGCGTGCCACCTTCTGTTTCGCGTTTTACTGTTACAGATGAGGCACCGTATTCAGCGTTTAATGCAACTGTGATGTAAGGAATTTCCATAAAACAAGCAGTGAGCTGACTTACTTGTGCGTTGTCATCATCGATGGCTTGCTTGCCTGTGAAAATTAAATCTGCGGGAGCTTCTTTTTTCATAGCAGCTGCCAACGCTTTAGCTGTCATGAAGCTATCACAATCATCGCCTGATTCAATCCAAACGGCAGTATCACATCCCATAGCAAGAGCAGTACGTAGTGCTTCTTGAACTCTTTGTGGGCCCATGCAAACTGCAGTTACAGTTGATCCTGCATTTTTTTCTTTCACTCGAAGAGCTTCTTCGATTGCAAATTCATCATAGGGACTCACGATCGACTTCACGCCAGTCCAATCAATATTTTTTCCATCCGCTGCAATTTTAATTTTAGTTTCAGTTGATGGTACTTGTTTTAAGCATACGTAAATGTTCACAGTTTTCTCCTTTAACTAGCAATCAATGTAGACCAAATTATCTCAAAAAACACAGGAATTCTAAACAGTTTTTTGTATGGCGTTTTGCATTGAAAAAAGGCCAGATCGGCATTTTTTAGATTGTTGAAATAACCAACGCGTTGCAAACGTAGCACCTTCAGCAAAAAGTTCTCGATTCAATGCTTCATGCTTAATCAAAAGAGTATCTTTTTTGCCCGAAATTACGATTTCGTGCGTTCCAATTTCATTTCCGCGTCGATTACTTTTTATTTTTGGATTGATACCAGAGTTTTTGAAAATTTCTGCAAACATAACAGCCGTTCCGCTTGGTTTATCTTTTTTATGTATGTGATGAGTTTCTTCAATCGAAATTGAGTATCCAAATTCAGAAAAAAGTTTACTGTTTTCATTAAAAAATTTTGCAAGTAACTGAACTAAAAGAGAAAAGTTAGGAGCAACTAAAATAGGTGCACGTTTTGAGTATTCATTTAAAATTCTTAACCGTCCCTTTGTCCAACCCGTACAACCAACGACGTAGGGAATTCTTTTTTTCATCGAAGTAAGTTTTTTTAAATAACCTACAGTTACTCCAGGATGAGAAACATCTAAAATAATGTCTGACTTGAGCGCAAATTCTACGAAACGTTCTTTATTTTGCGCAGAAAGTTTTCCGCAAAATAAAAGATTCGTTTTTAAAATGAGTTTTCCTAATTTTCCGGTTGAACCAATTAATAGAACTTTCATTTTTTAATTTTCTCAAATCGATCATTTTGAAGATTTTCTGAGAGCTTACTCCAAATAGAAAACAGCTTATCACTGTTTTCTTGAGAAATACCAACCAATGGCAATCGTACAAAAGGCGAAAAGCCATCTCTTCTTGCCATCAATGTTTTCACAGGAACCGGATTTGATTCGATAAAAAGAGCTTTAAAAAGAGGAAGCAATTTTTTAAAAGTTTGATTTGCTTCTGTTGGTTTTTTATTCGCAAAATTTGCATAAATAGACTTAGTGAGTTTGGGAAGTAAATTAGATGCAACACTAATGATGCCGTCACCTTTGGCTTTTAAAAAAGGTAAAAAGGTTACATCATCGCCAGAAAGATAATAGAATTTCGTTTTTCTTTTTTTACTTACTGCTTTTTGAATTGTTTTTAAAAATGTCAGATCTCCAGTAGCTTCTTTAATTCCAATTATATTTTCATGTAATGAAAGAGAAGCGATGGTTTCTGCTGTTAAACCCACAGAGGTACGAGAAGGAACATTGTATAAAATAATGGGAATTTGGCTGATGTCCGCAATTTTTGAAAAATGCGCAAACAAACCGGCTTGCGTTGGTTTGTTATAGTATGGAACAACTACCAAAGCAGCGCTAGCCCCCCATTCTCCTGCAGCCCTAGTAAATTCAATCGTCTCAGCTGTATTGTTGGTACCAGTTCCTGCAATTACTAACATCGATGATTTACATTTTTGAATTGCATATTCGATACAGCGACGACGTTCTGCTGGAGATAAAGTTGGTGATTCGGCTGTAGTACCATTGATAACTACGCCTGCAACACCTGCGTTCATTTGCTGCTCGAGTAGTTTGTCAAACGTTTGCCAATCGATCGATCCGTCATCTAGGAACGGAGTGATGAGCGCTGTAATAACGCCACTAAGAGAGTTCTTTTGCGATAAGGTCTGCATAGGTTTCTCTCTTTCTAATCAGTTTTACTTTAGATCCATCAATTAAAACTTCAGCAG
This sequence comes from uncultured Bacteriovoracaceae bacterium, assembly GCA_964572865.1. Classification (GTDB taxonomy): domain Bacteria; phylum Bdellovibrionota; class UBA1018; order UBA1018; family UBA923; genus CAZNGN01. The sequence goes on along the minus strand of CAZNGN010000009.1, from coordinate 82,996 downwards.
CACGAGGTCTCGAGTTATATTGACTAGACATACTCATGCCATAGGCTCCTGAATTGTAAAAAACAAACAAATCACCAAAGTTTGATTCAGGAACTTTTGCTCCGACTTCAAACGTATCTGAACTTTCGCAAACAGGACCAACAATCGTAGCGCGATGTGCTTTTGTTCTTTGGTTAATGTTTACTTTTTGAAACGGATGAATGGCGCCATACAAAGAAGGTCTAATTAGATCGTTCATTGCAGCATCTACAATATAGAATTTTTGCGATTTTCTATTTTTAACAGAAATTAATTTTGTCAACAGAACACAGCTGGGTCCAATGAGTGCACGACCTGGCTCTAGCATCAGCTGATAGTTCGTATTTTTAAAAACAGATTTAATTAATTTTGTATATTGATTTAACGAAAGAACTTTTTCTCCGTTTTGTGAAATTCCTAAACCGCCGCCCAAATCAAGGTGGGTCACGCGAAAAGGAGCATGGGTTGCTTCTGATTTTAATTTTGTCCACGCCTCTTTTAATGGTTTTGAATCTGTAATTTGACTTCCGATGTGGCAACTTAAACCTTTAGCTTGAACATGTTTGAGGGTTGGCAAATAAGAATAACAAACTTTTAACTCTTCAGAAGAAAGTCCAAATTTATTTTTTCTAAGGCCTGTTGAAATATGGGGGTGTGTTTTTGCATTAATGTTTGGATTAAAACGTAATAAAATATTTGCTTTGCGGTTCAAATTTTTTGCTATTTGATTGATTCGTATCAGTTCATCTTTTGATTCAACATTGAAGAACTTTATCTCAGCAAGTAAAGCCTCTAATATTTCTTGATTCGTTTTTCCAACACCTGAGTAAATTATTTTTGAGGAAGGAATGTCTGACATGATTGCTCGAAACAGTTCGCCACCACTTACGATGTCAGCACCCACTCCCATTTTTTTCATTATTTTTAATATATGTAAATTTGAATTAGATTTTACTGCGAAATAAATTTCAATTTTAGGAAGTGATTTTTGAATGGTCGATATTCTCTTTTCAATTTCCTTTTTACTATAAACATACAGTGGTGTTCCAAATTTTTTTGCAAGAATGTTTAAGTTTGATTTTTCGCAATAAAGCGATTTGGTTCCTTTAAGATTTTTGAAATTAAAAGAATTAGTTTCCATTCGATTGATTTTGTTTAGCAGCTTTTTCTTCTTCAAGTTTTTTATTTCGTTCAGCAATCGCCTTTAGTTGTTTTTCTCTTTTTTCAGTTTTCGCTTTTTGCTCTTTTTCATACTGAAGTTGTTCTTCAGGAGTTAAGGGGGGCTGAGGACTGGCTTTTACTCCACATCCAACCAAAATTATAATATATGTATACGTGATAAAGCGTAAGATCATTGTTTTAAATTACGACACTATTGTTCGGCTTGCAATTACTGAAATCGAAGCATGATTCCGGCAGCAAAACCCTCAAGGCCTATTGAAGTACGCACCGACCAACCAGGCCCTAACTTAAACATTGCGCCAAAACCAAGAGCTGGAACTGTTTTGGTTAAGCTTGCGGCACCAACCGAAGGAGAAGAAACAGAAGTGACATTGTTTTTCATAAATCCACCATAAACAAAAGGTGAAAAGTATTCGCCGATGTTTACGTTGTAACGCAGACTTAATAAAATTGGCAATACACTTACAGTATCTTCGGGTGCGCGATATGCAGTAACTGAATAGAAAAAGATACCCGCTTCAAACGCTACATAATCTTGAATGTTTTTTTGATCTAAAAACCAATAACGAGATAAGATATAAGAATATTTGAAACCTAGTGCACTATAATTTGTGGGCTTATAAAGTACATCGTAGTTTAATAAAGAACCATATTCAAAACTGAGCGCGTGTGCGTGGGGCTCAATTGGTAAAAATGTATCGCTAAACGGATCTGTATCGTAGTCGTCATCCTCTTCGGTTGGGTCGAGTTCTTCGCCGTTTAACTCGTTTCCTTTAGCATCAAATAATGGTTTTGGTGAGTTTGACTTTGAATTTGTTGGTTCAACAGGAGTTTGCATTGGTGAATCTAAACGCTCAGACTCTGAATCATCTGAAGGCTTTTGAGGTTGTGTTTTTGCTGGAATCCCCCGATCTAATTCTGAATCTTCAGGAGAAACTTCTTTTGAAAGCTCATCATCAGTTTTCATCCTGTCAGGATCAACCATTCTTTTTTCGCGCTCTTTAATCATTTCAATGTACTTTTCCCCTACTTTTTTAAGGGCACGATATTCTTTTGTGAGTTCAACTTTCTGAAAAGGTAAGACGTTTTTAGCGGCAAAGCGATTGTCGTGGTAAGATTTTAAAACTCGAACAGCAGCTATTTCAGTTGGACCTTCTTTAAGTAATAAAATTTTTCCAACTTTTGGATTTTCAGATTTATATCCAGTAAATAAAATCACACGACCAGATCGACTCTTTTTTTTCACTGTAACCATGAATTCTTCTGCTTCAATTTCTTTTCTTACAGAATCATCTTGGGCTAGTGCAATATAAGGCCGCTCAATTGAAAAAAAACACAGCGTAATCAGCAGAATGATTCGGTGCAAATTTTTGACATTTAAAGAAGTGTTCGATCTAATCATCTGTGAAAAATTATGTCTAAATTTTTGACGCCCGACAAGCTGAAACTCTACGCAACGAACAGTTCTTTGTTAGTTTGTTTGCTTTTTACTAATGCAAACGCCTATTCAGCAGAAATGAAGCAAAATCAAAATGAAATTGAACAGTCAAAAACGCTATTAATTGGTGGAAACCGAAAGGCTGCGATTGATTTGCTCGATAAATACATTGCTAAAACAAAAAATAGTAAATCTTCGAGCGCTTTAACTGAAAAAAGAAAGCTTTATTTAGAGCAATTTATTACAAACCAAGCATTTCAAAGTTACCAAGAGGCAAGACTGCTTTTAGAAGTTGAGCGCTTTTCGGATTGTATAAAAGAAATAGATAAAATTCCGTTAGCTGATCAAGACAATATAGATGTATTAGAAGTAAAAGCGAAATGTTTTATTGGACAGAAATTATACATTGATGCAGAAAAAATACTAAAACAAATGCTGTTAAGTGATGTTGCTAATGAATCCGCATATCTTGAGTTAATTGATTTATATATATTGATGGGTCAAACAGAACAAGCGTTTGAATTAATTCAAAAAAGCGCAAATGTTAGTATTAAAGATCAAGAAAAGTTTACAATCTTAAAATCAAAATATTTTATTAATACAAATAGAGTAAAAGAAGCCATTGATGTTTTAAGAGCTGATCAAGAAAAGAATTTAGATCATATTTATATAAATTATGAATTAGGTATGATTTATTATAAAAAAACAAATAGCGATTGGATGACTCGAAAGTATTTAAGTCTTTTTGTAAGTAGAACCAAAAAACTTTCTGTTGAGGAACTAAAGACAAAGGGATGGGATCCGCTGGTAAAGCAATCCCAAGAAATACTAGATGAGTTAGAAAAAAAGTTGGGACTATAGACTTAACGCGCTGCTATGTTGCGCCGCAGTTTGACGGAGTATTCAGAAACGAATAACCAAAAATATATAGCCAGCTTCTAAGTATTGTTTGATGGAGGAAGTATGAACACATCTCAGATCGGCATCAGCCTCTCAAAGGCTCAGTCATATTCACAGCCAAGTACGGCTGCTAACAAAGGCCCTAGGCTGTTTGTTGCGGTTGCAGGTAACATCGGTACAGGTAAAACAACTCTGACTAAGATGCTTGCAAAGAAATATAATTGGGAACCTCATTTCGAGGCAGTTGATAATAACCCATACTTAGCGGACTTCTATAAAGATATGGAACGTTGGTCGTTTCCCATTCAAATCTTCTTTTTGAACTCTCGATTCAAAGCACATCAGTTTATTAATAATTCTATGAATAGCGCAATTCAAGATAGAACCATATATGAAGATGCGCATATATTTGCACGCAACCTATATGAAAACGGAATGATGCAAGAGCGTGATTACCGTTCCTATTTAGACTTATATGAAGAAATGTGTAAATTTTTAAATCCACCAGATTTAATGATCTACTTACAAAAAAGTCTTCCACGCTTAAAAGAGAACATTCAAAAAAGAGTACGTGAACGTTCCTATGAAAATAGTATTCCAGATGAGTACTTAGTTAATTTAAATCGTTACTATGACGATTTTGCAAAAAATTATAAATACGGAAAAGTATTAACAATCAATACAGATGATTTTGATTTCGTAACACACTCAGAACATTTTGAAGAAATTGGTAAAGCTATTTTTGACAAACTAGATCAAAAAGAATTGTTTTTGCCAGGGTTTTAATCGGATGTTTAAGTTTAAAGTATTCGTTATTTTGTTTTTGTTGTTTGCAAGCATAGCAAACGCTAAGTATGAAGAGACTGATACGACAACAATGCCAATCTCCAAAATATTTGAAGGCAAAAAGTTCAAACAATTAAAATCTAAAGACGTATCAACTGAACATAAACTTAATTATTCTGATAAAATTACGACATCGTTTAATCTTAAAAATAATAGCGATCATTTTAAAGTGGAAATTGTAGGTTATAAACTAACTGTTAATAAAAATGATAAAATTGATAAGTCATCCGAAATTTATGTTGGGGGAGAGAAGTCTAAGCGCAACTTGTATCAAATTAAATCTAAGTTTCAGAATATTCCAATGTACTTTTTAAGATGGAATGGTCCTGCAAAGAAAAATGAACTAGACAATGAATTCATTACATTTTTATGGTTTCACGAAGATAAATTAAAATATAATTCATTTCATTGTAATTCGATTTCATTCATAGAAATTGCAGATTATTTTGGAGCAGTTTGTAATCATTTGTTTAAAGGACAATGGGTAAAAGACGGTAAAAAGACGGAACACCAGTTTTTTAGATACTCTCTCTATATATTTAAGCCAGAAACTGGATTTGAAGCGGACAACTTCTATAATGGCCAGAAATCGATGTGGAAACAGCATACGAATGCTGCCAATACAGGCTGGGATATTAAATTTAATCCCGAAGAAGAAAGTAAAATGGAAGAAATTCAAAAAACACTTCCCATTCTTTTTTACCCATAGGCAATTACTGCCTGTCTACAAATCATCAAATAATGTTACGATTTTAAGAAGAAGTAATCTTTGACCGATAGGATTGCTAGGAGAACTTTCATGAAAGCAAAAAATCGTTATTTATATTTCTTATTAGTTTTATCTCTCTCATTATATATGAGTGCTTGCTCCAAAATATTTGGTGGATCAGACGAGTCAGCAGAAAATCCTGGCGAAGAAACTGCAGATACTGCACAGACTGATGGATCAGAGGCTCCACCTGAAGGTGCTCCGGCTGAAGCCCCACCAGAAGCTACAGCAGATGTACCACCACCAGCGGATGTACCTCCTCCAGCTGAGGCTCCAACTCCGCCGCCTGCCGATGCAACGGCAGCTAATGTGCCTGCGCCAGAACCTGCAGCACCTGCTAGTAATCCAAGCACTGGTGAAATGGGAGATTACACAGTTAAAAAAGGCGATACATTGATGAAAATCGCATTTGAATTATACGGCGATATTATGAAGTGGAAAAGCTTATATGACTCAAATACAGATAAACTAAAAAATGCAAACACTCTTTCTGTAGGAGCTAACATAAAATTTGAAAAACCATCTTCTGATCCTGTTATTGATAAAGCAGGAGAGTCCTACTTAATTAAACAAGGTGATACGTTGGGTAGTATTTCTCAAGAAGTATATGGAACTAAATCAAAATGGAAAAAACTTTGGGAAAATAATAAAACCCTTATAAAAGATCCAAATAAAATTTATGCAGGTTTCTATTTATATTACCAAATTTCAGAAGAAGAACGTCAAAATGCTGAAAAACATAAGGGTGAAGCCCCTGCTCAGCAATTAGGTTCAACTGAACAAGCTGCTCCAAGTGCAGCTCCTGCAACAGAAGCAGCGGCTCCAGCACCTGCTGAACAAACTCCTGCTACACCAACTACTCAAGCGGATCCATCAGCAATGGGTGGTGATAATGGTGGATTACAGAGTTTGATTAGTCCAGATTCTGGTCAACGCGCTCCAGCTGGGCAAAACTAAGCAAAAGAATTCAATGTAAAATAAAAGCACTTTAAAAATATTTGTGCTTTGATAACCTATAGTTATGTCTCGTTATTTACAAAACATAATCAGAGTTTGTGTTTTCGTATTATTGATCATGATTGCTAATGCATGCTCTCATACAAATAAGAAACAAGTAGAGCTTCAAATTGTAACAAATGAGCTTGAAAAAGAATATGCCAAACAACTTACACAAGCGTTAGAAAAAAAATATGGAGTTTGGAAAGATAAAGTAGTTGAGGATCTTTTAAAAAATATTTCAATTAAAATTTCAGCTTCGGACATAAAATATAAAAATATCCACGATGGAATTAGTTTTGTTATTTTAAAAACAAACCTTCCGATAGCGTACCCTGGGTTAAATAAAGTAGTGTATTTGTCTAAAGGAATTTTAGAGCAAGTAGAATATGAAAATGAACTTGCGTTTTTAATAAGTACGCCGCTTATAATGATCAAAAAACAACTACCAGTAAAAAGATTTGAAAAACTTTTAAATGAAGAAGCAATGTCAAGCACCCTTATTTTACCCATACAGCCAAAATTCACACGGGTGGACTGTTTAAACTCAGGGTGGTTTGATTCTGGTGGCTTTTTTGACTTTGGTGTTAATGAATATATTGAAGCAGATAAAGAAGCAGTACTAATTCCTACAAAGGCCAAATATGATCATAGAGGTGGCTTAAGTTTATATCAAAGGCTTATTCAGGAACCCCATTTAACTTTAATTAAAAATAATATTCATTTTTTACCAGAAATAAATGAACGAGTTGAAAATATAAAAATAGAAACTTCAAAAATGTTACCTATTAGAGATGCAGTTTTAAAAAGTAGAATAATGAGAGATTTTAAAACCAGAATTAAGGAAAAAAATGCATGAATTTAGCTCAAATTCAGAATAAAGATAGGGATTTAATTAAAAACTGGATGAAAAAAAGTGCAATCATTGAAACGCTTCCGGGAGACGCATCTTCACGAAGATATTATAGAGTTAAAACCAAAACAGATTCATTTATTGTTATGAAGTTACAGCCTTTTCGCGACTTAGCTGATCAATTGCCATTTCTTCAAGTGCAAAGACATTTAGCCAAATTAAAAGTAAATGTACCTCAAATTTTAGATTCTGATTCGGGCAAAGGATTAATTTTACTTTCAGATCTTGGGGATGAAACGCTCTTAAAAAGATTAGAAAGGGTTTCAAAGAAAAAAGACCAACTAGTGTGGTTTAAGCAAGCAATTGATTTATTATTACAAATGCAAATTTCAGCCACAAGAACGTCCGCTCCAATTGATGCATATGGATTATACTTTGATGAAGAAAAACTGATGTGGGAAGTTGCTTTTACGTTTGCCCACTTTTACGGGGGGTATTTAGCTAGAAACATTCCCAATGACGAATTAAGAATTTTGGAAGCATATTTTCAATGGATATGTAAGGAGTTGTCTTCGCAAGAGTGGTACTTTACCCATCGTGACTATCACTCAAGAAATATCATGGTATTTGGTGGAGAGCTGTACATGATCGATTTCCAAGACGCACGTTTAGGATGCGCTCAGTATGATCTTGCCTCATTATTAAGAGATGCATATTACCAATTAGATGAAGACGTTGTGTATGAGCTAGTTGAATATTATGTTAAGCAAAAAGAAAAGCTTGAACATACAAAAACAAATTTAGATGAATTCATAAGAGTTTTTGATTTAATGTCTATTCAACGTAACTTCAAAGCCATTGGCTCTTTTGCTTCATTTTATACTAAAAAAAATGACGTCCGTTATTTAAAGTTCATTGGCAATACATTTGAAAATATTCGAAGAAATTTATTAAAATTTCCAGAGTTAGATGAATTAAGATGCTTGCTGTTTAGGTATTATTACTTCTAATATAATCTTGTGAAGGCCATAATTTTAGCAGCAGGATTAGGAACAAGATTAAGACCGCTTACGGAGCGTATTGCAAAGCCGGCGCTGACGGTCTGTGGAGTTCCTGGATTATGGTACAATATTTTTCATATATATAATTCATTAAAAATTAATCAATTTGCAATTAATGTGTCTCATTTGCCCGATACTGTTGTGCATGCAGCAGAAGATAAAGACTTATGTAGATTGATAAATGCCACATTTCACTTTTCAGATGAGTCAGCACAAATTTTAGGTTCATCTGGAGCATTATGGAAATTAAAAGAATGGATTCACAATGACGTCGTCATTGTATCAAACGGTGATAGTATTTGTAATTTAGACTGGCAAGCAATGCTTAATCAGCATATTAAAAACAACGCAGTTATGACAATGCATTTAAGACCATTTGAAAGTTCACTGGATGAAGAAAAGTATACAACATTCAATGTTTCAAAAAACTATCAAATTGAGAGTTTAAATAATAAATTAAATAAAGGCATTATGTTTTCAGGTAATTATATTATCGATTCTAAAGCAGTAAAGTTATTGCCAGAGGGAGTAAGCGAACTCGTACCCTCAATTGTGAATCCCTTAATTAAAGAAAAAAAATGTTATGCATTTGTTCAAGATACAGAATGGTATGATTTAGGAAATATAAAATCTTTTTACGAAGCACAGCTTAAAATTGTTGAGAATCCGTCAGTTTATAAAAAATTAATCGAAACTAAGATGGATTTTAAAAATCAAAATTCGGTAATTTCTAAAAATATTAATTCAAATAAAATTAAAATAACTGGACCTTGTATAATTGATTGTACTCAAAACGAATTAGAAAGAATTAAAAAATCAGTTGGTCCTAATTCAGTAATTATTCATCCTGTGAATGAAGTTTCTGAAATTAAAAACGCTCTAAGCTTTCAAGATATTTTTCATCAATTCTAAGTAAGAATCAGAAGTAGTAATTCTTGCGCCAATTGCATCGCGTTTAGCACCTGTTACTGATTTCAAAGATGTTGGTTTTGCACGAATTGCTTCATACCCAAGTCTAGCAAAAGCAGTACTTTCTAAAAACTGAGGGGGGCCAAAGTCTTTGTCGAGAACTTGAACTGGTATTGGCTTGTTGCATTGAAGATTTATATATTTTTTTATTAATTTAATTAATGTTGGATTTTTTGATCCACCACCAGAGATATAAATACATTGGAGTTTAGGAACTTTTTTAAGAACGTGCATTTGATATGCGTAGGCTATAGTTAATGCTGTGAATGCGGTTGCGTTCGCCACCAAAGCACCACCGGTATGTTTAAATTTATTTAGATATTCTAAATTAAACATTTCTTTTCCAGTGCTTTTAGGTGGTGATTTTTTAAAATATGCATCGTTTGCAAGTCGCTTGATTAGTTTGTCATCTATCGTATGTATAAACTTTTTAGCAATTAAACCGTTTGTGTCAAAAAATTTTTTATAAGAAGTAAACTTTTGAACGGATAGGTCAATTAATGTATTTCCAGGTCCAGTGTCAAAAGCTAGGAGTTCTTTTGAATGATTAGAGACAATACAAAGATTGGCAATTCCACCAATATTATGAATAGAAAAAGGATATTTTTTTGAAAGATTAAGTGATTTGGATTTTAAAATATTGTAAAGCGGAACTAAAGGAGCACCTTCGCCACCCAATGCTATATCTGTCTGCCTAAAATTAGAGATGACAACAAAACCAGTTTTAGCTGCAATTATATTGGGATCTAAAAGTTGAATAGAATACGGATATTTATTTTTAGGGTTGTGCCATATGGTTTGTCCGTGAATTGCAAAAAAAGAATTGTTAGGATTTAATTTATATTTTTTTACACATTGATTTGCAAAATCTGAAAGCCAACGTGAGTATCTTACTTCGGTTTCTGCCATACTTAAAAAAGTAGATCTGCCTTTTTGTAGATTTAATAAATCTTTTTTAAGTGAAAGATGAAAGGTGGAAGCATGAGTACCTATTAATTGTTCTTGGACTATATTATTTTTAATTGTGTATTTAACGCAAGATGCATCAGCGCCATCACAACTGGTACCCGTCATTATTCCAACTACATAAATAGAGGACATAGTTACTCTTTCTTTTATTAAGCTTACGGTTTAAGATTATCATGTAAAAATCAATGCGAGGAGAACTTTCTTATTAAATGAAAGTGATTAGATTAACCAAAGATATTAAGCAACAAATCGGCTACCTGCTTTTAGGTATTCCAATGTTTATTCTTAACTTATGGGTAGTTCAACGTTCGAACAATATAAAGCTTGAACTTACAGACTTTACAAAAGGAAAACTATTAATTTTTCTAAGTATTTTTGCATTATGGACCATTGTAAATGTGATTGCATTATTAAAAGCAAGATGGTTTTCGTTTTATAGTACTTTCGCTCTTGTAATGAGCGTAATTGTTGTAAACGTAAACATAGTATTATTACGAAAAACTTACGCATTGGCTTTTTATGTGTTGTTTATTTTAATTGTTTCAAGTTTATATTTAATTTCAAACTGGAAAACTTTAAAAATGCCATTTTACAATTCAAATCGAAGATGGTTTGAAGGCTTGCCAAAGTTCTATTCAGGAATCTTAACAGAAGCTTCAGATGGAATGAATACATATAAAGTTCAGATTAGTAATTTAAATGAATTCGGTTGTTTTATTTATTTAACAGAAAAAGTAGACAATATTAAAGCTATAAGAATGAAAATCAGTAACTATACATATGAAACAGAAACGGTTTGTGTAACAAAATCTGATAATGAAAACGGTAAAGGGTTGCTTTTTTCAATAGGTAACTCAGATCGAGTAAAAGAAATAAGTGAATTTATAGATCGAGCAAGGAGCTATGGTTATGTTGAAACTTAAAGGATTTATAATAATGGCAATGGCAATAACTTTATTTTCATGCACGAATAAAATAAATTCATCGTCTGCTAAAGATGTTCTTTCTGAATATGTTTCAAGAAGTTTCGGTGTTCAATCTATTAATGATAGAAAAAAATTAATTGAATTGACTTCTGGTGAAGTAAAAAAAGTATTAGAAGACATGAAAGATGAAACATTTCAAAAATATTTTATTGCTCAGAAAAAAGAGTTTGTATCGTTGAAAGTAAATGATGAGAGAAGTTTGACTGAAAATACATATTCAATTACATATGAGCTTACTTATAAACAACAAAGCCTCACCTTTGATGGGCAAATTTCGCACGATTTGATCACAAATAAAAAACACTCTGTTTTTGTAAAAGCAGATGGAAAATGGCTCATTTCTGAGGTTAAAAACCTAAAAACAGACATCGAACACCAAAATGCCATGAGTTTATAGTAGGCAATAATTTCTTACTAACTAATTCTTTTATAGTTTTTATTACATCTAACCGATGAAAACTATAGAGGATAATATCTATGGATCGTAAGTCCAAAGACAATAAGTCATTTGATGATATTTTAGAATCGGGCTCTAAAGTAGATGATATTTTTAAAGACAATAGACCTCCTTTTGGCGCTGATCCGTTTGGACCTGTTGAGGTAATTGTGAAACCAAAAACAAATAGTGTAAACGTAACTAAATTAAAACCAACTCCAAGTCCGCATCAAGTGCCACCGCCACCACCTCTCGCTGCGCCTAATGTAGATGTTTCAAAACAAAAAATTGCTTTACCTGAAAAGTTCAAAAAACCAGTTGCTAAAGAATCTTTGAAACCAACAATGGCACCCCCGCCACCTCCAGCAAATGTAGTTTCATCTAAAGTTCAAATTGAAGAAGTGGAACCAAAAGTGATTATAACACCTCCTCCACCACCTCCGTCAATACCATTAGTTCAAAGTGAACCCACGCTTAAAATATCCGCCGCAACAACATCTGCTAAAGAAATGTTTACTAATGCAGAAATGATCATCATCTCGGAGCCAAATCAACCTGTAGTCGGCAGATTATTTGAAGAGAAACAACCAAGTCTAAACACGGTTCAAGATTCACTCGAGATTGATATAGATGAAATTGAATTAAATGATATTGAGGAGGATGATAGTTTTGCTGTTATAAACCGTAAACTGATAGCATCTGAAGAAATGTTGAAATTAATTAATGATGAGTCAACATTTGGTGAGTTGATCAGTAATATTTTAAAAATTTCAATGTTGAATCTTCCATCAGAAGCAGGATCGTTTTTTGAGGTTGATTATACAAACGAATGTTATTTTTTTAGAGCTGTTTCAGGCAAGTCTTCACAAACATTATTAAAAGTATCAATTCCAATTGGTTCTGGAATTGTAGGTAGAGTCTGTAATACTCAGGTTGGCGAAATCATGTCTAAAATGGAAAATGCTCAAATTCATTTAAAGTCAGTAGGTTCAATGATTGGATTTCATACAACTGACGTAATGGCTTGCCCCATTATTATTCGTGGACATACATTCGGTTGTATTGAACTTTTAAACCCAACAACAAACAAAAATGGAAAATTTACAGAGTCTGATTATGAAGTTTTAACCTATATTGCACAAATGGCAGGGGTTGTAATTGAAGATCGTCTTGTTAAAGCGGCTTTAGTCAAAGAGTTGAGCAGCTCAACTAGTAAAAAACATAACGCTGCTTAGGTGATAAAATGGGTGATGCCGTAAAAAAAATAATACCAAATGCAGTTCCAAAACAACTAAAAGATGAGGATACATCTACTACTGATCTTTCAAGTAACTTGCAAATATTTCAATATGTAAGAGCGCTTTTAAAACATAAAGCATCAGATATGCACTTTAAAAGTGGTAGACCCGCTTTGTTTAGAATATCAGGTAAAATGGTTGGAGCTAAATCTGAAATAATGAATTCTAAAAAAATTCGCGACATGATGTTTGAAGTAATGAGCAGAAGACATAAAGAAATTTTTGAAAAAAAACTGCAAGTAGATTTTAGTTTTGAAATTCCAACTTTAGGTAGGTTTCGTGCAAATATTTTTCAACAAAGAGGACACACTTCGGTAGCAATTCGAATGATTCCAATTGATGTACCAATCCTAGAAAATCTCGGATTACCTCTGGCGTTGAATAATTTAATTTTACAAAAAAACGGTTTATTTTTAATTACAGGAGCAACAGGAGTTGGAAAATCTACTTCAATGGCAGGAATTGTAGATTTTATCAACCGTCATACAGCATCACATATTATTACAATCGAAGATCCAATTGAGTTTATGTATCAAGACAAAATGAGTTCAGTAAGTCAGCGCGAAGTTGGG